>NZ_JAGMUF010000064.1:0-7799 GCF_019049125.1 Streptomyces sp. AC602_WCS936 | reverse complement strand
CCCCTGCGCCGCCCCGCCCCACCCGACGCCACCGCCGCCCGTACCGCGCTGCCCGTCGCGCCGCTCACCCCGCCCCGAACGGCACCGCACCCCACGCTCCACCCCACGACGGCCCCCGCGCCCCCACCCGCGGCCACCACCCCCGCGCTCCCGGTCCAGCGCGCCGGCGGCCGTTCCATCGGCGCCCTCGCCGCCGCCGCGTCGGCCACCGTCGCCGACACCCTGGGACGTTTCCGGGCGCCCTCGTCCCGGCACTCGCCCGCGCAGCCTGGCCAGCACTCACCGCCGAACGCCCCGGCCCCGCCCCCGCCGTACGAGCCGCCCCCCTCGTACAGCACGGCCACGGCTCCGCCCGGTGGTCACCCGCCCCACGCGCCCGCCCCGGAGACGGACCCTCCGCCCGCGTACTCGGCGGTACCCGCGGGCGGGTTCGACCCGCGCGAGCTCACCGACTTCCAGCTCGACGAGCTGGTGCACCGCATCATCGGTCGCGTCACCCGCCTGGTCCGCACCGAACTGCGCATGGACCGCGAACGCGTCGGCAGACTCCGCGACCCCCGCGCCTGACCGGCGGCAGCCACCCCTCGCGACCGACGTACCACCCGACAGAAAGGCCACCCCCGATGCCCCGCCAGGACCCGGGCTCCACGATCTGGTTCACCCTCACCATCGACGGCGAGAGCCTCGGCTACTTCAACGGGTGCGAAGGACTGTCGTCCCACGTGGAGATCGAGCAGCGCCAGGAGGGCGGCAACAACGGGTTCGTGTGGCAGCTGCCCACCCGCGTCTCCTACTCCAACATCCGGCTGACCCGCCCCCTCACCCCGGACACGGCCAAGGTCGCCAAGTGGATCTCCTCCGTGCAGACCGGCATCAAGCGGCCCACCGCGCAGATCTCGGCGCTGCGCGCGGACGGGTCGCTGGTCGCCCGCTGGGGGCTCATCGAGGTGCTGCCCGTCAGCTGGCAGGGCCCCAGCCTCGACCCGGCGAGCCCGGCCGTGGCCACGGAGGTCCTGGAGATCGCCCACCACGGGTTCACGGACTGACGGCGCCCCGCAGCAGAGGGACAGAAGAGGCAGAAGGGAAGAGACCATGGCAAAGAGCGGCAAGGGCGCCGGCAAGAGCCTCGTACGCGCCAACCTCGCCATCCACGAACCGCCCACCGGCACGACCACCACGCCCGGCGCGCTGATGCGCAGGTTCGCCTTCGAGTTCAACCCGGCGCAGCTGTCCCTCACCCAGCGCGCCCAGTGGAAGGCGACGCCGACGATGGCCGTGCGGGACGGTTCGAAACCGGAGTTCATGGGTGCCGACCCGCGGGAGATGACCCTGGAGATCTTCCTGGACTCCTCCATGAAGCCCAACGGCAACACCGTGATGAAGAAGGTCGATTCGCTGCTGCTGTGCTGTGAGGTGACCGCCAAGAGCATCGCCGCCAAGCAGCCCTCACCGCCCTGGGTGGTCTTCGAGTGGGGCTCCTTCGCCACGGCCCGGTTCACGGCGTACGTGTCGTCGATCGAGGCGCAGTACACCCTCTTCGGGACCACCGGTGTTCCCATCCGCGCCACCTGTCAGGTGTCGCTGGTGGAGATACCCGGCCCGACCCAGGGGCAGAACCCGACCTCCGGCGCGCTCACCGCCCAGCGCGTGCACCGGGTCGTCGCCGGGGACTCGTTGCAGTCGCTGGCGTGGAGCGAGTACGGCAGTGCGGGCGCGTGGCGGGCGATCGCCGAGGCCAACGGCATCGACGACCCGTCCCATCTGCCGACCGGCACCGAACTGATGCTGCCCGCCACCGAGGAGGTGCCGCACTGATGGTGCGTCCCGCGTTCTCCAGCATCGTCGAGGTCAAGGTCGGCGGCGCGAAACTGCCCTCCGACATCGCGCCCATGCTCGTGGAGGGCTGGGTCGACCAGGGCGTCGGCGTGCCCGCGGCGTTCCGCCTGACCTTCCGCGACCCCTACCGCCTGGTCCTCGGGAAGCTGAACGTGCAGTTCGGCACCAGGATCGTCATCACGCCGATCGCCGACGGGCAGGGCATCGGCAACCCGCTGCTGACCGGCGAGGTGACCGGTCTGGAGGCCGACTACGACGGCACGGGCAGTTTCACCGTCATCCGCGGGTACGACTACGGGCACCGCATGATGCGCCAGCGCCGGGTGGCCGCGTACCGCAACCAGAAGGCGTCCGACATCGCCCGCAAGCTCGCCGCGATGGACGGCGTGTCCATCGGCCGCATCCAGCCGACGAAGGGCATGTACGGGTTCATCAGCCAGTCCAACGTGACCGACTGGGACTTCCTGTCCCGGCTCGCCGACGAGAACAACATGGTCATGTCCCTGGACGCGAAGGGGAAGTTCCGCTTCGTGACGCCGAAGCCTTCGGCGGGGGCGCCCTCGCCGAAGACGGACGGCGACAAGAGCACCTTCGTCCTCCAGGCCGGCCACGACATCCTGCGGCTGCGGGCCGCCGTCACCGCCGCCGACCAGGTGGGCAAGGTCGAATCGCGCGGCTGGAACGTCACCACCAAGAAGAAGATCACCGAGGTCGCGCCCGCCACCACCGACCCGGGCTTCAGCATCGGCACGACGCCCGGCCAGGCGGCCGGAAAGTTCAAGCCCGCCAAGCTCGTCGAGACCGCCAGCCCGTACGACAAGCAGGACGAGGTCCGGCACGCCGCGAAGGCCCTCGCCGCCGACGTCACCTCCTCCTTCGCCGAGCTGGAGGTCGCCGTCTACGGCAATCCCGATCTCCGCCCCGGCGTCCCCGTGGCGCTCTCGGACGTCGGCAAGCCCTTCGAGGGCAAGTACACGGTCACCTCGGTGCGCCACGTCTTCGGCGACGGCAAGCACTACGAGTCGTGGATCACCGTCAGCGGACGCCAGTGGCGTTCCCTGTACGGGCTGGCCTCGGGCGGCGGGGGCGTGGACGCCGCGAGCGCGGCGCGGCTGCCCAGCGTCGCCAACGCCATCGTCACCGACGTACAGGACCCGCTGAAGCAGGGCAGGGTCAAGCTCCAGTTCCCGTGGCTGGACGACACCTACGTCAGCGACTGGGCGCGCAGCGTGCAGCTGGGCGGCAAGGGCGGCGGCGGGGTCTTCCCCATGGACGTCGGCGACGAGGTGCTGGTCGGCTTCGACCGGGGTGCGCTGGACCACCCGTTCGTGATCGGCGGGCTCTACAACGGGCGGGACCTGCCGACCAAGGTCTCCGACGTGCCGTTGCACGACGGGCTGAAGAAGCAGGCCGCCCGGCACACCCTGTCCGACCGCCAGGGCAACCGCGTCGACCTGCTCAGCCAGCGGACCGGCGGGCGCAAGCAGGGCGTGCGGATCGCCAGCGGCAACGACAAGCTGATCATCAACCTCGACCGCACCCAGACCGAGATCACCGTCGACAGCAAGGGCTCGGTCAGCATCACCGGCAGCCGCTCGGTATCGGTGGAGGCGGGCACCAGCCTCACCCTGCGCGGGCGCCGCTCGGTGATGATCGACAGCGGCGGTCCGCTCACCCTCAAGGGCAAGGCCCTGGTCAGCCTGACCTCGCTGGGCGGCGCGGTCAACGTCAACGCGATGGGCGGCGCCATGAACCTCTCGTCGAGCGGCATGACGTCGATCAACGCCACCGGCATGGTGTCGGTCAACTCCGTGGCCAACGTGAACATCAAGGCCATCAAGGTCGACCTGTTCGGCGCCGTGTTCGTCAACACCGTGAAGTACCCGCTCCCCGCATGACAGGCACAGGAGCAGGCACAGGAACAGGCACAGGAACAGGTACTGGAAGCAGAAGGCAGGTGGCCCCCTGATGGCCGAACAGTTCGTCGGCTCCGGCTGGGCGTTCCCGATGCGCATCGGACCCACCGGCGGCATCGCCCTGGTCAGCGGCGAGCGCGAGGTCGAGGAGGCCATCCGGCTGGTCCTCGCCACCGCGCCCGGCGAGCGGCCGATGCGCCCCGAGTTCGGCTGCGCCATCCACGACCTGGTCTTCGCCCCGGTCAACGAGCAGACCGCGGGCCGCATCCAGCACGAGGTGTACGTCAGCCTGGACCGCTGGGAACCGCGCATCGAGGTCCACGAGGTCGACGTCAGCACGGGCACCGACCAGAGCGTCCTCTACATCGACGTCCGCTACTCGATCCGCGGCACCAACAACCCGCGCAGCCTCGTCTTCCCGTTCTACGTCATCCCCTCCCACGACGAGCCGGACCTCCCCGGCGGCTCCGCCGGACCGGCCGGTACCGCCGGTCCCGGTGGTCCCACCGGCCTCCCGGGCTCTCCCGAAAGCGACCGCTGATGTCCCTGCCCTCCCCCAACCTCGACGACCGCCGCTTCCAGCAGTTCGTCGACGACGCCAAGCGCTACATCCAGCAGCGCGCCCCGGAGTGGACCGACCACAACGTCTCCGACCCCGGCGTCACCCTGGTCGAGACGGTCGCGCACATGGCCGACCAGATCGTCTACCGCCTCAACCGGGTCCCCGAGAAGAACCACCTGGCCTTCCTCGACCTGGTCGGCATCACCCTCTTCCCGCCGTCGGCCGCCCGCACGGACGTCACCTTCTGGCTGTCCGCGCCGCAGGAGGACGCGGTCCTGGTCCCGTCCGGCGCCGAGGTCGCCACCCTGCGCACCGAACGCGACGACGCCGTCGTCTTCGCCACCGAACGCGACCTGGTCGTCGTACCGAGCGCGCTCGGCCGGCTCGTGGTGCAGCACCGCGGCGAGCCCGTCACCGACCGCACCACGGACCTCGCCGAGGGCAAGGACCTCATGTGCTTCGCCGAGGCCCCGCAGCCCGGCGACTGCATGCTCATCGGCCTGACCGCCGCCACCCCCGACTGCGCCCTCGCCCTCGAACTCGACAGCCGCGTCGACGGCGTCGGCGTCGACCCCCGCCAGCCGCCGCTGGTCTGGGAGGCGTGGACGGAGGACGGCTGGCAGTCCTGCGAGGTCGACCAGGACGGCACCGGCGGCCTCAACCGCCCCGGCGACATCGTGCTCCACATACCCGGCGGGCACGTCCTGTCCCGCAACGGCGGCCACGAGGCGGGCTGGATACGCTGCCGGGTCACCGACCCGCTGCCCGGCCAGCCCTTCTACACCACGTCCCCCACCATCCGTTCCGCCGAGGCCTACACCATCGGCGGCACCACCCGGGCCGTGCACGCCGAGACCGTCCACGACGAGGCGCTCGGCGAGTCCACCGGCCTGCCCGGCCAGCGGCTGCGGCTCGCCCACGCCCCCGTCGTCGCCGACGACCCGCCCGTCCTCCTCCAGACCGCCGCCGACGACGGCTGGCAGAACTGGCGGGTCGTCCCGCACTTCGCGGCCTCCCGCCCCGACGACCACCACATCACCCTCGACGCCGCCACCGGCGAGATCGCCTTCGGTCCCGCCGTACGCGAACCCGACGGCACCCTGCGCCAGTACGGCACCGTCGCCCCCAAGGGCGCCGTCATCCGCGCCCGCCGCTACCGCACGGGCGGAGGACGGGCGGGCAACGTGGCGCGCGGCGCCGTACAGGTGCTGCGCACCTCCATCCCGTACGTCTCCGAGGTCGTCAACCGCGAGGCCGCGCGCGGCGGCGTCGACGGCGAGACGGTCGAGGAGGCGAAGCTGAGGGCGCCGATCACCCTCCGCGCCCAGGAACGCGCCGTCACCCTGCGGGACTACGAGGAACTGGCCCGCCGCGCCGCGCCGGAGACCGCCCGCATCACCTGCCTGGAGGGCGAGGAGGGCGAGCACGGCGCCTACGCGGTCCGCGTCCTGGTCGTCCCCCAGGCCGTACCCGACCCGGGCGGCCGGCTCCGCTTCGAGCAACTCGTCCCCGGGGACGCCCTGCTGGCCCGCATCACCCGCCACCTCGACGAACGCCGCCTCATCGGCACCCGCCTCGCCGTCGGCCCGCCCTACTACCAGGGCGTCACCGTCGTCGCCACCGTCCACGCCTTCCGCGGCACCGACACCGACCGCGTACGCCGCCAGGCCCACGACGCCCTCTACCGCCACCTCGACCCGCTCACCGGCGGCGCCGACGGCAAGGGCTGGCCCTTCGGCCGCCCCGTGCAGACCGGCGAGGTCTTCGCGGTCCTGCAACGCGTCCCCGGCGTCGAACTCGTCGACGAGGTCGTCCTGCACCCCGCCGACCCCCTCACCGGCAAGCGCGGCGACCCCACCGACCGCATCGACCTCCAACCGCCCTCGCTGGTCTTCTCCTTCGACCACCGGGTCCGCGTGATCGGAGACGGCACGTGACGACGACGCCCTACCGGGGCTCGGTCGACGGGCTCGGCTCCTCGCTGCCGCTGGGCACGATGCTGCCCGCCGTCTTCGCCGACGACGACCTCGCCCAGCGGTTCGTCGGCGGCCTCGACGACGTCCTCGCGCCCATCCTCAACGTCCTCGACTGCCTGGACACCTACTTCGACCCGGCCCTCACCCCGGCCGACTTCGCCCAGTGGCTCGGCACCTGGGTCGGCGCCGAGACCGACGGCACCGAACCCGAACCCCGGCTGCGCGCGGCCGTCGCCGCCGCCGCCCGCCTGCACCGCGTACGCGGCACCCGGCAGGGGCTCGCGGAGGCCGTACGGCTCGCCTTCGGCGCCGAGCCGGACATCAGCGAGAGCGGCGGCGCCGAGTGGAACGCCCGTCCCCTGGGCCCGTTCCCCGGCACCCCGCGCCCGCACCTCCACGTCTCCGTCCGGCTGCCCGACCCGACCCCGGCCGACCGGCACCGCCTGGACGCCCTCGTCGCGGCGGCCCGCCCCGCCCACATGCCCTACACCGTCGAAGTGACCGCCTCCGAAAGGACCCCGGAGAGATGACCACGCAGAACTGCGCCGAGTGCGGAACGCGCGCGGAACCGGGCCAGTCCTTCTGCGACGCGTGCGGCGCCGTACTCCGCTGGGAACAGGCCGGTCCCGCCCGCGCCGGCCGGCCCGCCTCCGCACCGTCCGACCAGAACCCCGGCTGGGACGCCTTCGACCGCCCCGGCCCCGGCGGCACGGGCGTGCCCCCGGCCCGCACCGGCCTCGCGGGCCGGCCGTCCGCCGGGGACGGACCGGACGCCGGTTCCGCCCCCGCCCCCGGCCACGGGGACGGGCCGGCGGCGGCATCGTCCGCTCCCGGACAGCCGCACGCCGACGGCTCGGCACCGTCCCCGGGCCCGCACACGGTCCCGGGTGCGGGGCCGGCGCCGGGTGCGGGGACCGCTCCGGGCACAGGATCCGGCACGGCTCAGGTCACGGGAGGGAGGACGACCCCCGGGGCGGGGACGGGGACGCCCCCGGAGACGACCACCCCGGCACCGGGCACGGGGGCCGCCGACACCACGGGCCCCCACCGCACCTCAGACACGCACCCCAGCGCGGAGACCCCCGTCAACGGCGCGGCCACCAGCACCACGGCACCGGCAGCGAGCACCACGGCACCCACCGGCGCCGCCGACACCGTGAGCGCCGCTCGCGCGGCGAGGGCGGCGCGGGCGGCCAGGACCGCGAGGGTGGCGGCAGGAGCGGCGGGAACTGCCGGAGCGGCAGGAACCGCGGGAACGGCAGGAACCGCGGGAACGGCCACCGCCGCCTCCGCGCCCACCGGCACCACCGGGACCCCGGGAGCCACCTGGCCGGCCGCAGCAGCCGGCACGGCCCCCTCGGCCGGGGCACCCGCGCCCTCCGGGACCGCACAGCCCAACGCCACGACCACCCCGCACCCCTCCGGGACCACCCAACCCAACGCCACGACCACCCCGCACCCCTCCGGGACCACGACCGCCCACACCGACACCACAGGCCCGCGTCCCCC
>NZ_JAGMUF010000005.1:0-85254 GCF_019049125.1 Streptomyces sp. AC602_WCS936 | reverse complement strand
CCCCTCCCCCTCCCCCTCTCCCTGCCCCTCTCCTCCACCCGACCGAACCGGACCACAACGATCGGGAAGCGCACCCCCGCCCCCTGCCACCGTGGATGTCGAAAGGAGGCCTCGTGATCTCGGCACTCAACAAGCTCGTCGACCTCGTCGAGGAACACCTCACCGAGGAACTCGACGTCCCCGCACTGGCCGGAACGCTCGGCACCACCGAGTACCACCTGCGCCGGATGTTCTCGTCGCTGGCGGGCATGCCGCTGTCGGAGTACGTGCGCCGGCGCCGCATGACGGTCGCCGCCGCCGACGTCGTACGCGGTGAGGACGACCTGCTGAGCATCGCCGTCCGGCACGGTTACGGCTCCACGGAGGCGTTCGGACGTGCGTTCCGGGCGGTCCACGGCGCCGCTCCGCGTGACGTACGCCGTGACGGAGGCCCCCTTCAGACACAGCCGCAGCTCAGGTTCCGCCTGACCGTCGAAGGGAGCACCTCCATGGACACCCGCTTCGCCGACCGCCCCGCGTTCCGCCTGATCGGCCACGCGACCCGCGTCCCGCTGATCCACGAGGGCGTCAACCCGCACATCCAGCAGCACATCGCCGCGCTGCCCCAGCAGGAGCACGCCCGCCTGAAATCCCTCAGCGACACCGACCCGGCGGGCCTGCTCCAGGTCTGCGACGACCTGGCCCCCGACAGCCCCGAGGGCAGCGAACTGACCTACCTGCACGGGGTCGCCGTCACCCGGGACGCCCCGGCCCCCGACGACCTCGACGCCATCGAGGTACCGGCCGGCCAGTGGGCGGTCTTCCGCAGCTCGGGCCCGTACCCGGCGACCCTCCAGACCACCTGGGCCGCCACGGCGTCGGAGTGGTTCCCGTCCAACCCGTGGCGCCTGCGCCCGGGCCCCTCGATCGTCACCGTCCTCGACCGCGCGGAGGACTTCTCGACGGCGACCTGCGAACTGTGGCTCCCGGTGGAACCGGCGTAAGACCTCCGCAGGAGGGGGCGGGACGACCGGATTCGAACCGGCGTCCTCGCGGTTCTGGAGACCGCTCGCGTCGACCACTGCGCTACGTCCCGCCCTTGACCGCGATCGTAACGGTTGAGGGCGGGACGGTCGCGGGAGATTCGCGCGCGGCCCGCACGAAGTAGGTCATGGTCTGACCTCGATGCCTCATAGCGTGTGCCTACACCGACGGAGCAGGAACCCCGGAAGGCGGACACCATGACCTCCAACGAGCAGACCACCCGCGACACAGCCACCGCGACGACCGCCACCGGTGAGCGCGCCGACCTGCTGGAAACGCTGGCCAAGCACCGGCACTTCCTGCGCTTCACCACCCGCGACCTCACCGACGAGCAGGCCGGCCTCCGGACCACCGCCAGCGAGCTGTGTCTGGGCGGCCTGATCAAGCACGTGACGTCGGTCGAGCGGGGCTGGGCCGACTTCATCCTGGAGGGCCCGTCGGCGATGGGCGACTTCACGGCGATGACCGAGGCCGACTGGGCCAAGCGGACCGACGAGTTCCGCATGCTGCCCGGTGAGACGCTCGACGGCGTACTGGCCGCCTACGCCGACGTGGCCCGCCGCACCGACGACCTGGTCGCCACCCTCCCCGACCTCGACGCTGCGTGGCCGCTGCCGAAGGCCCCGTGGTTCGAGGCCGACGCACAGTGGTCGGCCCGCCGGGTACTGATGCACATCATGACCGAGACCGCCCAGCACGCGGGCCACGCGGACATCATCCGGGAGTCCCTGGACGGCGCGAAGAGCATGGGCTGACGCCCCGTGATACGCCCCTCACTCGTGCCGGACGTGCGGGTGAGGGGCGTGTTCGTGACTTCTGCGGCACCGGGTCAGAGAGGGATGACGCGGACCTGGCTACCGCAGAGCTTGGCCATGTCGTCGCTGTCGGACGTCAGCAAAGCGACGGGTTTCGGCTGGCGGAGTGCGACCTCGGCCACCGTCGCGTCGATGGCGTACTTGTGTCCGTGCAGCCCGGCGCCTTTGAGGAGTTCCGCTGCCGCTTTGGCTGCTCGCTCGGTGACCGGTTCTACCTTGATACGCGACAGGGCCCAGTTCAGCCGGGGGATATTGGTACGGGAATGGCTGACTTCCACGACGGTGTTCGCCCCGATCACGAGGTCAGCTCCCATGTCGTGGAAGACCTGCAACATCGCGAGGAACTTGCGATCCTGCGTGATCCAGGCGGAGAGACCTTCCGAGTCCAGGACGACGGTTTCGATGCGCTCGCTCACGCTGCGTCCGCGCCCTTGGAGGAACCGACCGTGCCAAAGATCTTCGCGTGGGCCTCGGCGAGCTCCTCATCGCTGAAGCCTCCATGCTCTTCCTCGTGTCGGCGAAGGTCGTCGCCCAGAAGCTGGTGCCGGATCTGGCGGGCTACGGCTTCCGCCACGTAGCCGGAGACGTTGTCCGTAAGTTTACGCAGCTCCGCGACCTGATCGCTGGGGAGTGTGACGGTGATGCGAGTCGTTGAGGACATACACCAAGCATACCGGAGTATGCATGGGCTTCCCCACGGCCGAGGGCTGCTCCTCGTGGACTCCATCGCGGATTCCTGACACTCCGGCCCCAGCCACCTCGGCGGCACGGTCGTCTCGTTCGTGGTCGATGATGCCTGGTCGGCGTGATGCGACGACTCAGGGTGCGCGCCGGGGAGTTGCAGCACAAGCCGGCCGCGCTGCGGCTCGGGCGGTGGCGGTCTGGCTCAGGTGCGTCGTCGGGCGAGCCGGAACACCAGGTACGTGAAGCCGAGGATGATGTCGGTCGCCGCCCACAGAACGATCACCAGCCACACGCCGATGGCGGTTCCGACGTCGCTCGCGTCCTCGCACAGTTCTAGGGCGTCGCCTGTCCGGCCCCTGCACTGCGCAGGCGTTCCGCTGCCGCTCGCCGCGCCCGTGATCACCCAGATCAGGAACAGGATCTGGACGGCCAGGAAGACCCAGGGGAAGACCCGGTGCCGCTTCTTCGGTGGAGGGCCGGTCTGGGCTCGGTAGGGGCTTTCGGGCGGCGGTCCAGGTGGCGGTGCCAGCCAGTCGTTCGGCGGCGGTCCGGAAGCTTGCGGGGCGCTCGGTCCCCACTGTGGCTCTCGAGCGCGGTGTCTTCTGCTCATGGCGCGCCCTCCTCGTGCCGCTTGCTTCATAGTGCGCTCGCCACGTCGGGTTCGCTCGGCAGCCGCCTCGGAGTCGATCCGCCCACACACGTAAGCCCCCGCCACGCGGAGAAACCGCAGGACGGGGGCTTACCGGCGTCGGCGTCGGGTTACTTCTTCTTGCCCTGGTTCTTAACGGCCTCGATCGCCGCCGCGGCCGCGTCCGGGTCCAGGTACGTCCCGCCCGGGTTCAGCGGCTTGAGCTCGGCGTCCAGTTCGTACGTCAGCGGGATGCCCGTCGGGATGTTCAGGCCCGCGATGTCCTCGTCCGAGATGCCGTCGAGGTGCTTCACGAGGGCGCGCAGGCTGTTGCCGTGGGCGGCGACCAGGACCGTGCGGCCGGTGAGGAGGTCGGGGACGATGCTGTCGAACCAGTACGGCAGCATGCGGGCGACGACGTCCTTGAGGCACTCCGTCTGCGGGCGCAGCTCCGGCGGGAGGGTCGCGTAGCGGGCGTCGGAGAACTGGGAGTACTCGGCGTCGCGGTCCAGGGCGGGCGGCGGGGTGTCGTAGGAGCGGCGCCACAGCATGAACTGCTCCTCGCCGAACTCCGCGAGGGTCTGAGCCTTGTCCTTGCCCTGGAGGGCGCCGTAGTGGCGCTCGTTCAGGCGCCAGTGGCGGTGGACCGGGATCCAGTGGCGGTCGGCGGCCTCCAGTGCGAGCTGGGCCGTGCGGATCGCGCGCTTCTGGACGGACGTGTGGACCACGTCGGGCAGCAGGCCGGCGTCCTTGAGCAGCTCGCCGCCGCGCGTCGCCTCCTTCTCGCCCTTGGGGGTGAGGTTGACGTCCACCCAGCCGGTGAACAGGTTCTTCTCGTTCCACTCGCTCTCGCCGTGGCGGAGGAGGATCAGCTTGTACGGTGCGTCGGCCATGCTTGTGAGCCTAATCGAACCCCCGCACCGGCCGCGCGGGGCGCCCGAAGCTCGGACGGTTGACGGGAAGTGTTAATCGGATGGCCTGCGGGCCCTCGCGTTCGTAAGTTGTCTTCACCGCTTCAGCCACTTACAGCCAGCTCTCGGGGGTCCCATGTCCGTCACCGGTGTCAGGCGTGCCGTGCGGGAGTCCGTCTCCGGGCTCCCCCGCGAGTTCTGGTGGCTGTGGACCAGCACCCTGGTCAACCGGCTCGGCGCCTTCGTCGCCACCTTCATGGCGCTGTACCTGACCATCGACCGCGGGTACTCGGCCACGTACGCCGGACTGGTCGCCGCGCTGCACGGGCTCGGCGGGGTCGTCTCCTCGCTGGGCGGCGGGGTGATGGCCGACCGGCTCGGGCGGCGGCCCACGCTGCTCGTCGCGCAGGTCTCCACCGCGCTGTCCGTCGCCCTGCTCGGCTTCGTACGGGATCCGCTCGCCATCGCGGCCGTCGCCTTCCTCGTCGGTATGGCGAGCAACGCCTCCCGGCCGGCCGTGCAGGCGATGATGGCGGACATCGTGCGGCCCGAGGACCGTATCCGCGCCTTCTCGCTCAACTACTGGGCCATCAACCTCGGTTTCGCGATCTCCTCCATGGCGGCCGGGTTCATCGCCGAGTACAGCTATCTCGCCGGGTTCCTGATCGAGGCCGGGATGACGCTCGTGTGCGCCGTGCTCGTCTTCGTGAAGCTGCCCGAGTCGCGGCCGAAGGAGGGAGAGAAGGGCAGTGGGGCTGCCGGCGCCGCGGAGGTGCCCGTCTCGCTCGGGACAGTGTTGCGTGACGGGCGGTACATGGGGGTCGTCGGGCTGTCCTTCCTCATCGCACTGATCTTCCAGCAGGCGTACGTCGGGCTGCCGGTGGCCATGGGTGAGGCGGGGTTCACGCCCGCCGACTTCGGTATGGCGATCGCCGTCAACGGGGTGCTGATCGTCGTGCTCCAGATCCCGGTCACGCGGTTCATCGAGCACCGTGATCCCCGGCTGCTGCTGGTCGGCTCGGCGCTGCTGGCCGGGTACGGCTTCGGGCTCACCGCCTTCGCCGGGTCGGTCGCGGTGTTCGCGCTGACCGTGTGCGTGTGGACGCTGGCCGAGATCGTCAACGCGCCGACCCAGACCGGGCTCGTCGTGCGGCTGTCGCCCGTGCACGGGCGCGGGCGTTACCAGGGGATGTACACCATGTCCTGGGCGGTCGCCTCCCTCGTCGCCCCGCTGATGTCCGGGTTCGTCATCGACCGCTGGGGCGCCGAGTGGCTCTGGGGCGTGTGCGCCGTCGTCGGGACGGTGGCGGCGGCCGGGTACTGGGGGCTCATGCGGGGGCTGCCGCGGGAGGACGCCGCGGTCACGGAGACGGTCCCCGACTCGCCCGCGCCGGCGAAGGCCGAAGTCACCAACGCCTGACGGTCACCGTCGGAGGCCGGACCGCTCACCGGTGCATCCGCGCCCCCTTCAGCACCTTGTCCACGGCGTTCTTCGGGCCGTACACCGCGAGGCCCACCAGGTCCAGTTCCGCCGTCGGCACGGCCCGTACCGCCGCCCGGTTGTCGCGGTCGTTGCCGGTGGCGAACAGGTCGGACGTGAACAGCGCGCGGGGCAGGGCGCGGGAGAGGACGCGCGTGTGGGCGGTCGTCAGCGTCTCCTTCGTGCCCTCGAAGACCAGCACCGGCTGGCGGAACATCGGCAGGTAACCGACCGCGTCGGCGTCCTCGTACGGCTCCCCGATCACCTCGGGGAAGTTCGTGCCCAGGCCGCTGACCAGGAAGGCGGTGACGTTGAGGCGCTGCCAGGTCTCCAGGTCCTCGCGGAGGAGTACGGCGATCTTGGTGTCGAAACGCGTGTTCATACGGTGAGACTGCCGGGCCGGGTGCGGGCGGGTCTTGTACGTTCTTTGCATGGCCGCCGACCAGCGGACGCGCACCGTCTCCGCCTGGCGACCCCGCGTCCCGGGCGTCGTCGAGGTCTTCCACGCCCACTACACCGAGTACGCCTACCCCATGCACGTCCACGACGCCTGGACGCTGCTCATCGTCGACGACGGCGCCGTACGGTACGACCTCGACCGGCACGAGCACGGCACCCCGCACGACACGGTGTCGCTGCTGCCGCCGCACGTGCCGCACAACGGCTCCCCCGCCACCCCGGACGGCTTCCGCAAGCGCGTCCTGTACCTGGACGCCTCCCGGCTGGGCGAGGAGCTGATCGGGCCGGCGGTCGACGGCCCCGACCTGCGGGACCCGGTGCTGCGGCGGCGGGTCGGGCAGCTGCACGCGGCGCTCGCGCTGCCCGGGGAGGAGCTGGAGGCGGAGAGCCGGCTGACGTTGGTCGGGGAGCGGCTGCGCGCCCATCTGCGGCCCCGGGAGCCCCAATACGCGGCCCGCCGCGATCCCGTGCTGGCGCGGCGGCTGCGGGAGCTGCTGGACGAGCGGGTCGTCCAGGGCGTCACCCTCAGCGAGGCCACCAAGCTGCTGCCCTCCCACCCGGCCCACCTCGTACGGGCGTTCAGCGGCGCCTACGGCATCGCGCCGCACCAGTACCTGATGTCCCGGCGCGTGGAGCGGGCGCGGCGGCTGCTGCTCGCGGGGCAGGCTCCGGCGGAGGTGGCCGGCGCGGCCGGCTTCTACGACCAGGCCCACCTGACCCGGCATTTCAAGCGGCTGGTGGGGGTCACGCCGGGGCGGTACCGCACCGGTCGCACCCCGGGCTGACCGGGCGTCAGTCCTCCGTGCGCTCGATCAGGCGCTGGAACGCCTCCAGGTTCCGCGTCGACTCCCCGCGCGCGGTGCGCCACTCGTACTCCTTGCGGATGGCGGTGGCGAAGCCCAGCTCCAGGAGGGTGTTGAAGGCGCCATCGGCGGCCTCCAGGACCTGGCCGAGGAGACGGTCGATCTCGTCGGGGGTGACGGCGGCCAGGGGGAGCTTCGCGGTGACGTAGACGTCGCCGAGGCGGTCGACCGCGTAACTGACGCCGTAGAGCTTGAGGTTGCGTTCCAGGAGCCAGCGGTGGACGGCCGGTTCGTTCTCGTCGGGGTGGCGGACGACGAAGGCGTTGAGGGAGAGGGAGTGCCTGCCGACGAGGAGGGAGACCGTCGTGGAGAGCTTGCGGGTGCCGGGGAGTTTGACTACGTAGTTGCCGGGTTCGGGGCTCTCCCACTCCAGCTCGGCGTCCTTCAGGGCGTCCTCGACGACCTGTGCTGCCTTCTGCGGTGCCTCAGCCATGGTGGGAGCGTACGCGACGGCGGTGGGCTTGGATCGCGGCCGTGTAGACGTCGGCGGTGGTGGCGGCGGCGCTGTCCCAGCCGAAGGACTGGGCGTGCCGGGCGGCGGCGTCGCCCATCCGGGGCGCCAGCTCCGGGTTGTCGGCGAAATCGCGCAGCACGCGCGCGTACGCGGCGGGATCGTGGCCCTCGACGAGGCGGCCGGTGTGCCCGTCGCGCACGGCGACCGGGAGGCCGCCGACCGCGGCGGCGAGGACCGGGGTGCCGGCCGCCTGGGCCTCTATGGCGACCAGGCCGAAGGACTCGCTGTAGGAGGGCATGACGAGGACGGACGCGGCCCGGAACCAGTCGGCGAGCTGCTCCTGGCCGACCGGCGGGCGGAAGCGTACGACGTCGGCGATGCCGAGCCGCGCGGCGAGTTTTTGCAGGCCCTCCGGCTTGGCGAGGCCGCTGCCGCTGGGGCCGCCGACGACGGGGACGAGGATGCGGGAGCGCAGCTCGGGGCGTTCGTCGAGGAGGACGGCGACCGCGCGGAGGAGTATGTCGGGGGCCTTGAGGGGCTGTATGCGGCCGGCGAAGAGGGGGATCAGGGCGTCCTGGGGCAGGCCGAGGCGGGCGCGGGCGGCGGCGCGGGCGTTCGCGGTCTCGCCGGGGGCGGGCTCGGCGCCCTTGGGGAAGGGGCGGAAGCGGTCGAGGTTCACGCCGGGGTGGACGACGGCGACCCTGGCCGGGTCGGCGGCGTAGTGGCGGACCAGCTCGTCGGCCTCCTCGGCGGTGTTGGCGATCAGCCGGTCGGAGGCGGCGACGATCTGGGTCTCGCCGATGACGCGGGCGGCGGGCTCGGGGGTGTCGCCGTCGGCCAGGTTGGCGTTCTTGACCTTGGCCATGGTGTGCATGGCGTGCACCAGGGGAGCGCCCCAGCGCTGGGCGGCGAGCCAGCCGACGTGGCCGGAGAGCCAGTAGTGGGAGTGGACCAGGTCGTAGTACCCGGGGCGGTGGCCGGCCCAGGCCTGCATCACGCCGTGCGTGAAGGCGCACAGCTGGGCCGGGAGCTCTTCCTTCGCCAGGCCCTCGTACGGTCCGGCGTCGACGTGGCGGACGAGTACGCCGGGGGCGAGCTGGACGGAGGGCGGGAGTCCGCCGGCCGTCGCGCGGGTGAAGATCTCGACCTCGATGTTGATCGCGGCGAGGCGCTGCGCGAGCTCCACGATGTAGACGTTCATGCCGCCGGCGTCGCCGGTGCCGGGCTGGTGGAGCGGTGAGGTGTGCACGGAGAGCATGGCGACGCGTCGGGGCCTGCGGTGCAGCCTCAGCCGCGGGGAGGCCGCCGGTGAGCGACGCCCGAGCCTGCTGACGTACTGGCTCACGAGCCATTCCTCCTCGCTGCGGGCATGCCGGTCGGAAGGCACGCGCCGCCCTCCAAGAGGTGCGAACACCGGACCGGGGCGCTCCATTTCCGGTTTCCCCGCCTTTGCCGAATCATTACCGGTGATCGATCAACCGTTCGAGGGGTAGTTGCGTCACCCTCGCAGGGGGCGGACGCGTCCGGACGTACGGCCCCGGCCGCATACCCTCGTACGCATGCCCTCCCGCGCCACCGCCCGCCCCGCCCCCGTGGGCACGGTCACCCGCGGGACGACGAACCCGAACCGGTTGCGTCGGATGGACCGCTGGATCGCCGCCGTCCACGGAGCCGAACTGCGCCGCGCCGCCGACCCCGTCGCCGTGGACCTCGGGTACGGCGCGGCCCCCTGGACGGCCGTCGAGCTGCTGCACCGCCTGCGCACGGTCGCGCCGCACGCGCGCGTGGTGGGCGTCGAGATCGACCCGGCGCGGGTGGCGGCCGCCCAGCCGTACGCGCGCGAGGGGCTCGACTTCCGGCACGGCGGCTTCGAGGTGCCCGTCGCCGCCCGGCCCTCGCTCGTCCGCGCGGCGAACGTGCTGCGGCAGTACGACGAGGGTGAGGTGGCCGCGGTCTGGCAGCGGCTGTGCGCGCGGCTCGCGCCGGCGTCGGAGCACTCGCGCGGGGGGCTCCTGGTCGAGGGGACGTGCGACGAGGTCGGGCGCCGGCACGTGTGGGTGGCGCTCGGGCCCGAGGGGCCGCGCACGGTCACCCTCGCCACCCGGCTGGGCTCCCTGGACCGCCCCTCCGACCTGGCGGAACGGCTGCCGAAGGCGTTGATCCACCGCAACGTCCCCGGTGAGCCCGTGCACGCCTTCCTGCGCGACTTCGACCGCGCCTGGGCCGCCGCCGCGCCCTACGCCTCCTACGGCGCCCGCCAGCGCTGGATGCGGGCGGTGCGGGACCTGACGGCCGACTGGCCGGTGACGGACGGGCCGGCGCGCTGGCGGCAGGGCGAGGTGACGGTGCGGTGGGATGCGCTGGCGCCGCGCGCCTGAACCGCCCCGCCCCGCCGCGCCGCGCCGCGCCGCGCCGCACGGGAACGATCTCCGTGCGGCGTTCGTCACACCGCGGGGGAATCGTCGTGCGGCGCGGCAGAAGGGGGGATGCAGGAGGGAAGCACGACCTCTGTCGCTTTCCGCGCCGGCATGGCACGATCCCCCAGGCGACGTATGTTACTGACGGTTAATCAGTTTGGGGGCGAGGTATGCGCACGGGGAAGCATGGCTGGACGACCGCTGCCGTGACCGTGGTCTGCGCGGTCACCGTGCTGGCGGCACCGGGCACGGCGTTCGCGGACCCCGGGCCCTCACCGTCGCCCGGCACGACCGGCGCCTCGCCCTCCGCCCCTGCCGCCACCCCCGGCAAGGACCTGGAGGCCGTGCGCAAGAAGCTCGACAAGCTCTACCGCGCGGCGGCCTCGGCCACGGAGGAGTACAACGCGGCCGAGGAGAAGGCGGACAAGCAGTCGGCCGAGATCGTCGAGCTGGCCAAGAAGATCGTCAAGGGCCAGGAGAAGCTGGACGGCCTCAAGGACCGCGCGGGCGCGGCGGCCCGCTCCCAGTACCGCACCGGCGGCCTGCCCGACGAGGCCAAGCTGATGCTGAGCGACGATCCCGAGGACTTCCTCGACGGCACCGGCCGGGTCGTCCAGGGCCAGCGCGCCACCAAGGGCCTGCTCGCCGAGATGACCCGCACCCAGCAGGACCTGAAGGCCTACGCGGCCGACGCCTCGGCCCAGTTCGAGAAGCTGGAGGCGAACCGCAAGGCCAGGGCCACCGCCCAGAAGAAGATCGAGAAGCAGATCAAGGCGGCCGAGAAGCTGGAGTCCGAGCTGGAGCAGGAGGAGAAGGAGCGCCTGGCCCGGCTGGAGCGTGAGGCCCAGGAGAGGGCCCAGACCGCCTGGCTCGGCTCCGGCATCCTGAAGGACCTCGACAGCGAGGCGACCGAGCAGGGCCGCAAGGCCGTCGAGTACGCCACCGCCCAGGTCGGCAAGCCGTACCAGTGGGGCGCCGAGGGCCCGAAGGCCTACGACTGCTCCGGCCTGACCTCACAGGCCTGGGTGGCGGCCGGCACGGCGATACCGCGCACCTCGCAGCAGCAGTGGAAGCAGCTCCAGCGTGTGGACATCAAGGACATGCGTCCCGGCGACCTGATCATCTACTTCGACGACGCCAGCCACGTCGGCATGTACGTCGGCGACGGCTCCGTCGTGCACGCCCCGCGCCCGGGGCGCTCGATCACGATCGCGGGAGCGGGCACGATGCCCATACTCGGGGTGGTACGACCCGGCACGGGCGCGTCCGCCCCGGAGTGACCCCGCGTGCCGGGAACGTGAACCGGGCCACGTGACCCAGTCCACGCCCGGCGCCCCGCCCCGCGTGACGTTCGTCATCCCGGGCCACCGGTCGACGTGTCCAACTGCGGTACATAACGCGGCATATGACAGTGGCCGACGACCGTCCGGCGTGTTCTGGACCATTCCGCAGCGGCGGCGTCACCCGCTATGGTCCCCGTCGGTGGGTCGAGGTCCCTCGCCCCGCCATGCCCTCGGGGGGAGGGAAGGAAACCAAGACGATGCCCGTACCCGTACCGCGGCCAAGGGCGATCCCGGCCGTGGAGTGTGGTCAGGCGCCCGCCGCGTCCCAGGACCGCGGCCCTTCCACGGAACAGGCCCCGCCCGGGACAGCCCCGGCCGAGAACCTCTCCGGCCGGCCGGAGAACCCCACCCAGAAGCGCGAGAAGACCACGGAGAACCGCGAGAACACCCCGAACCGGCGTGAGAGTGCCGTCCCCACGAACCTGACGGTGCTGCTGATCGAGGACGATCCCGGCGGCTCGCCGATCGTGCCCGACCTGCTCGACCAGTCCGGCAAGCCGATCCGCATCCGCACGGCCCGCAACCTCACCGAGGCCGGCCGGCTGCTGACCGACGACGTCCACTGCATCCTGCTGGACCTCGCCCTGCCGTCGCACGCCCCGGCCCGCACGAGCGCCGACGACGGCGGCGACGGGGACGCGGACGGACACGACGAGCTGGCGGTGCTGAGGCACGTGCTGGAGCTCGCGCCCCGGCACGCCGTGCTCGCGCTCACCTCCTCCAGCGACGCCGAGCGCGGCGCGGAGGCCGTGGCCGTCGGCGCCCAGGACTACCTGTTCCGCGACGAACTCGACGGCCGGCTGCTGAGCCGCGCGATCCGCTACGCCGTCGAGCGCAAGCGGTCCGACTCGGCGGAGCGGCGCCTGGCCGAGGGCCGGCTGCGCGCCCAGGAGAACCGCCGGCTGGAGCGCGGCCTGCTGCCGACCCCGCTCCTGGAGGGCTCTCCGCTGCGCTTCGCCGCCCGCTACCGGCCGGGCCGTTCCCGCGCCCTGCTCGGCGGCGACTTCTACGACGTCGTCCGCACCCCGGACGGCACCGTGCACGCCATGATCGGCGACGTCTGCGGGCACGGCCCGGACGAGGCGGCGCTCGGCGTGGAGCTGCGGATCGCGTGGCGCGCGCTGACCCTGGCGGGGCTCTGCGGCGACCAGCTGCTGGGCACGCTGCAGCAGGTGCTGGAGCACGAGCGGGCGCACGACGAGATCTTCGCGACCCTGTGCGCCGTGGACATCGCCCCGGACGGCCGCCGCGCCGGCCTGTGCCTGGCCGGGCACCCGGCGCCGCTGGTCGCCGGTCCGGGCACGCCCGCGAGGCTGCTGCCCTACGACAACAACGGCCCGGCGCTCGGCCTGCTGCCGGGCGCCCGCTGGCCGCGCATGCAGGTGGAGCTGGGCGCCGAGTGGAGCCTGATGCTCTACACCGACGGCCTGATCGAGGGCCACGTCGGCGAGGGCCGGGAGCGGCTGGGCCAGGACGGCATGGTGGAGATGGTGCGCCGGCAGTTCGCCGAGGGCCTGCAGGGCGAGCAGTTGCTGCGGGCGACCGTCAACGAGGTCCGCGAGCTGAACGGCGGCGAACTGGCCGACGACGTGGCCGTGGTCCTGCTGGACCGGACGCCCTGAGCCGCCCGGCCCGGAGCACCGGTGCGGGTCAGCGTCCGCCGTTGTACGGACCGTACGGGCCGTCGCTGCTGGAGCCGCGGCGGGTGCTGCGCCCGCCGCCCGGCAGGCCGCGCAGCGCGGGCCGTACGTCGACCATGTACACGATCGTCGCGATGAGCCCGATGATCGGCAGGAACGACAGGATGTTGAAGATCAGGTTCACCACGAAGGCGAGCCCGAGGATGATCAGCCAGAACGGCTTGGTCTTCTTGTCGGCCGCGCGGTAGGCGTCCTCACGGCGCGTGGCGGCGTCGATCAACGCGAAGCCGCTGAAAAGGATCAGGGCGATGCTCAGCAGCCACATGAAGCCTGCGAACCCCTGCATCAGCACAACGTCCACCACCCGAGTCGGATCGTCCTTACGCGGTCACCGTACCCGTTGAACGGGCCGGACACCCCAGAGGTGCCCGGCCCGGAGCCGGCTACTTCGCGGGCGGCGTCGTCTTCTTGGCGGCCGGGCTCTTCTTGGCCGGGGCCTTGCGCGGCGCCGGGGTCTTCTTCGCCGCGGCGGACTTGTCCTCGGTGACCTCGACCGGCTCGGACTTGGCGGGTGCGGCCGGCTCGACGGCCACGGCGAACTCCTCCACGCCCTCGGCGACGTCCTCGATGCCGTCGGCGGCCTGGCCGCGCCAGGTGCGCACCGCCTGCTCGCCGCGCTCGGCGACCTTCTCGTAGGCCTCCCGCGCCTTGACGGCGTACTCGGCGGCGACGCCGACCGAGCGCAGCGCGAGGTCCTGGGCGTTCTCGCCGAGCTTCTTGAAGTCGGCGTCGAGGGAGCCGAAGAGCTCGTTGGCCCTGGCCTGGAGGGTGCCCTGGGTCTCCTTGACGCGGGCCGTCGCCTTCTCCTGGACGGCCTTCGGGTCGGTGTTGCGCACGGCCTCGATCCGCGCCGGGGCCTCGGCGCGCAGCTGCTCCACCAGCACCGGCACCTTCTTGGCCTGCTGGAAGGCCAGGTCGGCGGTGCCCGCGGCGAAGTAGAGCGGGGTGGGGTCGCTGAAGGTCTTGCGCAGGTCGTCGGTGATGGCCATGGTGATGGTCCTCCGGAATTGCGTTCGGCTGAGGGTTTTGGGTTTTGCGGTGGTCCCGCGCCCGGCCGGCCACCGGCTGTCGGCTACGGCTCGCCGCCGCCGGTACGGGCGCCGGGACCCGGTATGGAGTCCGCGCCCTCGGCGGCGTCGCCCGCCGCCGCGTCCCGGGCCGGCACCTCTTCCTCCCCGTCGGTGCCGAACCCGTTCTCCTTGCGGAAGGACTCGTAGATCTGGAGCAGCACCTGCTTCTGCCGCTCGTTGAGCGAGGGGTCGGCGAGGAGGACCGCACGCGTCTCCACGTCGTCCCGGTCGCGCTCGGCGTCGAGGATGCCGGCCCTTACGTACAGCGTCTCGGCGGAGATCCGCAGCGCCTTGGCGACCTGCTGGAGCACCTCCGCGCTCGGCTTGCGCAGCCCGCGCTCGATCTGGCTCAGGTACGGATTGGACACGCCCGCGGCGTCGGCGAGCTGCCGCAGCGAGAGCTGCGCGTTGCGCCGCTGCTCGCGCAGGTACTCACCGAGGTTGCCGAGATTGCCGACGTTGAGCGAGGCCATGCCTCCACCTTGCACCAGCCTGCTAACTATTGCAAGCAGCCGCTTGCAATAGTGCCCGCACCCACTTTTTTGTGCGTACTGGGCAACGCGCCACGCCCGTTCGAGACTGAAGCAGCAGACAGGCAGGCGTCAGGAGGCCGCGCGGACGGCGGCCTCCGGTTCAGCCAGCCGGTCCAGGCGGCGGTGGCCCCAGTCGGAGAGGGGGGAGAGGGCCTCGGCGAGATCCCGGCCGAACGCGGTCAGGGAGTACTCGGTCTTGGGCGGCAGCACGTCGTACACCTCACGGTGCACCACGCCGTCCGCCTCCATCTCGCGCAACGCCTGGGTCAGCACCTTCTCGGTGAGGCCCGGCGCCTTCCGGCGCAGTTCGGCCGGCCGGTGCGGTCCTGACTCCAGCAGCCACAGCAGCGTGGTCTTCCACTTGCCCTCGATCACGGCGATCGCGGCGGTCACTCCGCAGACGTTCGGATCGTGGCGCCGGTGCGCCATGCCGTGCCCCCATTCATCAGCACTTTGAGTAATTGTTCGTCACGTTACGGGAGTTGAAGCATGTCCGCACACACCGACCAGCCCTCCGGCCGGCCCTCCGACGTCACCGTCCTCGGCCTGGGCCCGATGGGCCGGGCGCTGGCCGCCGCCTTCCTGGCCGCCGGGCTGCGCACCACCGTCTGGAACCGCACGCCCGGCCGGGACACCGACCTGGTCGCCAAGGGCGCGGTCCCGGCCTCCTCCGCCGAGGAGGCGGTCGCCGCCGCCCCGCTGACCGTCGTCTGCGTGGTGAACTACGACGCCTCCGACGCCGTACTGCGCCAGGACGCCGTCACGGCCGCCCTCAAGGGCCGCACGGTCGTGAACCTGAGCGCCGACATCCCCGCGCGGGCCCGGGACACGGCCGAGTGGGCCGATCGCCACGGCGTCCGCTACCTGGACGGCGCGATCATGACCCCGACCCCGACCATCGGCACGGACGACGCGGTGTTCCTGCACAGCGGCCCCGAGGAGCTGTACCGGGAGCACCGGCCGGTGCTGGCGGCGCTCGGCGGCACCCACACCCACCTCGGCGAGGACGCCGGGCGGGCCGCGGCCTACGACATCGCGCTGCTCGACATCTTCTGGACGGCGATGGCGGGTTACACGCACGCGCTCGCGGTGGCCCGGGCGGAGGGCGTCACCGGGGCGGAACTCGCGCCGTTCGCGCAGGGCATCGCCGCGATCCTGCCGCCGCTGTTCACCGAGTTCGCCGCCGACACCGACGCCGGTACCTACTCGGGCGAGCTGAACCCGATCACCTCGGCCGTCTCGACCATGTCCCACGTCGTCCACGCCTCCGAGGCGCACGGCATCGACGCGAGCCTGATGCGGGTCGTCGAGGGGCAGGCCCGGCGGGTCGTCGCGCGCGGGCACGGCACGGACGGGTACACCCGGGTCGCCGACGTGATCACCGGGCGCTGACCCGGGCGGCGGCCATCAGCAGAGCCGGGCCGTCAGAAGGGCGGCGGACGTCAGAAGGGCAGCGGCCGCGCGTGCACCACGTCCAGCCGGGACACCGCGCGGGTGAGCACCACGTACAGCCGGTGCAGGCCCCGCCCGCCGGTGCCCTCCGCCTCCGCGATCGCCGCCGGTTCGACGGCGACGACGTGGTCGTACTCCAGCCCCTTGACGACGCCCGCCGGCGCCACGGTCACCCGGGCGCCCAGCTCTTCCGGCCCCCCGGCCGGGATGCCGGCCGCGTCGAGGGCGGCCCGCAGTCCGGGTACGTCCGCGTCCGCGGCGACGACCCCGACGGAGCCGTCCCGGGTGAGGGCGGCCCGTACGGCGTCGACGGCCGCGCCCACGACCCGGCCGGGGGCGACGGGGCGGACCGTCAGCTCCCCGTCCGCGCGCAGCGAGCGGGCCTCGGGGACCTCCACGCCGAGCCGCGCCAGCAGCCGGTTGGTGAGGCCGACGACCGCCTGCGGCACCCGGAAGCCGGTGGTCAGCGGCGTCACCGGGGCGTCCGGGCGGCCGAGGTGGGCGAGGGCCGTCCGCCACGAGAGGGCGGCCCACGGCGTGGTGCCCTGGGCCAGGTCGCCGAGGACGGTGAGCGAGCCGAAGGCGGCCCGGCGGGCGATGGCCCGGTACTCCATCGGGGAGAGGTCCTGGGCCTCGTCGACGACGATGTGCCCGTAACTCTCGGGGTGTTCGAGGAGCCCGGCGACCTCGTCGAGGAGGACCAGGTCGGCGGCGGTCCAGCGGGCCGACCGCCACGACCGCCGCGCGTCGGCCGCCGTCCACAGCACCGCCTTCCGCTCCTCGTCGTCCAGCAGCCCGTCGGCGGCGCGTGCCAGCGCGTCCGGGTCGCCGAGGACTCCGGCGACGACCTCCTCGGGACGCACCTTCGGCCAGGCCGCGTCGAGGTAGGCGGTGACGGGCCGGGCGCGTTCGATCCGGCGCGTCCAGGCGGCCGTCCGCGGCCCGCTCCGCCGCTCGGCCTGCTCCTGCACGTACCGCACGATCCGGGCCCGCACCCGTTCCCGGCCCACGGTGTACGGCGGCTCCTCCCCCCGCACGTCCGTCACGATCCGGGTCAGCTCGTCGGCCGGGACCCGCCAGCGGTACGAGCCGTCCGGCACGGCGAGGGAACCGGCGGCGTCGGCGGCCACGCGCGCGTACAGGGCGCGGCGCAGCACCTCGGCCGTCCGGGCGTCGTGCTTCACGGCGGCGGCCCGCTCGTCGTCGGTGGCGGTGACCGGGTGCCGGGCGATCTCCCGGGCGAGGGTGGACTGCCGTACGCCACTCTCGCCGAGGGCGGGCAGCACCTCGGCGATGTAGGCGAGGAAGGTGGGGTTGGGGCCGAGGATCAGCAGTCCGCCGCGGGCGATGCGCCGCGGGTGGGAGTAGAGCAGGTAGGCGGCCCGGTGGAGGCCGACGGCGGTCTTCCCGGTGCCCGGGGCGCCCTGGACGCAGACCGTGGCGGTGAGGCCGGCGCGGACGAGGTCGTCCTGCTCGGGCTGGATGGTGGCGGCGATGTCCCGCATGGGTCCGACGCGGGGCCGTTCGATCTCCCGGGCGACGATGTCGCTCGCGCGGGACTCGCCCCGGCCGAGGTGTTCGTCCTCCAGCCCGGTGAGGTCGGCCGAGTCCCCGCGGCTGCCGGGCGCCCAGCCGAAGCGCCGGCGGACGGCGACGCCGCGCGGGTCGGTGGCGGTGGCCTGGTAGAAGGCGCGGGAGACAGGGGCGCGCCAGTCGACGACGAGGGGCGGGGCGGCGGGGTCCTCGGTGATCCGCAGCCGGCCGAGGTGATACGTCTGCCCCGCGTGATCGCCCGCCACGTCCGTCCCGGCGAAGTCCAGCCGCCCGAAGAACAGCGGGCCCGCGGGCAGTGCGCGCAGTTCCTCGGCCCGGCTGCGCAACCGGTACCCGAGCACTTCGGCGTCGGCACCGGAGGCGGAGACGTCCTCGCCGGTGACGACGTGTTCCCGGGCGCCGTCGGCCATGGCGGCGAGGGCGGTACGGCAGTGATCATGGTGGGCGCGTTCGCGGGCGAGGGTGTACCGGAGGGCGGCGGGGTCGGGTGAGCTCATTCCATCGAGCGTACCCAAAAATCGAGACTTGGTTAAATAATTTACTCAGGCTCACATCAGTCGGCTCAGGCGATCCGCGGCAGCCCGGCCGCCAGCACCCCGAACGCCCGCTCCGCCGCAGCCACCGCGTCGCCGCGCACCCCGGCCACCCGCTCCCCGGCCGCGATCCGCCGCCAGTTCTCCAGCGCGAGCACCCGCTGCACGGCGATGATCTGCCCGGCCGCGAGCCTGGCGTCCAGGTCCCCGCCCAGGGCCTGGCCCAGTGCCGCCTCCGACCGCTCCAGGTGCGTGTGCATCCGGGCGACGAGCGCGGGCGTCCCGTACAGCAGCGTGTGGAACGCGAGTACGCCGGGATCGTCATTGAGCCCGGTCACCGGGTCGCACCGCTCCAGCCCCGCCAGGAAGTGCCGGCGCAGCGCCGCCAGCGGTGTGGGACCCTGCGCCACCACCCGCGCCGCCTCGCCCTCGTGGTCGGCGATGCGGTGCAGGACCAGGTCCTCCTTGGCCGGGAAGTACCGGAACAGCGTCGGCTTGGACACCTCGGCCGCGGCGGCGACCTCCGCGACGGACACGGCGTCGAATCCCTTCTCCACGAAGAGCCGGACGGCGGTGTCCGACAGGGTCCGGATGGTCCGCTGCTTCTTGCGCTCGCGCAGGCCGGGGTCGCTCATGAGGCGAGCCTACGCACCGCTCCCGCCACGCGCGGACCGTGCCTCCAGCGGGGCTGCCGCGTCCCAGAGGGTTCCGAAGAACGCGCGCCTGCGGGCGACGACCTCACGCCCCAGCTCACCGTCGTACCGGCTCCAGCGGGTCAGCAGCGAACCGTGTCCGATGAGGTCGAGCAGCTGGTCCCCGTCGGTCTCCGGGTCCGGCGGCACCGGCCCACGGTACTCGTCCGGCCTGACGTCGAGCTTGTCGTAGATCCCCTCGTACACCACCTCGTCGCCGACGACGTACAGCTTGAGGAAGGGGGACATGTGCACCGTCCGGAACTCGACGGACAGTGCGCCCTGGGCCTTGCGGGCCATCCTGCCGCGCATCGTGCGCAACCCCCGCTCGTACCCGGTGATCGTCTCCACCAGGTGCCGGCGGAACCCCGGGGCGTCCGCCAGCCTGCCGTCCGCGAGCCGTACGAGGCCGGGGACCTCGATGGGTCGGGTGAAGTCCGGGACCAGGACGCGGACCGACACGCTTCTCGACGGGTCGGGCGGCAGGTCCTCCAGCACTCTGCGCAGCGGTTCGACGAAGGTCTCCCCGGTGAAGCACATGCCCCACAGTTCGATCTCGCCGCCGCGCCGGAGCGCCTGCGCGCACTCCTGGAGCAACCGGTCCGCAGTGGCTTCCTCGCCCGACTGCGGGCGCAGCCGCGCGGTCAGTTCCCGGACCTCGTCGCTCAGCCGCCGGACGGTCTCGTGCAGCTGACGCGTCCCCTCCCGCTGCGCGTCGTGCGCCGTGTTCAGCCGCAGCACCTCGGCGTAGAGCACGTAGCCCACGATGCTGAGCAGCGCTCCGCCGATGTAGGTCTTTCCCTGGAGGGCGTCGCCCACCGGTTTGACGAACTGGGCCAGGAGGCCGACGCAGAAGACCGCCAGGAGCAGCCCCTTGGTCACCGTCGTCTCGGCACGACTCCAGCGCGCCGCCACTCTGCCGCCCAGCGACGGTCTGCCCTCAGCCACCAAGTCCCCCCGCCTGCACCCGGGTTGGAGCCGACCGGCCAATGGTGCCCGCTGCGGCGGCGGACCGGAAGAGGGTGGTGCGCCTCATTCCCGCGTGGCGTGCCACTCCCGCAGGGCTTGAACGACCCGGTCCCGGCCCGGCAGGTCGACCAGCCGCAGCGGCTCACGGGCCCGCCGCGTCGCCCGTTCGATCCGGTCGGCGGCGGCATGGAAGCGGCCCGTGTCCGCGTCCTCGGGCAGCTCGAGGGCCGCCCGCATGATGTCGGGGAACACCGACTGGGCGTACTCGAACGCGATGTAGACGGGAAGGTCCTCATGCAGGCCCGCGGTCAGCTCGGCGAGCCCGGCGTCCGTCATGGCCTCGGCCCACAGCTGCGTCATGCGCTCCTGCTCCTCCTTGCTGTACGCCATGCGCACCAGGTGGGTCGCGAGGTCGTGCAGGGGATCGCCGAGTATCGCCAGCTCCCAGTCGATCACCGCGAGCCGGCTGCCCCGTACGACGACATTGGCCCGGTGCACGTCCGTGTGCAGGAGCCGGAACGGACGCGAGGCCCGGCAGCGGTGGCGGGCGGCGAAACGCTCCATCGCGTCGTCCGGGACGCCGACGGCGTCGAACAGGGCGCCGAACCGGTCCCGGTTCGGCAGGTGCACGCGCTCCCGCGTGAAGCGGACCAGCCAGTCCAGGAACCCCTGGCTGTCGCCGTCGGGCGGCCAGTCCTCGGGGCGGGCAGGCAGTTCCGCCACGGGGATGCGCGCGGTGCGGACGAAGAAGGACGCGAACGAACGCATGATCCCCTCGCCCACGTCCCCGGCCGCCCCGCTGTCGCTGAGCGCCCGGCCCGCCCGGTACCGGTGCACGGAGCCGTCCCCGAGGTCGGCGAGGCAGGGCGGGACCTCCCGCAGGTACCGGCAGACGACGCCGAGCACCTCCGCCTCCCTCGGCCAGATGCGCGGCACGACCTCCACCGTCCGCAGGGGAACGCGGTACTTGACCCGGGTGAACGGTACGGCGCCCAGCAGCAGCGCCAGCACCAGACCCGAGCGCCGGACGTAGTTGACGTTGTGGTGCCCCAGCAGTACCTCACCCCGGCCACGGAGTCCGCGCGACTCCACGAGCTGGTGCACGAGCGCCTTGCGCGCCCGGTGGTGCAGACGGTGCATGGCCGGAGAGTAGCGCTCCCGGCCCGTCGCGGCGGGCGGCGTGACCGAGGTGTTGGCAAGAGCTAGCGGCCCGGACCGCGCAGCAGCTCCAGCAGCGGCGCGAAGGAGCCGACGACCGTGTCGGCGCCGGCCTCGGTGAGGAGCCGCGCCTTCCGGCCGTCGCGCCCGTACCCGAGGAAGGGGATCCCGGCCCGTCGGGCCGCCTCGCAGTCGGACGGGGAGTCACCGATGAACAGCGAGGCGGCCGGCGCCGCCCCCAGTGCGTTGAGTGCCCGGACCAGCGTGTGCGGGTCCGGTTTGAGCAGCCGCAGCTCCTGGGTGCGGCCGTAGATGTGCGGGCTGAAGCTCGGCAGCAGGCCCCGGCCGGACAGGTAGGCGCGCACCACGAGCGGGGAGTTGTTGGTGGCGACGGCCAGCCGTACGCCCACGGCCGTCCAGGTCCGGATCAGCGGGTCGGCGTATGCGGTCGGCATGGCGGACGCGGTGGCCCGCAGCTCCTCCTGGGTGAGACGTTCCTCCAGCTCCTCGACCAGATCGCTGCGGGGATGCCGTCGGTCGACCGCGCGCAGCACCGCGTGCGGGTCGGGGGAGTCGAGTTCCTGGTCCGTCAGCAGCCCGCGCAGCCCGCGACGCCCCAGCCAGTCGACGAGGTCGGCCGCCACCTGCTCCGCCCGGTGCCCGGCGAACAGGCGGCAGATCGGCCCGTCGAAGTCCCAGAGCACGAAACGGGCACCGTTCAACAGCCGCCCGAGGTTGCCCGTGGCCGGCCCCGGCCCGGTCCGCGTCGTATCAGAAGTCACTAGGAGAGTGTCATGTCCGAGGTGATGGTTTCCCAGAGGGCGTCGAACCACTTCTGGGATTCCTCCACGAACACCGCGTCCCGGTGACCCGCCCGCTTCAGGAAGGAGAACAGCAGCGACTGGGAGCCCAGGGCGTCGTACATCTCCAGCGTCCGGCTCTCGTACTCCTCCTCGCGCCGGGTCAGCAGGTAGTAGCCGTACAGGGCCTCCTCGCCGTTGAGCAGGTAAAGCTTCATCGGCGGGGTGAAGGGCAGCGCGCGGAAGGCGATGTGCACGTCGACGTGGTGGGTGGAGCGCACGGCGTGCAGGTTGTGCTGGAGGACGCGGGCCTGGGCGTTGCGCATCTGGAGCCAGCGCTGGTGGACCGGGTCGTCGTCCTCCTCGTCCACCAGGACGGGGAAGGCCAGCTCGATGTCCCGCGACGGCATCAGGACGCGGAAGTCGATGACCTCGGGGCGGATGCGGCCCTCGTGGATGAGGCGGAGGGGCTCGCTGAGGGCGAGCATCAGCGTCTCCGAGGTGTGGCAGACGACGTCGACCTTCACGCGCGGTGCCGAGAACGCGTCCGACAGGCGGGGCCCGAGGGCCACCATCGTCGGCTGCGGCTCGCCCCGGGGCGTGGCGGGCTCGGCGATGCGGGGCGGGCTGCCCTTGCTCACGTTGGTGAGCAGGCCGTCCTCCTGGAGCGCGCGCAGGGCCTGGCGGACGGTGCCGCGCTCCACCCCGAACTCGTCGGCCAGCTCGGCCTGGGTGGGCAGGCGGTCGCCCGCCTTGAGGTCTCCCTCGCGGATCCGCTCCCGCAGGATGTCGGCGATCTCCTGGGACGAGAGCCTTCTGCTGCCGTTCACGGACACGTTCTCCTGGGTCACGACCAAACGCTACAACTTCGACCTGCCTAGAGGGAGTTGTTTGAAACTTGTTTATAGGTAGCAGCCAAGTGGGGACAACCTAGTTGGAGTTGGTTGCCAACTTTAGCCAGTTGGCGGAAGTTCTTCTTCCCGAACCTCCGAAGGGGGAAAGACCGTGCCCGTCCTCGCTTTCGTCTCCGCGATCCTCGTCGTCACCCTCGAACAGGTCGTCCAGTGGAAGTACGGCGCCGTCGGCATCGTCGGACTGCTCCTGCTCACCGTGGGCGTCAAGGCCAAGAGCCCGTCCGTCAGCTCCGCCGGAGCGGTGGTGCTGGCGCTCCTGGTCGCGGGCCCCGCCCTGTGATCACGTCGTGAGCAGCAGTTCCGAGCTGATCGTCTCCCACAGCGCGTCGAACCACAGCCGCGACTGCTTCGCGAACACCCCGTCCCGCACGCCCCCGGCCTGCCCGAACGCGAACAGCGTCGAACGGATGCCCTCCACGTCGTACATCTCCACCGGCTCGTGTTCGATCTCGTGCTCACGCCGGCTGAGGGTGTAGTACGCGAAGAGGGCCTCCGTGCCGTTGAGCAGGTACAGCTTCACCGGCGGCGTGAAGGGCAGCGCGCGGAAGGAGACGCTGACGTCGATACCGTGCGTGGCCCGCAGGCCCAGCAGGTTGTGCCGGAGCACCTGCCCCTGGGCGTTGCGCATGGCCAGCCACCGCTCGTGCACCGGGTCGCCGTCCCCGCGGCCGGCCACCGCCACCGGGAAGGCCAGGTCGATGTTCCGGCCCGGCAGCAGCACGCGTACGTCGATCTTGGCCGGTTTCCGCCGCCCCGCGTGGATCTGGCGCAGGGGTTCGCCGAGGGCGAGGGTGAGGGAGACCGAGGTCAGGCACAGGGCGTCGATCTCCACGTGCGGGGACGCGAAGGCCTCGGCGATGCGGGGCGCGAGGGCGACCGTGGTGGGCGCGGGGAGGGCGGCCGGCCCGGTCAGGGCCGCGCCGGGGTCGGGCGCGACCGTCGCCGGACTCCCCTTGGACACATTGGTGAGCAGGCGCTCCGACTGGAGGATGCGCAGGGCCTGGCGGACGGTGCCGCGCTCCACCCCGAACTCGTCCGCCAACTGGGCCTGGGTGGGCATGCGCTGGCCCGGCCGCAGCCGTCCGGACCTGATCCGGGCGCGCAGCTCGTCGGCCACCTCGCGATGTGTCCTCTGCGGCCGCTGCGGTCTCTTGAGACCGTCGACGAGGGCGTGTTCCGGCTCCACGACCAAACACTACAACTTCCCGCCATCTTTGGGCAGTTCAGCGGAAGGTGGTTATGAGACGTGCCCAAGCGGAGATAAGTACAGTGAAGTTGGCAGCCAACTTGAGCAACGTGGTCAAACCTCTCGGGGGTTGGCCGCTCCGGGCCCCCTTCCGGAGGGGAGCCGGGGACCCGGACGGGCAGTCGCACCACGCACCACGCACCACGCACCACAACCGAAGAGCGCTACGGATGCGCACACCCACCGTCACCGGCAGAAGGGAGGCACCTCAGAACAGGTCCGGGCACCAAGGCCGCCTGGACGTACGCAGCAGGGCGTCGGCCACACGGGCGGCGCCCGCTCGTTCTTCCCGGACCCGGCCGAGCGCGGCCAGCCGCACGGCCGACTCGTCGCCGAGCCACAGCGCCGACAGCTCGCCCGCGTCGAGCACGAGGTGGGCGCTCTCGGTGGTCGGCGTGCAGGACGCCCCGTCCGGCCCCGCGTCCAGCCGCCACCGCCCGCCGGCCGGCCCCGCCCGGTCCGCGACCTCCAGCACCAGTGACCCCTGTCCCTCGTACGCGCGCGCCTCCAACGCCCGTACGACGTCCAGGATCCGCACCCACAGCCAGTCCGCCTGCGTGGTGATCCTGGCCGCGCGCGGGTCCGGCAGGAGGTGCGGGAGCAGGTCGTCGGGGGCGCGCCAGCCGCTCTTGACGGTCGTGATCCAGTCGATCGAGCACAGGTAGCGCCACAGCGCGCGCTCGGCGGCCGGGGTGACGGCGATCAGCCAGTCGACGGTCGCCGTGTTCAGCGGCTGCTTGCCGACCCAGTGGTCGTCGCTCCGGTAGCAGACCAGGCCCTCCACCTCGCCGTCCGCCGAGCGGTACAGGGCGTAGTAGGGCTCGGTCCACGGGGCGCCGCTCCAGTTGACGGCGCCCGTCCGCATCTGCCACCACAGGTCGGTCCGGCTCACCGCGCCCGGCTGGGCCCGGCGCAGCCGCTCGTGCAGCTCGGGGCCGAGCTTGCGGACGTCCTCGCCGTCCACGAGGTCGATCCGCCCGCCGTCCTCCGGGACCGGCCGGCGCGGGTCGAGACCGGCGCGGGGGACGTCGACGGTCCACTCGGTCATGGTGGTGGCGGGGCCAAAGCCGTAGCGGCCGTAGATCGGGTACTCGGCGGCGATCAGCGTCGCGACGACGTCCCCGCGGTCCTTCGCGGCGGCCAGGTCCCGCGCCATCATCCGGGTCAGCAGGCCGCGGCGGCGGTGGGTCGCGGTGACGGTGACGTTGGAGATCGCGTCGGCCCGGACGGGGGTGCCGCCGACGGCGGTGACCTCCTGGTCGAAGGACCGGAAGGTCGCCACGCACCGGGCCCCGTCGAAGGCGCCGAGCAGCCGGCCGGGCACGAACTCGGCGCGGCGGGCCTCCGGCTCCTTAGCGGTGACGGCGGGCGGCCGAAGGAACCCCGTCTTCAGGGCCCGGATCCAGTCGGCGTACTCGGCTTCGGTGATGGGACGTACGTCTATGTCGGTGCGGCTGGTCATGGGCCCACGGTAGGCCGGGGCCCCCGCCCACGTCGCGGGGATTTGCGGGCCCCGTGTGCGGGCTCCCGGGCCGGTCAGAAGGCCGCCCGGATCTCCCCCACCTCGCGCCCGCCGCCCAGCAGCGGCGTACGGCCGATGCGCTCGACCACGGGGCTCTCCACCCCCATCAGCGTCAGGGCGCGGGCCAGGACCGGGCCGAGGGCGCGGGTCGCGCCGTCCTCGACCTTGAAGGCCAGGGCGCGGCCGTCCGGCAGGGCGACGGCCTGGACGGCCTCGGCGCCCATCTTGGAGAGAGTGCCGGGCACCTCGCGCATGAGCCAGGTGTCGGGGCGCCGGGTGCCGGCGACGTACTCGGGGTGGGCTCGCATCGCGTCGGCGACCCGGCGCTCGGCCGAGCCCGGCTCGGCGGCGACGAAGGAGCGGAAGGCGCGGGCCAGTCCGACCAGGCTGATCGCCATCAGCGGCGCCCCGCACCCGTCCGTGCCGACGGCGGCGACCGGCTCGCCCGCCGCGTCCTCCACCACCCTGTGGATGATCCGCTGGAGCGGGTGCTCCGGGTCGAGGTACGTCTCCTGCGGCCAGCCCCGCTCGGCGCAGACCGCCAGCATCGCGGTGTGCTTGCCGGAGCAGTTCATGGTGACGCGGTCGGCGACCGCGCCCGAGGTCAGGTACGTGTCCCGCTCCTCGGGGTCCAGCGGCAGGTCGGGCGGGCACTGGAGCAGGGCCGGGTCCAGGCCGTGCTCGTCGAGCATCTTGCGGACCAGGTCACGGTGAAACGATTCTCCCGAGTGGCTCGCGGCGGCCAGCGCCAGCCGCTCCCCGGCGAGGTCCAGGCCGGCCCGCAGGACGCCGGCCGCCTGCATCGGCTTGTTGGCGGACCGCGGGAAGACCGGCTCCGTCACCTCCCCCAGCGCCAGCTCCACGGCCCCGTCCGCGGCCAGGACGACGAGACTGCCCCGGTGCCGCCCTTCGACGAACCCGGACCGGACGACCTCGGCGAGGACGGGCGGCACGACGGGCGACAGGGCGGACGTGGGGGCGGGCTGGGACGACTGGTGCGGCTGCGACGGCTGGGGCGGCTGGGGCGCGGACATCGGCGGTGGGCCTTCCGGACGGGTGACCCGCCGCGCGGCGACGGCCCGGGGTCACCGGACCTCCGGTGGCGGCCGGACCGGCCGCCCCTCCCGTCACACGAGCAGGTCGTCGACTTGTGCTTCCCCTTCACGGTACCGGCGTGCGATCTCCCCGCTGCAGTCGTCGGCGGTCCGCTGGAGCCGCTGTCTGCGCCGGGAGACCTGCTGCTCGTACCGGACGAGCCGGCCCATCCCGCCGGTCAGCTCCGCGTCGGTGCGGGCCGTCAGGTCGGACAGCTCCACCTCGCCGAGCATCTCCGCGGCCAGCCGCCGGCACTCCTCGCTGCGCGGGGTGGCGAGCGTCACATGCCGCGCGGAGGACCGCTGCCGGGCCGGGGCGTCCGCCAGGATTTCGGACAGCCGCTCGACGACGGACCCCGTCGCCGCGGTGGTGACCACGGACGACGACGGGCCCGGACCGCGCCGCGCCAGCTCCGCGCGCAGGATGTCGATCCGCCCCTGCAGCAGCCGTCGTACGTAGCTGAGATCGGCCTCCTCGCGCTGGGCGTCCCGGCGCAGCGTGCGCAGCTCGGGCAGGCTCAGTGTGGTCAGGTCGTGCGCCCCCGTGTCCCCCGTGTCCCCCGTGTCCCCCGTGACCGAAAGGCCCGGGGGCCGGTCCGCGGGCAGCTCCGGGCTGTCCGTGCGCTGCACGGGCGGCCTGGGTGCCTCCAGGCCGCCCGGATATGTCAACGCGACAGCCCCCAGCGACTGCCCCGTCCCCGTACTGGTTGTGCTCATGTGCCTCTACCGTCCCCTCGACCGGCGTCTGGGAGCATCGTGCCACCCCAAGTGGTTGTTATGTGACCGAGTGCCCACGATCGGACCCGATCGGCCCCAGATGGGGGGTTAGGGAGCGAAAAGAAACCCCGTACGGGCCCGCGTGCCCGCACCCTGGGGGCGCACGGCATCATGACGGGATGCGTGCAGTGGTACAGCGGGTGGACGGCGCGAGCGTCGTGGTGGACGGCGAGACCGTGGGGGCGATCGAGGGCGAGGGTCTGTGCGTCCTGGTCGGCGTCACCCACGACGACACCGAGGAGAAGGCTGCGCAGCTGGCCCGCAAGCTCTGGTCGGTGCGGGTGCTGCACGACGAGAAGTCGTGCAGCGACGTCGACGCACCGCTCCTGGTGATCAGCCAGTTCACTCTTTACGGTGACGCCCGCAAGGGCCGCCGCCCCACCTGGAACGCCGCCGCCCCGGGCGACGTGGCCGAACCCCTGGTCGACGAGGTCGTCGCGCGGCTGCGCGCGCTGGGCGCGACGGTGGCCACGGGCCGCTTCGGCGCGCAGATGCGGGTGTCGCTGACGAACGACGGCCCGTTCACGGTCCTCGTCGAGGTCTGAGCGCCGGGGTCCGAGCGCAGCGCCCTACGGCTCGACGACCGTCTCCTGCGCGGCGGCCGTGTCCTCGGCCACCAGCCGGGCGTCCACCGGCACGTTCCGCTTCACCAGGGCGAGGGCGACCGGCCCCAACTCGTGGTGGCGTACGGACGTGGTCACGAACCCGATCTTCCGGCCGTCGGGCCCGTCGTCCGCGAGCCGCACCTCCGCCCCGGCCGGCGGCAGGTGGACCTCGCTGCCGTCCAGGTGCAGGAAGACCAGCCGACGCGGCGGCTTGCCCAGGTTCTGCACCCGGGCGACGGTCTCCTGCCCCCGGTAGCAGCCCTTCTGGAGGTGCACGGCGGTCCCGATCCAGCCCAGCTCGTGCGGGATGGTCCGGTGGTCGGTCTCGAAGCCGAGCCGCGGGCGGTGCTGCTCGACCCTGAGCGCCTCGTGGGCGAGGATCCCGGCCGGCGGCCCGGCCTGCGCCGCGAACGCCTCCAGCTCCTCCCGGGGCAGGAACAGATCACGGCCGTACGGCGTCTCGCGGACGGCGACGCCCTCGGGGACCTCGGCGATCGAACCGGCCGGCAGGTGCACGACCGCGGTGTCGGCGGTGCGGTCGGCGACCTCGACGCGGTAGAAGAACTTCATCGACTCCAGGTAGCCGATCAGCGCCTCCTGGCTGCCGGGCTCCACGTGGGCCCAGGTCGTCGTGCCGTCGTCGACGAGGTACAGGGCGTGCTCGATGTGGCCGTTGGCGGAGAGGATCAGCGCCTCGGTGGCCTCGCCGGTCGGCAGTTCGCTGACGTGCTGGGTGAGCAGCAGGTGCAGCCAGCTCAGCCGGTCGTCGCCGGTGACGGTGACGACGCCGCGGTGCGAGAGGTCGACGAATCCGGTGCCGTCGGCGAGGGCACGCTGCTCACGGAACAGGTCGCCGTAGTGGGCGGCGACGCCTTCGTCCACGCCCTCGGCGGGGACGGCGCCGGGCAGGGTCAGCAGGGGGCTCTTCATACGCCCAGCCTACGACTCGCTTACGACTCGGTAGTTGAACCCTTCAGGGAACAGTCCTCGCACCGGCCGAAGATCGCGAAGTGCTTCATGTCGGTGTCGAATCCGAACTGCCGCCGCAGCTTGGCGGTGAACTCGGCGGCCACCGACAGGTCGGCCTCGATCACGTTCGTGCAGTCCCGGCACACCAGGTGGATGTGGTGGTGCCGGTCGGCCAGGTGGTAGGTGGGCGCCCCGTGCCCCAGGTGGGCGTGGCTGACCAGCCCCAGCTCCTCCAGCAGCTCCAGCGTGCGGTACACCGTGGAGATGTTCACCCCCGACGCCGTCTTCCGCACTTCGCCGAGGATGTCGTCGGGGGTCGCGTGCTCCAGGGTGTCCACGGCTTCGAGCACCAGCTGCCGCTGCGGGGTCAGCCGGTAGCCGCGCTGTCTGAGGTCGCTCTTCCAGTCGGTGCTCACCACACCACGAGTCTAGGCCCGGCGGCCCTCCTCTCGGCGTGACGCCCGAGAAACCTCCGGGCGATCGCCGCGGTCGGTACCGTCGACACCAGCACCGGCCCTCGATCCGGAGGACTCCATGACCGCCCTCACTCCCGAGGCGCTCCGTACCGCGGTCGCGAGTCTGACGCCGAGCCGGGTGCCCGCCTTCGTGCAGGACCTCGTCGAGGCGACGACCAGCGCGCAGCAGACGCAGTCCCTTGCGCCGCTGCGTACGTTCGTCCACACCTGGGGAGTGTTCGTGGCGATCCAGCGCCGGCCGTCCCTCGCCGCGCGCGTGCGGCACCTGGAAGAGGTGGTGAGCGCAGGCACGGAGGACCCGACGAACGCCATCGCCGAGATCCGGAAGATCCACGCCGAGGCGGCGGCGGAGGCGGGCCTGTGAGCGAGCGGGTGAGCAGACGGACGGGCGGCTACTTGAAGAAAGCGATCCCGTCGTCCGGCATGTCGTCCGGGAGGGCCTTGGCCCAGCGCTCGACGTCCTCCGGGGTGACGACCTTCTTCAGGTGCGCCGACATGTAGGGGCGCAGCTCGACCTCGGGGGTCTGCTTCTCGCCGACCCACATCAGGTCGCTCTTGACGTAGCCGTAGAGCCGCTTGCCGCCGGTGTAGGGCTGAGAGGCAGCCGTGCGGGCCACCGCGTCCGTCACCAGGTCGATCTGGGGCTTCTGCTCGGCCATCTCGCCGTACCAGATCTCGATGACGCCGTCGTCGCGGACCATCGTGACCTCGACCTTGCGGTTGGCGTCGATGCGCCAGAAGCCGTGCTCGGACTCCAGGGGACGGACCTTGTTGCCGTCGTTGTCCAGCACCCACGTGTGGGACTGGTACTCCAGGAAGTCCCGGCCGTCGTGGGTGAAGGAGACCTCCTGGCCGAAGTTGCACTTCTCGGCGCCGGGGAAGTCGTGCACGCCCGCGCCCGCCCAGTTCCCGAGGAGGAAGGCGAGGGGGACGAGGTCCTTGTGGAGGTCGGACGGGATCTCGATCATGAGGGGTACTTCCTGGCGTCGGTGATCAGCGCTGGCCCTGGTACAGCTTCTTCACGGTCAGACCGGCGAAGGCGAGGACGCCGACGCAGACCAGGACCAGCAGGGCTTCGAAGAAGATCTCCACGGGGTGCTCCTTGAGCGGGGGGCATACGACAGGGCCGCCCCCAGCTTACGCGGCCCCTCCGGCCGCTTCCCGTCGGACTCCGCCCACGAAGGCGGCCCACGCGGGTGCGGTGAAGAGGAGTGCTCCGCGGGCGGGGTCCTTGCTGTCGCGGACGGGGACGAGGGAGGGGAGGTTGGGGGCGACCTCGACGCACTCGCCGCCGCTCGTGTTGCTGTAGCTGCTCCTGCGCCAGTCGGCGGCGCGGAGGAGGTCGTCGGAGACCTCGATGCAGTTGCCGCCGTCGGAGTTGCTGTAGCTGCTCTTGCGCCAATTGATGGTGCTCAGGTCGATGGCTCGCACGGCGCTTCCTCCAACGTCCGCAGGATGAACTCGCACGACTCGGCGGGTGACAGCGCCAAGTCTCGCATCGCATCGTACCTACGTTGCAGCAGCTCAACTGCGGCGTTTTCCTCCACGAGTTCGCCGCGCAGGTCGTTCTCGGTGTAGGCGACCACGCGGCCGTTCGGCAGCCGCAGGAACATCACCGAGGTGTTCATCAGACCGTGCGGGCCAGCACGGAACGGCAGTACCTGGAGGGTGATGCCAGGGCGCCCGGCCATCTCGGCCAAGTGGGCCAGCTGCTCCCGCCACGCCTCCACGTCGCGCAGCGACGTGCGCAGCACCGCCTCGGAGAGAATGACGCGAAACGGCGGTGGAGCCTCCCCTTCCAGCAGTTGCCGACGGCCGAGACGGGCCTCGACCTGCTGCTCCAGTTCAGGCCCCTTGAGCCAGCCCACGGCAAGCGCCTCGCGCGCGTACCCGGCGGTCTGGAGCAGGCCCGGCGGCGCGCTCACCGCGTAGTGCCACAGGCTGATCGCCTCGGCCTCAAGGATCATGTACCGGCGGTACTGCTCGCGGAACTGCGTGGGATCGGCCACGGCCAGCTCCCACAGGGTGAGGAGCATTCCGGCCGTGCCGTAGTACTGGTCCAGCGCCTCCACGATCTCCGGGCCGCCCAGCGTGTGGCCGTTCTCCATCTTTCCGAACTGGGACGCGTCCCACCCCACCGCCTCCGCCATGCCCCGCAGGGACACGCCCCGCCCCTGCCGCAGCAGCCGCAGCTCCTCCGCGAACCGTGCCCTCGGTTCCTGACTGCGACCCGTGATCGCCCTCCGCTGCGGCACCGCACCCCTCCCGGCTGTGGAATTTGTGGAATTTGGAGCGCCCGGTGTGGCACTAGCGGCCGTTTCGGGCCTGGCGACCCCCGGTCTGGGTCATGCTCTTACTGCCCAGCACTACGCAGAGTGGGGCAACTGTCGCATTCCGTATAGATGTTGACGTAAGGGAGCGGACCCGTGAGAACAGAACCGGCCACCTACGAGCCCGGCACCGTGCTCTACGACACCGCCGCCGCCAAGGTCGGCGAGTACCGGGGCCGCAGCGGGTCGCGCGTGATGCTCCGGCCGCTCGGCGGCGGGCGGGAGTGGGAGGCGGAGCCGGCGGCACTGCGCCCGGCGACCGACCGCGAGCGCCTCGGGGCGAGCCTGCGGGCCGCTAACAACCGCACCCTCGCCACGCCCCCGGCCCCCGGGACGGGCGTGGGCGATCCAGACCGGCCGCCCATGCCGGTCACCGGCTGCGACGCCTGCGCCCGGCTGGCTGACCGGCGGGAAGCCGCACGCGCGGCGTTCGACCACAGCGCGGTGACGGACGCCAACGTCCTGCTGCGCCAGCACCAGCGCGAGGAGCACGAGGGATGACGTACGACGGTGGACTGCCCTACGAGGAGTGCCGACGGGCGCAGCGGCTCGCGCCGCGACGGGACCGGACTCCCCTCTCCCCCGGCTTCGCGATGCCGCCGTTCCATCCGGACCACCCGTCGAGGCCCGTGGCGCCGAGGCGTGCGTCCCGGCCCCGGCGGTACGCCCGGCTGGACGGGGCCACGGTCAGCGGCCTGCTCACCGTCCTCTGCGTCACGACGCTGCTGGTGACGGTCACCGTCGCCGCCTGGCCCCGCCCGTGAGGGCTACGCTTCGGCCATGGCGAAGAAGCTCGTGATCAAGGTGACGGCGGGGGCCGATGCCCCGGAGCGCTGCTCGCAGGCGTTCACCGTGGCGGCGGTGGCCGTGGCCAGTGGGGTGGACGTGTCTCTGTGGCTGACCGGGGAGTCCGCCTGGTTCGCGGTGCCGGGGCGCGCGGCCGAGTTCGAGCTGCCGCACGCCGCGCCGCTGCCCGACCTGCTCGACTCCCTCCTGGCCGGTGGCCGGGTGACGCTGTGCACCCAGTGCGCGGCCCGGCGCGACCTGACCGAGAAGGACGTCATCGAGGGCGTGCGGATCGCCGGCGCCCAGGTCTTCGTCCAGGAGGCACTGGCCGACGACACCCAGGCCCTCGTCTACTGACCCCCCTCCCCGAAAAGCGCGAACACTCAGCACCCAAGTGTCCTCAGAGCGCTCATCCGAGCGCCACGAGGACACCAGGGGGCGAAGTGTTCACGCTTTCCGTCAGAGAAGCAGCCGGGTCTGTAGCGCCACGGTCTGCTGGAAGGGCACCTCCGCCGCCCCGCCCGCGCGGCTCTGCACCACCACCGCCAGGACGTCGCCGGCACCGAGGTAGGCCTCGCGGACCTGTTCGCCGCCGTAGGGCTCGGGTTCGGTGAAGACGGCGGTGAGCACGTCGTCGGACTCAGCGGCCTCCGGGAAGTCCTCGTCGGGTTCCACCGTCTCCGCGCCCCGCACGGCGTAGACCGGGCTGTCGTACGGCGCCAACTGCATGGTGTGCAGGTCGTCCACGACGGCCGCCGTACCGAACTGGAGCAGGTAGATCCGCGTGTGCGTACCGTCGTCGGTGGTCCAGCCACGGGCGGCGATGTGACGCAGCCCCGCGTCGACGATCTTCAGCCGCATTGCCTCACGGTCGGACTCCTCCTCGTACTCCGCGAGGAAGGTCTCCGTCGCCAGCCAGCCGTCCTTGCCGCGCAGAGCCGGGTCCGTCGTCGCCCCGTCGGGCGCCGGCAGGACCAGGGCCCGCAGATCGGCGTAGTGGGCACCGGCCGCGTTCCCCTCGGCGAACGGCCCCGGGCTGCCGGACGGCAGCGGCGCCGCGGTGAGTGTCGGGTACTCCCAGCGCCCGTCCGACGCGGTCGCGAGCCCTGGTACGTCCGTCCGGTCCATCCGCGTGATGCCGTACGCCGTGGCCGACCCGACGGCCGCGAAGACGGCGACGGCGGCGGTCCAGCGCAGCACGGCGCGCAGGACCCGGCGGTCCTTGCCCGACGGAGTCGGAGCGCCGGGCGGCGGGGCGTCCGGCAGGGGCGGCAGGGCGGGGGCCGGCGGGGTGGGAGCCGGCGGGGTGATCTGCTCGGTCACACGGACTCCCCGGGTTCGACGATGCGGTCCAACTGGTCCTTCAACAGCGCGGCGACGCCGTCCGCGTCGAACGGCCGCACTCCCTCGGCGGTGGCGATGACCGCGATGTCTCCGGTGGAGGCGGAGCAGAACATCGCGTCGAGCTGCTCCTCGTCGCCGGAGCCGGAAGGCGCGCGATAGCACGCGGCGTTCTCGTAGCCCTCGATCTCGGGGCCCTCGCGGAAGATGTCGAGGGCCTCCAGAAGCTCGTTCCGGCCCGTCGTCACGGAGCTGGCCGCGGCCTGGTCCTCCATCCGGGCCAGGACGATCGTCATGGTGGCGGCGCCCGCCATACGGCTGGCGTCCTCCTCCATGGTGAAGGCGTAGCTGCGCATCGCCATCTCCTTGACGGGCCGGCGGTCGATCTCCTTCTCCAGCTCCTTGCGCTCGGTCCGGGGCAGACCGGCCAGCGACTCCTTGAACAGGGCGGCCGTCCGGTCTCCGTCCAGCACGGCGTCCGAGCCGAACTCGCCCAGGTCGGGGCCGCGCCGCCAGTTGTGGGGCCGGTACGGCACGAGGGTCCAGGCCAGACTGCCCGGCTCGGCCGCGGCTGCCGTCCGGTCCTCGGTGGGCTGGGGACGCGCCCAGGAAGGGACGCCCGGATCGCGGTCGGCGTCCGCGACGGCCACGGCGGTGTACGCGACGGCTCCGACGACGGCGCCGGTCAGCAGGAGCGCTCCGGTGACGGCGGCGATCCGGCGGCGGCCCCGGCGTCCGGGGGCGGGAGAGGGCGGTTCGGTGGGCTCGGCCGTGGACGGGGCGTCGTTCCGGTTCTCGTTCACAGCCGCTCCATCTGCTGCTCGGCCAGGTCCAGGATCATCTTCTTGTCGATCGGCTTGGCACCGCTCACCCAGATCTGAACGGCGATGTCGCCCCGCCGGGCGTGCGCTTGCGCCCGGTAGGGGAACTGCGTGCTGTCGAGGCCGGGGACAGGCTCGTCGTTGACGAACACACGGCCGTCCCCTGTGCCCGGGATGCTCCAGTCGCCGACGCGGAGGCCGTCGCCGGCCACGAAGTACTCGTCCGCCAGGTCGGTAGCGAAGTACTGGTTCTTCTCGTTGGCCTCGGTGGCGCCGAGGACCTCTTCCTGCCGGTACTGAATCAGCCGGATCTCCACGGAGTACGTCTCGCCGACCTCCCAGCCGGTGACGGCGGCCCGGCGGAACTCGTTGCGGAGCAGGTTCTCGAACGCACGCTGCGGATACCCGAAGGTCCCGGCGTAGCCCGCCAGGTCGATCCAGCCCTCGGAGCCCTTCAGCCAGTCGAACTCCTCCGCCCCGCGCGGCTTCTCCAGCAGCAGGTCACGCAGGTCGCCCTCGGTGCGCACCCGGCGGTCCTGGTCGGCGGGCAGCGGCTTCGGCGCCTTCCCCGTGCTGGGTGCGAGCGCGGCCTGCGACAGCGGCGGCAGCTTCGTCGGCTCCCGGTCCGCCTGCACGAGCACTCCGGCGCAGGTGCCGGCGACCAGTCCCAACACGGTGGCGGCACCGATGAGCAGTGCCGTACGCCCGCGCCTCCGGGGGCGTACGGGCTCCTCGACGGGCGCGGAAGGGCCACCGGCCGGCGGCACGTCCTCGTCCGGCGTCGTCGGCTCGGCGGGTGCCGCGGGTCTCCGTGGTTCCTCTTCCATAACGTCCCCCCACAGAACGTGAAGCGCGCATTCCGTATGCGCGCACCCAGGAGACCCACAGCCGACGTCCGGGGTTGCGGCGAAGTTGATCACGATTCGGCCATGGCGGACCCGGTGGCCGCCGCTGCGGCAGTCTCGAGACTGACGCTCACTTCCCCATGACGTACGCCACGGTCGGGCCGGTGGTCCAGCCGCCGTCCACCGCCAGTTCCGCGCCGGTGACGTAGGACGCGGCGTCCGAGAGCAGGAAGACGACCGCGCCGGCGATCTCGTGGGCCTCGCCCACCCGGCCCATGGGCGTGTTGGGGTACTTGCCCTCGCCCTGCTCGATGCCGACGGCCGCGGTCATCGGGGTGTACGTCATCCCCGGGTGGACGGAGTTGACGCGGATGCGGGCGGTGCCCAGTTCCACGGCGCCGATCTTCGTCAGTCCGCGCACGGCCCACTTGGAGGCGCCGTAGCCCGCCGTGAGGGCGAGGCCCATCAGGCCCGCGGCGGACGAGATGTTGACGATCGATCCGCCGCCGGCCTCCTTCAGCGCGGGGATCACGGTCTTCATGCCGATGAAGACGCCCGTGAGGTTGATGTCGAGCACCTTGCGGAAGTGCTCGACGGACTCCGACTCCAGCAGGGTGCCGGTCGAGATGCCGGCGTTGTTCACCAGGCCGTGCAGCGAGCCGAACGCGTCGACCGCGAGGTCGGCGGCGCGGCGCCAGTCCTCCTCCGAGGTCACGTCGTGGTGCAGGAAGCGGGCGCGGGCGCCCAGTTCGCGGGCGGTGGCCTCGCCCTCGCCGTCCAGGACGTCGGTGATCAGGACGTGTGCGCCCGCGGCGACCGCCTGGCGGGCGGCCTCCGCGCCCAGGCCCCGGGCGCCGCCGGTGATGATCAGGTTCTTGCCGGTCAGGTCGTGCATGTCGGGTTCCTTTCCAGGGGCGGGCAGGTCAGAAGTGGGTGCCGCCGTCGATCCGGATCTCGGTGCCGGTGATGAACCGGCCGTCCTCGGAGCCGAGCATCGCGACCACGGACGCCACGGTCTCCGGGCCGGCGAAGCCCTGGCCGAGGGCGGGCGAGAGCTTCGCGAAGAGGCGCATGTCGGCGTCCTCGGGCAGCCCGGGACCGGCGCTCTGCCCGCTGGCCCCGCTGCCGTCCGTCATGCCGGAGGAGATGGACCCGGGCTGCACGGCGGTGAAGCGGATGCCGCGGCCCGCGTACTCGCCGGCCAGGGCGTGGGTCATGGACTGGATGCCGCCCTTGCTCGCCGCGTAGGCCGCCATGTACGGGTGGGCGAACGCCGCCGAGGTGGAGCTGAAGTTGACCACGGCCGCGTCCCGGCCCTCCAGGAGCGCCGGGATCGCCTCGCGGATCACCAGGAAGGTGCCGACGAGGTTCACCGTCAGGACGCGGGTGAAGTCCGCGAGGCTGGTCTGCTCGGTGTGCGAGGAGCGCAGGATGCCGGCGGCGTTGACGAGGACGTCCAGTCCGCCGAGGGCGTCCGTAGCGGCCTTGACGCCCTCGCGCACCGAGGTCTCGTCGGCGATGTCGACGACGAGGGTGGTGAGACGGTCCGTGTGACCGTGACCGGCCGCCTTCTCGAAGGTGTCCTTCAGACCCTTCTCGCTGACGTCCGCGGCCACGACGGTGCCGCCCTCCGCGAGCAGCCGCAGCGCGGTGGCCTGGCCTATGCCCGAGCCGGCGCCGGTGACCAGGGCGCGGCGGCCTTCGTAGCGGTTCAGGTGGTTCAGGGGGTTCATGTGTGCTCCAAGCCGGCTCGGCGCTGTCCGTCGGCCGGTCAGTTGCGGCGCCCGCTCTCTGTCCTGCGGCGCCCCGATTCCACTTCACGGTACGCCTAGGTGGCACGGTTTGCCACTACGTCACGACATGCCGCCGAGTGGTCGCGGGTCGTACGCTTCTGGGGTGAGCACCGAGCCGCCGCCCCCGTCCCTGACCGAGCGCCGCAAGGCCGCCACCCAGCTCGACATCGCGCACGCGGCGGCCGAGCTGTTCGGCACCCAGGGCCCGCACGCCACGACGGCCGAGGAGATCGCCCGGCGCGCCGGGGTCGCGCTGCGCACCTTCTACCGGTACTTCCGCTCCAAGCAGGACGCGGTCGGTCCGCTGCTGACGGTCGGTGCCGACCGCTGGCGGGGGCTGCTCGCCGACACGGAGCCGGGCACCCCGCTCGGCCCGGCGCTGCGCACCGCGGTCGAGGAGGCGCTGGCGGTCCCGGACGACCGGGCCGCCGAGGCGCTGCTGCGCACGCGCGGGCTGCTGCGGGCCGCGCAGGACGATCCGGCGCTGCGCGCCGTGTGGTACCGGGTGAACCAGGAGTCCGAGGAGCGGCTCGTCCCGGTCGTCGCGCGCCTCACGGACGGCGCGGCCGATCCGCTGGAGGTACGGCTGGTGGCCGCCGCCGCCACCGACGCCATCCGGATCGCCATGGAGACGTGGGCCGGGACGGAGGCGGGGGCCGAGGGGCCGGGTTCACCGGCCGAACTGGCGGTGCGGTGTCTGGAACGGCTCGTCGGGGGGCTCGACCGGCGGTAGGGAGCGGCGCGGGGCCGGGGCCTGGAGGCGCTGCTTGGATGCGCTGCCTAGAGCCGCTGTCTAGAGGCGCTTCTTCTTGCCGTCCAGCTCGTCCCACCACTCGTCGGACTTCGGGTCGCCGGACGGGTCGTCCCACCAGCGGTCGTCGGGGCCGCGGCGGTTGGCGACGACGGCGGCGAGCGGGGGGATGACCATGGCGACCACGCACATGGCGACGGCCGCGGGGACCGACCAGAGCCGGACGACGCCCCAGGCCAGGACGAACAGCGCGATGCAGATGCCCATCATCACGAAGTAGCGGTGCCGCCGCCGCGCGTACATGACTCCAGGGTAGGTCCGCACCCGGGTCCCCGGACATGCCGAGGGGCCGCACCCCGGGCGTCCAACCCGTGGGGTGCGGCCCCTCGCCGCCACATTCGCCGTCAGACGGCGATCGCGACCTCCGCGAGCCCGCCCTGCTGGGCGACGACCGTGCGGTCGGCGCTGGCGCCCGGGACGAGCGCGCGGACGGTCCAGGTGCCCTCGGCCGCGTAGAAGCGGAACTGGCCCGTCGCGGAGGTCGGGACCTCCGCCGTGAACTCGCCGGTGGCGTCCAGCAGACGGACGTAGCCCGTCACCGGCTCGCCGTCGCGGGTCACGTGACCCTGGATCGTGGTCTCACCGGGCTTGATCGTCGAGGCGTCGGGGCCGCCGGCCTTCGCTCCGCACATGTCGTACTCCTGAGGGGTTGAGGGGGCGGGCTTACTTGCTGGCGCCGAGCTCGATCGGCACGCCGACCAGGGAGCCGTACTCGGTCCAGGAGCCGTCGTAGTTCTTGACGTTCTCCACGCCCAGCAGCTCGTGCAGCACGAACCAGGTCAGGGCCGAGCGCTCACCGATGCGGCAGTAGGCGATGGTGTCCTTCGCCAGGTCGACCTGCTCGTCGGTGTAGAGCTGCTTCAGCTCGTCGTCCGACTTGAAGGTGCCGTCGTCGTTGGCGTTCTTCGACCACGGGATGTTGCGGGCAGACGGGACGTGGCCCGGGCGCTGCGACTGCTCCTGCGGGAGGTGGGCCGGGGCGAGCAGCTTGCCGGAGAACTCGTCGGGCGAGCGGACGTCGACCAGGTTCTGCGCGCCGATCGCCTTGACGACGTCGTCGCGGAAGGCGCGGATGGAGGTGTCCTGCGGCTTGGCCTTGTAGTCGGTGGCCGGGCGCTCGGGCACGTCGGTGCCGTCGACCAGCTCGCGGGCGTCCAGCTCCCACTTCTTGCGGCCGCCGTCGAGGAGCTTGACGCTGTCGTGGCCGTACAGCTTGAAGTACCAGTAGGCGTAGGACGCGAACCAGTTGTTGTTGCCGCCGTAGAGGACCACGGTGTGGTCGTTGGAGATGCCCTTCTTCGACAGGAGCTTCTCGAAGCCCTCCTGATCGACGAAGTCGCGGCGGACCGGGTCCTGGAGGTCCTGGGTCCAGTCGATCCGGATCGCGTTCTTGATGTGGTTCTTGTCGTACGCGGACGTGTCCTCGTCCACCTCGACGATCGCGATGGTCGAGTCGTCCAGGTGGTCCTGCAGCCAGTCGGCGTCGACCAGGACGTCGCTGCGGCTCATGATTTCTCCTCCGGGGCAGTTGCGGCGGGGCGTGCGGTGAGAGGGTGTGCGCGCTCAGGCCGGGGCGGCGCGCGGGTGCCCTGGGCAGGGCGGGCGAGGGGGACACGGACGGCGGCGTCGCCGTCCGCTCAGACGGTGCGACAGAGCATGGCGGCGACGCGGCACAGGTCGACTGCCCGCCGCTTCGTGAGATCCGCCTGTCCCCGCGGCCGGAGGACGCTCGTCTGATGCTGCATAGGCCCGATCGTAGGGACGGACGGCGGCCAATGTCACCGGCGTGTCGGATTATGAGACGCGACCGTCCGGGATTCGGGACGCGAGGTCTTTCCGGCGCACCGGTGAGCGACCTCCGGACCGGGACCGTCGCCATCACATCTACGGGGCGGACGTCAGCGTCTCGCCAGTCGGACGCCCCGAGGCCCGCGCCCCCTGCGAACGACCGTCGTCGTCCTACCCGGCCAGCCTGACGTCCGAACCCTTCACCGTGATCTCGACGCCGTCCTTCGCCGCCTCGACCTTGTCCAGCTGCACGCCGCCGGGCAGCTCGTCGATGGTCTGCTGGAAGTCGGTGATGGCCCGGATGCGGGACTCGGCCAGCTCCTTGCCGCCGATCTCCGGCAGCCCGTCGGCGACGACCTCGACGTTGTTGTCCTTGACCGTGACCGAGCTGAGGACGTCGACCGGCTCGGGCAGCTCGACGCCGAACGCCGTGGCCTGGAGGGAGACCTTGATCTTGCCGTTGCCGCCGTCGGAGAGGCCGACGACCTTCGCGGTGACGCCCGGCGCGATGTCCGTGGGCTCGGACTTGGCGGCCTTCATCAGCTCGTCGTAGGAGATGGTCGCGGTGCCGGTGGCGGTGGCCGCGGTGGCGCTGCTGAAGTCGCTGGAGAAACCGACGCCCTTCATGTTCGCGCGCAGATGGTCGATACGGATCTTCTCGGCGCCGTCGCCGGTGGACGCCTCGTAGCCGTCGATGCCGATCTCGACGTCGTCCAGCTCGCCGCCGACGACCTGGGTGAGGAAGGGGAAGCCGTTGATGGAGACGTCGGGCTTCGAGGCCAGGTTCTCGGTGCTCTGCAGCTGGTCCGCCGCCTCGCCCTCGGCGAAGTTGACCGCCACCCGGTCCGCGATCACGAAGAGACCGCCCAATATCACGACGACGATCAACAGTATTCGCAGTGCACGCATGCGGTGTTCCCCCACCTCGGGCGGTCAATGACGGCGGTCTCCGACGACCGGCGGCCGTCCAGCGCGAGAGTAACGCGACGGACAAGGGCCACCGGGATTTTGTCGATCACCTGTGACAGGCGGCCGGTTTCAGCCGAGCGCCCGGCCCAGCAGGTAGACGGCCGGTGCGGCGGCCGCCAGCGGCAGGGCCACGCCCGCCGTGAAGTGGACGAAGCGGGACGGGTAGTCGTACGCCGCCACCCGGTGGCCGATCAGCGCGCACACCGCGGCGCCCGCGCCGAGCAGCGCCCCCGACGACCCGAAGTCCGTCATCGCGCCGACCGCGATCCCCGCCCCGGCCGCCGCGAGCAGCGCCACGACCAGGGACGCCGCGGTCGGCAGCGGCAGGGCCCGCGCCACGACGGCGACGGCCACCGCGATCGCGCCGACCGTCACGGCGTCCGCGTCGGCGGCGAGGTACCCGCCCGCGACCACGGCCAGGGCCGCCGATACGACGGTCGCCATCAGGCCGTACATCCGCTCGTCCGGGTCGGCGTGCGAGCGCAGTTGCAGCACGAGGGAGAGCAGCACCCACACCCCGAGGGTGCCGATGATCGCCGCCGGGGAGCGGTCCGACACCAGCATCGCCGCGTCGGCGGCGAGCGCGGCGGCGAAGCCCAGGGCGATGCCCTGCCGGGCGGGCCACATGCCGTTCAGCCGGAACCAGCCGGCCGCGGTGACCGCCTGGAGGACGACGAGCGGGACGAGCAGGGCGTACATGCCGAGCGCCGCCCCGCCGGCCAGCAGCAGACCGAGCAGCGCGGTGAGCCCCGCCGGCTGCATGCCGGGGTCGATGATCGGCGAGCGCCCCTCGGCACGGGCACGCTGGGCGTCCGTTATCCGCGTGTTCCCGGCGACGGTCGCGGGGCCGTAGCCGGGCTCGTCGGCGGAGGCGGGGGCGGGGGCGACCGGAGCGGGTGTCTGGTGCTGAGGCTGGGGTTCGTAGGCCTGGGGCTGCGGCTGCGGCTGCGGCTCGGAGTAGTACCCGTACGTCTGCGGGTGCGCCTGGTACGGCTGCTGCGGCTGCTGCGGCTGCTGCGGCTGCTGCGGCGGGAGATACGCCGTCTCCTCCGCGGAGACCGGCGGCTGCACCTGGGTCTCCCAGGTCTGCCCCTGCCACTGCTGGGTGTACTGGGCGGCGTCCGCGCCCTCGTACCCGTTGCCCTCGTACCCGTTGCTCTCGTACCACGCCTGGGCGTCGTATCCCTCGTACGGCTGATTCTGCCCGTACGGCTGATGCGGCTGGTCGGTCATGCTCACCCTCCCGCGAACGGCGGGAGCACCTCGACCGTGCCGCCGTCGGCCAGCCGTACCGCCTCGTGCTCGCGCGTGCCCACGGGGTCGCCGTCGACGAGGAACGAGCAGCGCAGCAGCACGCGCGTGAGTTCGCCGGGGTGCCGCTCGCGCACCGCGCCGAGCGCGTCGGCGAGCGTGGCCGCGTCGTACGCCTCCTCGGCCACCCCCGCCGCGGCCTTCGCGGCGGCCCAGTAGCGCACCGTGACCTTTGCCATCTGGATCCTTCGTCGCCGGTGCCGATCGGCGTCGGGTGCCGTTCGGCGGTGAACCATGTCAGGCTAGCCCGCCCGCGCCACCGCCCAGTCGCCGATGCGGCGCAGCAGCCCCTCGCCGGACGCGTGCTCGGCGTGGCCCATGCCGGGCTCCACCCAGAGTTCCCCGTGGTCACCGGCCGCCTCGGCCAGCATCCGGGGGTGGTCCAGGGGAAAGTAGCCGTCCCGGTCGCCGTGCACGACGAGCAGCGGCCTCGGCGCGATCCGGGGCACCGCCTCCACCGGCGACAGCGGCACCGGGTCCCAGTCCCGGTGGTGGATACGGGTGCGCATGCCGTAGCGGCCCACCAGGCGCCCGGCGGGTCGCATCACCAGCCAGTGCAGCCGGCGCATGGGTGCCGTGCCCCGGTAGTACCAGCGGGCCGGCGCGCTCACCGACACCACCGCGTCCGTGCCGGCCTCGCGGTCGCCGGCGTACAGCGCGGCGTGCCGCAGGACGACGGAGCCGCCCATGGAGAAGCCGACGGTCACCACGCGCGCGTGCCCGAAGCCGCGTGCCCAGGTGACCGCGGCCGCCAGGTCCAGCACCTCGCGGTCGCCGACGGTGGACCGGCCGCCGGACGCACCGTGCCCGCGGAAGGAGAACGTGACGACGGCGCCGTGGCGCCCGAACGCCTCCGCGATGCGGCGCACGTGCGGGCGATCAGCGTCGCCGGTGAACCCGTGCGCGACGACGAACACCAGGTCAGAGGTGCCGTTGGCAGTCGCGCCGGGCTCGTACACGGCGTCGATCCGGACCCCGTCGGGCGTATGGAGGAAGGTGCGCGCGGGCGTCTCGCCGGACGTCTCGGCATTCGGACGAGTGGTGGGACGAATGGTGGAACGCGCCACATGACCTGCCGGTCGGTTGCTCATGTCGGCTATTCTGCTGGGCAGAGGACTCGGGCAACGTAGCCCCCGGGTCCTTTTGTGCTTTCGGGAGCGATGCCGGGCGGTCGCCGGACGGCCGCTGGGCGTTCACCTCCCGGACGCGCGGCGGGCCCCACGGGCACGGGACCCAGCCACCTGTACGACAGTACGAAGCAGTGCCGCAAACGTCCTCGCAGGGACCCAGGAGGAACCAGACGTTATGGGCGAGCGAACCGGGCACGATCACAGGGCGACCCAGGCAGGTGGGGCGCGATGAGTTCTCTGCTGCTCCTGACCAACGCCCTCCAGCCGTCGACGGAGGTGCTTCCCGCCCTCGGCCTGCTGCTGCACAACGTCCGCGTCGCGCCCGCGGAGGGCCCCGCCCTCGTCGACACCCCCGGCGCCGACGTGATCCTCGTCGACGGGCGCCGCGACCTCCCCCAGGTCCGCAGCCTGTGCCAGCTGCTGCGTTCCACGGGGCTCAGCTGCCCGCTGGTCCTGGTCGTCACCGAGGGCGGCCTCGCCGCCGTCACCGCCGACTGGGGCATCGACGACGTACTGCTGGACACCGCGGGCCCGGCGGAGGTCGAGGCCCGGCTGCGCCTCGCCATGGGCCGCCAGCAGATCGTCGGCGACGACTCCCCCATGGAGATCCGCAACGGCGACCTGTCGGTGGACGAGGCGACGTACTCCGCGAAGCTCAAGGGGCGGGTCCTGGACCTGACCTTCAAGGAGTTCGAGCTGCTGAAGTACCTCGCCCAGCACCCGGGCCGGGTCTTCACCCGCGCCCAGCTGCTCCAGGAGGTCTGGGGCTACGACTACTTCGGCGGCACCCGCACGGTCGACGTGCACGTACGGCGGCTGCGCGCCAAGCTCGGCCCCGAGCACGAGTCGCTGATCGGCACCGTGCGCAACGTGGGCTACCGCTTCGTCACGCCCGAGAAACCGGAGAAGTCGGAGAAGCCGGAGAAGCCGGAGCGTTCAGTGAAGGAGACCGAGGCCCGGTCGCAGCCGGACCCCGCGGCGCGGGCGACGTCAACCAAGGTGTGATACGCCCTGCCCAGGGCCGTTCCATCCGCGTAGACTCCGCGCGTGGCCAAGGTGACTCGGGATGATGTGGCGCGACTGGCGGGGACTTCCACCGCCGTCGTCAGCTACGTCATCAACAACGGACCCCGGCCGGTCGCCCCGGCCACGCGCGAGCGTGTCCTCGCCGCGATCAAGGAACTGGGGTACCGCCCGGACCGGGTCGCCCAGGCGATGGCGTCGCGGCGCACGGACCTCATAGGGCTGATCGTGCCGGACGCGCGCCAGCCGTTCTTCGCGGAGATGGCGCACGCGGTCGAGTGGGCCGCCTCCGAGCGCGGGAAAATGGTCCTCGTCGGCAACTCCGACTACGTCGGCGAGCGCGAGGTCCACTACCTGCGCGCCTTCCTCGGCATGCGCGTCTCCGGCCTGATCCTGGTCAGCCACGCCCTGAACGACCTGGCCGCCGCCGAGATCGAGGCCTGGGACGCCCGGGTCGTCCTGCTGCACGAACGCCCCGAGGCCATCGACGACGTCGCCGTCGTCACCGACGACCTCGGCGGCGCCCAGCTCGCCGTGCGCCACCTGCTGGAGCACGGGTACGAGTACGTCGCCTGCATGGGCGGCACCGCCGAGACCCCGTCCGTCGGCGACCCGGTCTCCGACCACGTCGAGGGCTGGAAGCGGGCGATGAAGGAGGCCGGGCTCCACACCGAGGGCCGGCTCTTCGAAGCCCCGTACAACCGCTACGACGCCTACCGTGTGGGGCTGGACCTGCTCTCCGGCCCGCAGCGTCCGCCCGCGATCTTCTGCTCCACCGACGACCAGGCGATCGGCCTGCTGCGCGCGGCCCGCGAGCTGCGCATCGACGTGCCCGGCGAGCTGGCGGTGGCCGGCTTCGACGACATCAAGGAGGCCGATCTGGCGGACCCGCCGCTGACGACGGTCGCCTCCGACCGCTCGGCGATGGCGCGGGAGGCCGTGGACCTGGTCCTGGACGACGGCCTGCGGGTGGCGGGCTCGCGGCGGGAACGGCTGAAGGTCTTCCCGTCGCGGCTGGTGGTCCGCCAGTCCTGCGGCTGCGAGTAGCCTCCGGCGGCCTTCCGGACCGCCCCCGCCGGTCTTTACATCGGGCATACGAGGTTCTGCCGGGCTTCTCAGGCAGCACTCAGGCCGCTCTCATACGCGCGCGGGACGCTCATGAACATGACCGAGAGCCTCCGCCGGAACGGCGAGTACGAGCACGCGCAGGAGAACCCGTACGGGAACCCGTACCAGGGAACCCACGAGCACGCCTCCTCTCCCGTCGACCCCGAGTGGCCGCCCCCGCCGGCCCAGCCGCCCGCCGCCTCCTTCCAGGCCGGGCAGCCCGAGCAGCCGCCCAAGACGCGCAGGGCCCGACGCGGCCCGGTCGCCCTCCTCGCCGCCGTGGCGATCGTCGCGGCGGCCGTCGGCGGCGGCACCGCCTTCGGCATCCAGGAGCTGACCGGCAGCGACACCGTCGCCTCCAGCTCCAGCAGCACCAACGTGGTGCCCTCCAGCCAGAAGGGCACGGTCGCCGGCGTCGCCGCGGCGGTCAGCCCGAGCATCGTCGAGATCAGCGCCACCTCGCCCGCCGGTTCCTCCACCGGTTCCGGCGTGATCATCACCGGTGACGGCGAGATCATCACCAACAACCACGTCGTCTCCGGCGCCTCCTCCATCAAGGTGACGACCAACGACGGCAAGCAGTACGCGGCCGAGATCGTCGGCACCGACAGCAGCAAGGACCTCGCGCTGATCAAGCTGGAGAACGCCTCCGGCCTCAAGGCCGCGACCCTCGGCGACTCCGACGCCCTGAAGGTCGGCCAGCAGGTCGTGGCGATCGGCTCCCCCGAGGGCCTGACCGGCACGGTGACCAGCGGCATCGTCTCGGCCCTGGACCGCGACGTGACCGTCTCCACCGACGAGGGGCAGCAGCAACAGCAGCAGGGCGGCAACTGGCCGTTCGAGTTCGACGGCCGGGAGTTCAACGGTGACACCGGCTCGTCCACGACGACGTACCAGGCGATCCAGACCGACGCGTCCCTGAACCCGGGCAACTCCGGCGGCGCGCTGATCGACATGAACGGCAACATCATCGGCATCAACTCCGCGATGTACTCGTCGGCCGAGTCCTCCGCCAACGCGGGCAGCGTCGGCCTGGGCTTCGCCATCCCGATCAACACCGTCAAGGCGGACCTGGCCAAGCTGCGCGCGGGCGCCGACGGCTGAGCGGGCGTCCCGCGCGGCTGCCCGAGGCCGCCGCGAACATGCGAGGCTGAAGAGGCCCGCAGCCGCCCCCGACACCGCATCCGAGGAACCCGAGCCCATGAGCCCCGCAGACGGCGACCGCGACCGCGACCGAGAAGTCCAGCGCATCCTGATCGTCGACGACGAACCGGCGGTCCGCGAAGCCCTCCAGCGCAGCCTCGCCTTCGAGGGCTACGACACCGAGGTCGCCGTCGACGGCGCCGACGCGCTGGAGAAGGCGTCGGCGTACCGCCCCGACCTGGTCGTCCTCGACATCCAGATGCCCCGCATGGACGGCCTGACCGCCGCCCGGCGCATCCGCGGCGCGGGCGACACGACGCCCATCCTCATGCTCACGGCCCGCGACACGGTCGGCGACCGGGTGACCGGCCTGGACGCCGGCGCCGACGACTACCTGGTCAAGCCCTTCGAGCTCGACGAACTCTTCGCCCGCATCCGCGCGCTGCTGCGCCGCAGCTCGTACGCGGCGGCGGTGGAGGCCACCGCCGAGGACGACGACACCCTCACCTTCGCCGACCTGACCATGGACCTGTCGACGCGGGAGGTCGTGCGCGCCGGACGCCCGGTCGAACTGACCCGCACGGAGTTCACGCTCCTGGAGATGTTCATGGCCCACCCGCGCCAGGTCCTCACCCGCGAGCAGATTCTCAAGGCCGTCTGGGGCTTCGACTTCGAGCCGTCCTCCAACTCCCTCGACGTGTACGTCATGTACCTGCGCCGCAAGACCGAGGCGGCCGGCGAGCCGCGCCTCGTCCACACCGTGCGCGGCGTCGGCTACGTCCTGCGGCAGGGCGGCGCGGAGTGACAAGCCTGGCCCGCCGCGTCCGCGCCCTGCCCATCCGGGCCCGGCTGTCGCTGCTGGTGGCGTCGGCGGTGGCGCTGGCGGTGGCGGTGGCGGCGGTGGCGTGCTGGTTCGTGGTGAAGAGCGTGCTGGTCAGCTCGCTGGACGAGGCGCTGAAGGCGAACCGCATGGACAGGGACCAGGTGAGCCAGTACCTCAACCTGCGCACCTTCCTCTGCGCCCACGACCCCGGCACGCACGAACAGAACCCATTCGGCTCGTCCGTGCAACTCGTGGACCGGCAGGGCGGAAGCTGCCTCATCATCGGCACGGAGGAGGTCCCGCTCACCGACGCCGACCACGCGGTGGCCGAGGGCACGTCCCCGAACGCGCTGCACGACGCCACCGGGTCCGACGGCGCCCAGTACCGGGTATTCACTTACACCGTCCCCAATCTGCCAGGCGTCGCCGTCTCCGCCGCCCGCCCGCTGAGCGAGGTGAACAGCTCCCTCAGCAACCTCGCGCTGGTCCTCGTCTTCGTCGCCGGCGCCGGGGTCGTCGGCGCGGGCGCCGCCGGCCTCTGGGTGGCGCGGACCGCCCTGCGCCCCGTCGACGAACTGACGCAGGCCGTGGAGCACGTGGCCCGCACCGAGGACCTGACCGTCCGCATCCCGGTCGAGGAGGACAGCGAGGACGAGATCGCCCGCCTCTCCCGTTCCTTCAACAGCATGACCTCCTCCCTGGCCAGCTCCCGCGACCTGCAACAACAACTGATCGCCGACGCCGGCCACGAACTCCGCACCCCCCTCACCTCCCTCCGCACCAACATCGAGCTCCTGACCCGCAGCGAGGAGACCGGCCGCCCCATCCCGGAGGAGGACCGCAAGGCCCTGCTCGCCTCGGTCAAGGCCCAGATGACGGAACTGGCCGCCCTGATCGGCGACCTCCAGGAACTCTCCCGCCCCGACACCGGCCAGCACGCGGGCAAGACCCGCATCCTCGCCTGGCACGACGCCGTCGAGTCCGCCCTGCGCCGCGCCCGCCTGCGCGGCCCGGAGCTGACCATCACGGCGGACGTGCACCCCTGGTACGTACGCGCGGAGCCGGCCGCCCTGGAACGCGCGGTCGTCAACATCCTGGACAACGCGGTGAAGTTCAGCCCCAAGGGCGGCACGGTCGACGTCCGCCTCACCGACGGCGTCCTCACCGTCCGCGACCACGGCCCCGGCATCCCCGCCGACGAACTCCCCCACGTCTTCGACCGCTTCTGGCGCTCCCCGTCCGCCCGCGCCCTCCCCGGCTCGGGCCTGGGCCTGTCCATCGTGGCCCGCACGGTGCAGCAGGCGGGCGGCACCGTCAGCCTGACGCCGGGCGAGGGAGGCGGCACGACGGCGACCGTACGCCTGCCGGGAGCGCCGGTACCGCCACCGGAGACGGGCGGGGACGGCGGGGGTCAGGAGTAGCCGAGCATTCCGGGAGAGTCGATGTCGACGGTGAGGAAGCCGGGCGGGTAGGCGTTCCCCCGGTCCGTGAGGAGGATGGGCATGCCCGTGAACTCGGGGCGCGGCAGCGCGCAGTACAGGGCGTGACAGGTGTCCGCGCCTCCGTACCCGTCCCGCACCATGGTCCCGACGGTGACTGCCCCGGCCGTGTCCAGGTCGTCGACGACCACCGACGAGAACGCCAGCACCCGTTCGCCCGCCCCCGCTTCCTCCGACTCGGCCTGCATCAGGCAGAGGGCGGGAACGCGAAGCAGGTCACCCGGTGTGCGGGCCATGTTCCCGGCGAGCAGGTTCAGCGTCTTGTGGCCGTCCGCGAGGGCACGGGTCGCGCCGGTGTCCAGAATGATCACGCAGCGCCCCGGGCCATGCGGATCTTCTCGGCCGCGATCCGGTAGATGTTCCCCAGCACGTCGGGCGCGCCGTCGAATTCCTCGTCGCTGATGTCTACGCCGACGACATCACGGACGACCTGCCGATCGGCCGCCACCCGCCCGGCGATCTGCTCCGCCGTCGGCTGCTCCGACGCGAGCTGCTCGACCAGCTGGCCGAGGGTCATGCCCCGCTCCTTCGCGACCTGCGCGAGATGGTCGCGGGCCTGACGCGACACCTGGATGGTCGTGTTCTCTGCCATGGCCCCACCATTGGCGCCTCACAGCGCAGGAGGCCGCCGTCCGCCGCTCCCTTCACCCGAAGGTGCTCACGGTGCTCCGTCGACTTGACTCCACAGCACCCTCCACATGGCGGCAGCCACCCGGTCTCAGCGATCCACGACCACGGTGTCCGGCAACTTGTCGTGCAGACACTGCTGGTACGGCCGGTCCCAGCAGCACCACAGCGAGTTCAGCAGGCCGAGGACGGGGACGAGGGAGAAGACCGGCCAGGAGATCTCCCGGACCAGCGCGCGCCCGAAGCCGATGTTGCGTCCCGAGCCGCGACGCACGACCCGGATCCCGCAGACGCGCTTGCCCAGCGTCGATCCGAACTCGACTACGCAGAACGGGAAGTAGAGAGATACGAAGCGACGAACCAGCTGTACAGCATCGCGCCGGCCGCGTCATCGCCCTCATGGCCGCGCCGAAGGATCATCATCGGAAGCACGCCCGTGACGAAGTACCCGGCGAACCAGATGATGAAGTCCAGTACACGCGCGCCGAGACGGGTCCCCCGTTGGGTGGCTCAGTGTGGCTGCCGCGCCTCTCTTCAGACGCCGCCCTTCACCCCCGCCACGAACGCCTTCCACGGCGCCGAGCCGAACAGCAGTACCTGCCCACCCTGCACCTTGCTGTCCCGGACCGGTACGAGGGCGGGGTAACCGTCGGCGACCTCGACGCAGTTGTTGGCGCCCCCGTCGCTGTAGGTCGACTTGCGCCAGGCAGCGGTGCTGAGGTCGGGGGTGTACTTCATGATCGGTGCTCCTCCAGTACGTCCTTGATGAACGCCAGCGAGTCCGACGGGGACAGCGCCAGATCCCGGAGCCGATCGTAGGACAAGCTGTGGCACAGGACGTCGTCCGGATCGTCCATCAACACACCGCTGCTGCCACCTTCCGTGTAAGCCACGGAACTTCCGTCCGCCTGGCGCAGAAGAGTCAGTGATCCCTTGCCCATGAGGTGATGCACACCGGCGGAGAACGGCAGCACCTGGACGACCACGTGGGGCTCTTGGGCAGCCATCTCAACATGAGCCAGTTGATCCAGCCAGGTCTTGGTGCTGGCGGAGGTCCTGCGGAGGGCCAGCTCGTCGATGATGAAACGGACGCTGGGTGCCGGGTTCCTGCGCAGCAGCAGTTGTCGTCCCAGGCGTGCGGCCACTTGCTCGTCGACGACCTCGCGTTCCTCCGTTGCCTGAGGGCCGGACAACACCTCTCGGGCGAAGTCCTCGGTCTGCAACAACCCCGGGATGCCAGGAGCGTAGACGTGGATGACGCGCGCTGCCGCCTCCAAGCGCATGTACTCCTTGTACTTGTCCTTGAAGGCATCGATCCGGGCCATCTTCCAGAGGCTCACCAACAGCCCACTGGCCCCGTAGTACCCGTCGAGGTCCTCCATGACCGTCACCTTGGACAGCCGCTCACCTGACTCCAGGCGACTCAGGTAGCTCTTGTCGTATCCGGACTCGTCGGCCAACTGTCCGAGCGACTTGCCTTCCTTCTCACGCAGGAAGCGAAGCGTTCGCCCCAACACCGAGCGGCCCGACTCGCCCTGCCCGTCAACCTGTTCGACCACGTCACCCCTCCCTGTTGCCCCGGGGCGCGGACAACGCCGACCCCCTTTCGCAGCGTACGCGCGGCGAGTGACGATCGCGGCACGAAACGTAATCACGCCTGCTCGGCAACCGAAGGGACAAGCACGATGGCCGCTCCTCCACTCCGCCTCCTCCCCTGGACCACCCCTCAAGGCAACCCCTGCTACCTGAGCACCGACAACGACGACAGCCGGCTCTCCCGGCTCGCGGACGACATCGAGGAGGCGCAGGTGGAGTCGGGGGAGCAGGTCCTCGCCGGGGCCAGGGCCGTGCTCGGGGACCGGCGGGCCGGGGAGCGGGCGGTGCGGTTCGCGTTGGTGAGGGCGACCGAGGCGCTTCAGGACGTGCTCCGGGTCGCGGTCAGCCGGGGAGCGCGGATCGAGATGGGTCGCCAGTGACATCTTCACGGCGAGGACAGTCACGGGTCGTCTGTTGGTCGTGAGCTCATGTGAGCGCGGCGAGGACAGTTCGCGGCTGAGTGTTCACGCTTCGGGGCAACACAGAGGGGCCCGGCGTCCGCACCCCGTGCGGATTCCGGGCCCCTCTCCCAGACGCGTAGCGCCTACTGCACGATCGTGATCCGGTCCGCCGCCGGCGGGGCGATCGGGTCGCCGGCTGACGAGTTGGCCGTCAGGTACTGCTCCAGGGCCGTCAGGTCGTCCGCTCCGACCAGTTCGTTCGTACCCTCGTTCAGCGTGGGGAAGCCGTCGCCGCCGCCCGCGAGGAAGCTGTTGGAGGCGACGCGGTAGGTGGCCGACGGGTCGATGGGCGCGCCGTTGAGGCGGATGGAGTCCGTCAGCACCCGGTCCGCGCCGGACTTGGTCAGGTCCAGGGTGTAGGTGAGGCCGGAGGAGATCTGGAGGATCTTCGGGGAGGCCTCGTTCGGGCCGGTCACCTGCTCCTTGAGGATCTGGATGAGCTGGGCGCCCGTGTAGTCCTTCAGGTTCACCGTGTTGGCGAAGGGCTGGACGGTGAAGCCCTCGGCGTAGGTGACGACTCCGTCGCCCTCGGCGCCCGAGGCGGCGTAGGTCAACGGGGCCCGGATGCCGCCCGGGTTCATCAGGGCCAGGTCGGTCTCCGGGTCCTGGGACCTGCCGTACGCGAGCTGCGCGTCGGCGATCAGGTCGCCGAGCGGGGACTCGGTGCCGGTGCGGTCGATGTCGCCGGAGACGTAGCCGATCGCGCGGTTGCCGATCGGGGCGGCCAGGGTGCTCCACTTGTCGATCAGGCGGGTCATGTCCGGGGCCTTCGGGACGTCCCGCGTGACGACGTGGTTCGCCGACTTCACGGCCGTACGGGCGATGTCACCCGTCGCGCGGTCGTAGGTCAGCGTCGTGTCCGTGTAGAGGCGGCCGAAGGACGACGCCGAGGTGACCATGCGGGGCTTGCCCGCCGGGTCGGGGATCGTGCAGACGTACGCCGCGTGGGTGTGGCCGGTGACCAGCGCGTCCACCTGGGGCGTCACGTTCTTCGCGATGTCGGCGATCGGGCCGGAGATGCCGTCGCCCGCGCCCGGGGAGTCGCAGTCGTAGTTGTAGGAGGAGGAGGCCGGGAAGCCGCCCTCGTGGATCAGGGCGACGATGGACTTCACGCCCTGGCGCCGGAGCACCTTGGCGTACTTGTTGATCGTCTCGACCTCGTCCTTGAAGGCAAGGCCCTTGACGCCCTCCGCCGAGACGATGTCCGGGGTGCCCTCCAGGGTCACGCCGATGAAGCCGACCTTGACGCCCCGCTGCTTCCACACCCAGTAGGGCTTCAGGATGGGCTTCTTCGTCTTCTCGTCGAGGACGTTCGCCGCCAGGTACGGGAAGTCGGCGCCCTTGAACTCCTTGTCGGTGTAGCAGCCCTCGGTGGGGTGGCAGCCGCCGTTCTGGAGGCGGGCCAGTTCCTTGGCCCCCTCGTCGAACTCGTGGTTGCCGACGCTCGTCACGTCAAGGTCCAGCTTGTTCAGCGCCTCGATGGTCGGCTCGTCGTGGAAGAGGCCGGAGAGGAGGGGGGACGCGCCGACCATGTCGCCGCCTGCGGCGGTGATGGAGTAGCGGTTGCCCTTGCGGGCCTCGCGCAGGTGGGTGGCCAGGTACTCGATGCCGCCCGCGTCGATCGTCTCCGTCGTGCCGTCCGGCTGGATCTCGGTGACCCGGCCGGAGGAGCCGGCGGGCGGTTCGAGGTTGCCGTGCAGGTCGTTGAAGGAGAGGAGCTGGACGTCCTGGTAGCGGCCGTGACCATGGCCGTGGCCTCCATGGCCTCCATGGCCTCCATGGCCGCCGTGGCCCCGGTGGTTCCCGGCCGTGCTCGCCGACGCCGGCAGTGTCGCCGCGGCGAGCGCGCCCGCGGTGACGACGGTGGCGGCAGCGGCGAGGAGACGGGTCGTACGGCGTCCGCGGCGCGGATGGTGCGACTGTGCTGTGGCTGGCATGCGCCCCCCTGTGGGTGTGCGTGACGCGAGCCGCTGAGGAGACGGCCCGCCGGCGCGACAGCCTAGAGTCAACGCGCGTAGCGCGACAGGGGGTTCCTGGTCACAGCCTGGTGTACGTCCCGGTCGGCCCGTCCGCGCCGACCACCGCCGCTTTGCCGCGCCCGCCCTTTACCCTCGTACGCATGACCAGCGACGACACCGTGCGGCCCGGCCGCTCCCGTTCGATCGACACCCTCTCCGCACTCACCCCGGAGCAGACCGAAGCCGTCCTCGCCCTGCTCGCCGAGGCCGCCCGGTACGACGGTCAGCAGGCCGTGTCCGAGCAGGGGCGGCTGCAACTGCGCGGTCCGGCGCGGGAGGGTGTCTCGCACCTGCTGCTCACCGTCGACGGCGGCGAACTCGTCGGCTACGCCCAACTGGAGGGCACCGACCCGATCGAGCCCCCGGCCGCCGAGCTGGTCGTCCACCCCTCGCACCGGGGGCAGGGACACGGGCGGGCGCTGGGCTCCGCGCTGCTCGCCGCCTCGGGCAAGCGGCTGCGGATCTGGGCGCACGGCGGCCACTCCGCCGCCCGGCACCTCGCGCAGGTGCTGGGGCTGACCCTCTTCCGCGAACTGCGGCAGATGCGGCGTCCGTTGGCCGACCTGGAGCTGCCCGATCCGCGCCTGCCCGAGGGCGTGACCGTGCGGACCTTCGTGCCCGGCCGGGACGACGCGGCGTGGCTCGCCGTGAACGCCGCCGCCTTCGCCCACCACCCCGAGCAGGGCTCGCTCACGCAGCGGGACCTCGACGACCGCAAGGCCGAGGCGTGGTTCGACCCGGAGGGGTTCTTCCTGGCGGAGCGGGACGGAGAGCTGATCGGCTTCCACTGGACCAAGGTGCACGCCGAGGAGCGGCTCGGTGAGGTGTACGTCCTCGGCATCCGCCCCGACACCCAGGGCGGCGGCCTCGGCAAGGCGCTGACCACGATCGGGCTGCGGCACCTGGCGGAGCGCGGGCTGCCCACGGCGATGCTGTATGTCGACGCCGACAACACGGCGGCGGTGTCCGTCTACGAACGCCTCGGGTTCACCACCCACGAGACGGACCTGATGTACCGCACGGAGACCTGAGGCGGCCTCACCGGGCGCGCCTGCCGCGCCGCCCTACCGGCTCCGGGCCGCACACCGCCCACGCCACGGCCGTCGCCGCCAGCAGCACCGCCCACCGGTCGTGGGCCTCGGGCCACCGCGGGTCCTCGGCCGGGACGAACAGCGCCCAGCCCTCCGGCGCCAGCAGGGGCGCGGCGACGGCCGCCAGCAGCAGGGCCGCCACGACCGCCGGGCCGGGGCGTGCCTCGTCCGTCAGCCGTATCGCGGTCGCGGCGGCCGCGAGGGCCAGCACGCCCACCGCCGCCGCCTCCAGGGTGATGTCACCGGCCGGGGGCCGGGACGCCGACGGGGCGATCAGCAGTACGGCCGTCCACCACAGGGCGGCGAGCGGGGCGACCAAGGCCACCCGCAGCGCCTGCCGCAGCGGGCGCGGGACGGGGACGGGCGTGGTGATGTGGCGGGCCGGGTCGTCCAGGAGGAAGGCCAGGCCGAGCGCGCCGATGAGCGCGACGCCCCGCAGCAGGATCAGCGTCTGCCAGGGGGCGGGTTCCGCGCCCGTCAGGGCGGGCGTGGCCGCGGCCAGCAGGCCGAGCGCTCCGGCGGCGGCCAGGGCCGGCCACGGCAGCGTGCGCCACACGGGGACGACCAGGGCTCGCGTCACTCCTCGCACGAGTCCGCCTTGTCCGGCCCCTTCACACCGAGCAGTTCGGCTGCGCGCGCCGTGGTGACGCCCGAGGCGGTCAGCTCGGCCCAGTGCTCCTTCACCCGCTGCCCGACCCCGGTCGGCGGGTTCTCCAGCAGCCGCCGTACGACGTCCGTCTGGCCCTCCGTCATGCTCAGCGGGTCGGTGGGCGACAGGACGATGGCCGAACCCCTCACGCTGTCGTCGAGCCGGACCCGGCGCAGGGCGTCCATCGGGTCGTCCTGCCAGGCGAGGGACAGCCACATGACGGTGACCATCCGCCCGTCGCAGAGCTCGCTCCCGGCCGCCTCCGTTCCCGCGACGAGCACGGCGGCGACGGCGCTGGAGAACTCGGGGACGCGGTTGCCGCCCCAGGCGGTGCCCACGGTCACCTGGCCGGGCTCGGTGAGCGCGGGGATCGCGGCGTCGCCCTCCAGCCCGTACCGGGCGTCGATCCGCTGCCGTACGACGATCCGCCGCTCCCCCGCGGTACCGCCCGCCAGGGACTGGACCCGCTCGACGACACCGGCCCAGGTACCGACGCGGGGGACCCACTCGTCGAAGGCGCAGTACGTCGACCCGCCCCGCTCCACGCAGGTCTGCTCCGGCCGCACCGAGGCACGTTCCCGGGCCGCGGTCAGCTCCGGCGACGGCGCCACGCCCCGGGCCTGGAGGACGCCGCCCGTCACGGCCAGCGCGAGGGCCAGGGCGGTGCCCGCACGGACGGCCAGGTTCCGCCCGCCGGCGAGGAGGACGGCGAGGAAGGCGGCGAACAGGGCCGCGCCCGTCAGGTAGAGGGCGTGCCAGGCGGCGGGCCGGCCCAGCAGCTCGGAGGGCAGGGTGTCGCCGCTGATCGAGGCGACGACCGGCGAGAGCCAGGACGTGCCGTCCGCGCCGCTGGGTCCCGTACCGAGCACGAAGGCGAAGAGCAGCAGCACCACCGTGAGCGGTCCGGCGAGCGGCGACCGCAGCACCCGCGCCAGCAGCACCCCGAGCATGCCGAACAGCAGCACCGTCAGCGGTCCGACGGCCAGTTCGGAGGGCGAACCGTGCCCGACCGCGCCCGGCTTGAGCGCCGTCCAGGTGAACTGCCCGGCCACGCACACGGCGGTGAGCAGGGCGGCCGGTACGACGGACAGCGCGTGGGCGACCGTACGTTGCCAGGCGGGCAGGACCAGCACGGCGAAGTGGTGCTCCGTACCGTGCCGCTGGGACCGCAGCATCGCGAAGTTGACGCCGACCAGGACCGCCAGGCCGACGAACATCGGCATGCTCTGGGTGGCGCGGTCGGCGTCCTGAAGGGCCGGGTAGCCGTCCCAGGCGCTGCGGCCGCGCCACACGATCCAGGCGACGTAGCCGAGGAAGACCAGCACGACGGGGATGCTCGTCAGCATCCGGCGCGCCTCGACGCGCGCGAGGGCGAACACGGCCTTCGCGCCCGCCCCGCGGGGCCCGGCGTTCACGGCGTCCGCATCCGGGGCGGTCGTCGTCAGTACGGCGCTCACGCGGCCACCTCCGCGTCCGTGCCGGCGGCGCCGTCGAGGGCGAGCAGGTAGCCGTCCTCGAGCGTGGGCTCGACCAGCTCGGCCCCCTCGGGCGGATCACCCACGTTCCGGAACGACCCGTCGCCCGAGCGCCACCCGGCCTTCGCCCCCGCGTCGCGCGCCGCGCCGCTCCACACGCGTCCGGCGGCCCGTGCCGTCAGCTCGGCCGGGGTGCCGTCGAAGCGCACCGCGCCGGCGGCCATGACGACGACCCGGTGGCAGAGCATCGCCACGTCCTCGGTCTGGTGGGTGGAGAGCAGCACCGTGCGGCCCTCGCCCGCGCCGGCGATCAGCTCCCGGAAGCGCATCCGCTGCTCCGGGTCCAGGCCCACGGTCGGCTCGTCGAGCACGAGGAACCCGGGGTCGCCGACCAGCGCGGCCGCGAGCGCGACCCGCTGCCGCATCCCGCCGGACAACTTCTTGATCTTCCGTCCGCGCACGTCGCCCAGGCCGACCTCCTCCAGCACGCGCCGCACCTCGCGGTGGCGGGCGGCACGGCCCGTCATCTCCTTCAGTACGGCGACGTAGTCGACGAACTCGAACGCGGTGAAGTCCGGATGGAAGCCGGGCGTCTGCGGCAGGTAGCCGAGCCGCCGCCGCACCTCCTGGCGCCCGCGCGCGCTCCCCGGGTCGTGCCCGAGCACGGTGAACGCGCCCCGGTCGGCGGGCACGGCGGTGGCGAGCACCCGCAGCAGGGTGGTCTTCCCGGCGCCGTTGGGTCCGAGCAGCCCGGTGACGCCCGGGGTGAGCCGCAGCGACACGTCGTCGAGGGCGCGGGTCCGGCCGTAGGAGAGGCTGAGCCCGGAGGCGGAAACGGTGGGGGTCATACGGCACTCCCGTGCGAGAGGTTCCAGTGGAAGAAGTGAGGGGAGAGGACGGCGCTCACGCGACACCGCGCGCGGACACGTCGAACCGGTCACGCAACAGGAACAGCAGCCCGGCGCCCAGCACGGCCACCAGCCCGGACACGCCCTGCCCGGCCGCCGTGAACGGCGCCAGCGGGTCGTCCCCGGCCGGACCCGCCGCGTCCGCGGCCAGCAGTACCGCCACCCACGCCCCCGCCACGACGGACGGCGCGGCCACCGGCCCCAGCCGGGGCGTCAGCGCCAGGCCGGTCGCGGTCAGGGCGAGCCCGGGCAGCAGCCAGGCCAGCGCCCGCAGTCCGTACCCCGGCATGGCCAGGCTCGCCAGCCCGCCCACGCCCAGCGCTACGGAGAGCACGGCGACCGTGCGGATCATCAGCAGCCGGAAGCCGTGCAGCGGCGAGACGACGGCCATCTCGTACGTCGGGTCCAGCGCGGGCCCGTACGCGAGCGCCACCGAGGCCAGCGGCAGCAGCGGGGCGGCGGCGAGGAAGAGGGTGGGCGTGCCGGAGGCGCCCGCCGCGTAGGCGACGAGGAACGTCGTCAGCAGTACGGCGGCGACCGCGCCGAGCCAGGAGCGGCGCAGGACGGGGGTGGCGGCGAGCAGCCGCGCGGTGCCGTCACCGACGCCGCACCGCACCAGCAGGCCCTCGAACCACCCCGGCCTCGGGGCGTCCAGCTCGGCGTCGAGCCGTTCCCAGCCGGCGTCCAGGGCGGCGGGGTCGCTCACCCCGGCGAGGGCGGCGCGGCAGTGGGCGCAGGCGGTCAGGTGGGCGTCGGCGGACCACAGCGCGGGCGCCGCCAGCTCGCCCCGGGCATAGGCCCGCAGGTCGGCCTCGTCAACGTGCCAGGTCATGCCAGCGCCTCCCGCAGCTGTCGGCGGGCCCGCATCGCCCGTGTCTTGACCGTGCCCGGCGGGATGCCGAGCAGGACGGCCGCCTCGCGGGTGGTCAGCCCGTCGATGACGGTGGCCTGGAGCACCGCGCGCAGTTCCGGCGAGAGGCGGACGAGCGCCCCGGCGAGGTCGCCGTGCTCCACCCCGGCCAGCACCCGTTCCTCCGCCGAGGCCTCGTCCCGGTGCCGCAGCCGCGCCAGCGCCTGCCGCAGCCGGCCCCGGGCGCCGTCGCCCCGCATCACGTCGATCAGGCGCCGGGACCCGATCCGCCACAGCCACCCGGCCACGTCCCCGTCCTCCCGGTAGCGCGCGCTGCCCCGCCACACCGCCAGGAACGTCTCCTGTACGACGTCGTCGACGATCCCGGAGTCGGCGCAGCGGCCGCGCATGCGGGCGGTCAGCCAGGGTGCGTAGCGGCGGTACAGCTCCTCGAAGGCACGCCGGTCGCCGTCGGCGGCGACGGCCCGCAGCAGCTCGCCGTCGCTTCTCGTTTCGCTCACGTCTCCTCATCGCACGGGGCGGGGCCGGCGGTTCACGATCGCACCGCGCTATCCCAGACGTCATGTCCCCGTAACCATCGATTCAGACTGCCTTGCGACGCTCACCGAATGCAGCCGACCGTGCCGGAGCAACCAGGAGCAGGGCATCACGCGCCTTCCGACGCGCCTGGACTGCGCGCTGCGCGGAAGAATGGGTTCATGAGGCAGCCGAACACCCAGGCAGAGGTCCAGCACCCGCAGTCCGCGCCGTCGGCGGCGCACGCGCAGCACCCGCAGCCCTCCGTGGGCTCCATCGCCGCGCACCGCCCGCACACCGTGGCCGCGACCGTCTCCGACCTGGAACCGGACATCGACGCCGACCTCGACGCGTACGAGGAGTCGGAGGAGTCCCAGGGGCTCCAGGCGGACGGCACCAAGCTCCCGCAGGGGCGTTTCCTGGACCGGGAGCGCAGCTGGCTCGCGTTCAACGAACGCGTGCTCGAACTGGCCGAGGACCCGAACACGCCCGTCCTGGAGCGCGCCAACTTCCTCGCGATCTTCGCCAGCAACCTGGACGAGTTCTTCATGGTCCGCGTCGCCGGACTGAAGCGCCGCATCGCCGCCGGCGTCGCCACCCGTTCCGCCTCCGGCCTCCAGCCCCGCGAGGTGCTGGAGATGATCTGGGCGCGCTCGCGTGAGCTGATGGCCCGGCACGCCGCCTGCTTCCAGGAGGACGTCGCCCCCTCCCTCGCCGAGGAGGGCATCCACCTGGTCCGCTGGAAGGAGCTGGCGGAGAAGGAGCAGGCCCGCCTGTTCACCCTCTTCCGGCACCAGATCTTCCCGGTCCTCACCCCCCTCGCCGTCGACCCGGCGCACCCCTTCCCGTACATCTCGGGCCTCTCCCTGAACCTCGCGGTCGTCGTCCGCAACCCGGTCACCGGCCACCGCCACTTCGCCCGCGTCAAGGTCCCCCCGCTGCTCTCCCGCTTCCTGGAGGCCTCCCCGGGCCGCTTCGTCCCCATCGAGGACGTCATCGCCGCCCACCTGGAGGAGCTGTTCCCGGGCATGGAGGTCCTGGAGAGCCACGCCTTCCGCGTCACCCGCAACGAGGACCTGGAGGTGGAGGAGGACGACGCCGAGAACCTCCTCAAGGCGCTGGAGAAGGAGCTGATGCGGCGCCGCTTCGGCCCGCCGGTGCGCCTGGAGGTCGAGGAGTCCATCGACCGCGAGGTCCTGGACCTCCTCGTGCGTGAGCTGAAGGTCAGCGAGGCCGAGGTCTACCCGCTACCGGGCCCGCTCGACCTCACCGGCCTCTTCCGCATCCACGGCCTGGACCGGCCCGAGCTGAAGTACCCGAAGTTCGTCGCCGGCACCCACCGCGACCTCGCGGAGGTGGAGTCCGCCTCCGCGCCGGACATCTTCGCCGCCCTGCGCAGCCGCGACGTCCTCCTGCACCACCCGTACGACTCCTTCTCCACCTCCGTGCAGGCGTTCCTGGAGCAGGCGGCCACCGACCCGGACGTCCTGGCGATCAAGCAGACGCTGTACCGGACCTCGGGCGACTCCCCGATAGTCGACGCGCTCATCGAGGCCGCCGAGGCCGGCAAGCAGGTCCTGGTGCTGGTCGAGATCAAGGCACGCTTCGACGAGCACGCGAACATCAAGTGGGCCCGCAAGCTGGAGGAGGCCGGCTGCCACGTCGTCTACGGGCTGGTCGGCCTGAAGACCCACTGCAAGCTGTCGCTGGTGGTCCGCCAGGAGGGCGAGACGCTGCGCCGCTACAGCCACGTCGGCACCGGCAACTACCACCCGAAGACGGCCCGCCTCTACGAGGACCTGGGCCTGCTCACCGCCGACCCGCAGGTCGGCGCGGACCTCTCCGACCTGTTCAACCGGCTCTCCGGCTACTCCCGGCGCGAGACCTACCGCCGTCTCCTCGTCGCGCCGAAGTCCCTGCGCGACGGCCTGGTCTCCCGCATCCACAAGGAGATCCAGCACCACCGCGCCGGCCGTCCCGCCTACATCCGCATCAAGGTCAACTCGATGGTCGACGAGGCCGTGATCGACGCCTGCTACCGCGCGTCCCAGGCGGGCGTCCCGGTCGACGTGTGGGTGCGCGGGATCTGCGCGCTGCGCCCGGACGTGGCGGGCCTGTCGGAGAACATCCGGGTCCGTTCCGTCCTCGGCCGCTTCCTGGAGCACTCCCGTGTCTTCGCCTTCGGCAACGGCGGCGAGCCGGAGGTCTGGTTCGGCAGCGCCGACATGATGCACCGCAACCTCGACCGCCGGATAGAGGCCCTGGTCAGGGTCGTCGACCCGGCCCACCGGGCGGCCCTGAACCGGCTGCTGGAGACCGGCATGTCCGACTCCACCGCGTCCTGGCACCTCGGCTCGGACGGCGAGTGGACGCGGCACGCGACGGACCCGGACGGCCAGCCCCTGCGCAACGTCCAGGAGATGCTCATTGACGCCCGGAGGCGCCGGCGTGGCAAAGCAACACCTTGAACCGACGGACCCCGCGGCCGCCGCCGGGCCACCGCCGGTGCCCGCGGGCGGTGACGCCCTCGCGAGCTACCTGCGCGCCCAGGCCACGGAGTTCCTCCGCGCCCTGCGCCTGCACCGGGAGACCGGCGCGGGCGCGCACGCGACCGGGGGCCAGGGAGCCGGGGCGCGCGGAGCCGGAGCACACGGCCCGGACGGGGCCTCCGCCTCCGACGGCCCCGTCGACGCGGCCCGCGCCCTGCGCCGCGCGGCCCGCCGCCTCAGCGGCACCCTGCACACCTTCCAGCCGCTGCTGGACGCCGAGTGGGCCGAGTCCATGCGCCCCGAGCTGGCGTGGCTGTCCGGCACGCTGGCGCTGGAGCACGCGTACGCGTCCCGCCTGGAACGCCTGCTCCAGGCCCTGCACCGGCTGTCGGGGACGGCGCTGTTCCCCACCCAGCAGCAGGCGGGCCGCACCACCGCCACCGTGTCCGCGCCCACCGGCGCGGACTCCCCCGCGCCCCTCGCCCCCACCCGCCCGTCCCCGGCCGACCGCGGCAGCCTCACCGTGGGCGCGGCCAAGGCGGGCGCGCTGCTCGACCGCCAGCTGACCCTGGCCCGCACCCGGGCGCACTCCACGGCCCTCCAGGCGCTGGGCAGCAGCCGCTTCCACGCGGTCGCCGACAAGGTCGCCCTACTGGCCAGCGAGGTGCCGCTGAAGGACACCACGGCGTCCACCACCGACCTGCGCCCCCTGGCCGCCGCGGCGCGGGACCGCCTCACCGACGCCGTGGCCGCGCTCCCGCTGGTCACCGCGGGCAATCCGTACAACGCCCAGGCCCTGATCCACGGCCTCTCCCCGGACCCGGCGCCCCACCCCCAGGACACCCAGTGGCACCAGGTCCGCCTGCTCCTGCGCCTGCACCGGTACGCGCTCGAGGTGCTGTCCGGCGAGCACGCCGACGGGACCGACGGGACCGACGGAGCTGGCCGGACCGACGGCGGCGGCACGGACGTACGCCTCCTGGCGGCCGGCGAGGCCCTGGACCGCCACCGCGACGCCTCCGAGGCCGCCGCTGCCGCCGCCCAGGCCGCCCGCACGCCGCGCATCGCGCCCGCGACGGCGTACGCGCTCGGCGTGCTCCACGCCGACCAGCGGCATGAGGTGGAGGCGGCGAGGTACGCGTTCCAGCACAGCTGGCGCAAGGAGCCCATCCGGCTGCCGTAGACCCGTCGCAGCACTGGAGGCGACACACACCGTGAGCCCCGACGAGGTCCCCACCGTCCGCGCGGCCGGCTGCGTCCTGTGGCGCCGCTCCCCCCGCCCGCCCGGCCTGGAGCTGTGCCTCGTCCACCGGCCGAAGTACGACGACTGGTCGCACCCGAAGGGCAAGCTCAAGCGCGGCGAGGACCCGCTCGCGGGCGCCCTGCGCGAGGTGGCGGAGGAGACGGGGTACGCCGCCGCGCCCGGCGCCGAGCTGCCCCGCGTGCGCTACCTCGCCGACGGCCGCCCCAAGGAGGTCCGCTACTGGGCGGCGGCGGCCACGACCGGCGCCTTCACCCCGTCCGACGAGGTCGACCGCATCCTGTGGCTGGCGCCCGCGGAGGCCCGCGCCCGCCTCACCCGGCCCGGCGACCGCCCCCTCGTCGACGCCCTCCTCGCCACGCTCCCGCCCGGGACCACTCCGTGTCCTTGACGTAAGCGTTCCGTGACCTCACCGCACCGACCACAGGGGTTCACCCCGCGTTCATTTACGGCCATCGGCGGCTTCACCTGTTCTGCCTAATTTCGGCCTTACCGATACGGGACGCATCCCGAGAAGGCGTCCGTATCCACCAGTCTTCATCGCAGTCCTCGCACGCCGCCGAATTCAGGACGGCGGCTCCTGGAAGGAACTCCCTCAAGTGAAGCTTCAGCGCAAGAACCGGCGGGCCCTCGCTCTCGGTGCTCTCGCCGTCTCCGGCGCCCTGGCCCTCACGGCGTGCGGCTCCGACGACACCGGCGGCAACAGCAACGGCGGCGACGCCAGCAACGCCGCCAACAGCAACATCAACTGCGACGACGCCAAGGGCCAGCTCCAGGCCTCCGGTTCCTCCGCGCAGAAGAACGCGATCGACGCCTGGGTCAAGCAGTACGTCGCGGCCTGCAACGGCGTCCAGATCAACTACAACCCGACCGGCTCCGGCGCGGGCATCACCGCCTTCACGCAGGGCCAGACCGCGTTCGCCGGCTCGGACTCCGCGCTGAAGCCGGACGAGATCGAGGCGTCGAAGAAGGTCTGCAAGGACGGCCAGGCCATCGACCTGCCGATGGTCGGCGGCCCCATCGCCGTCGGCTTCAACGTCCCGGGCGTCGACACCCTCGCCCTGGACGCCCCGACGCTCGCCAAGATCTTCGACAGCCAGATCACCAACTGGAACGACGAGGCGATCGCCAAGCTCAACCCCGACGCCAAGCTGCCCGACCTGAAGATCCAGGCCTTCCACCGCTCGGACGAGTCCGGCACCACCGACAACTTCACCAAGTACCTCAAGGCCGCCGCGCCCGACGCCTGGAAGTACGAGCCGGGCAAGTCCTGGGAGGCCAAGGGCGGCCAGTCCGCGCAGGGCTCCTCCGGTCTGGCCGGCCAGGTGAAGCAGACGCCGGGCGCCATCTCGTACTTCGAGCTGTCGTACGCCAAGGGCGGCATCAAGACCGTCGACATCAAGACCGAGGCCGCCGAGCCGGTCAAGGCCACCGTCGACAACGCCACCGCCGCCATCGGCGCCGCCAAGATCGTCGGCACCGGCAAGGACCTCGCGCTGGAGCTGGACTACACGCCGGAAGCGGACGGCGCCTACCCGATCGTCCTCGTCACGTACGAGATCGTCTGCGACAAGGGCAACAAGGCCGAGACCCTGCCCGCCACCAAGTCCTTCCTCAACTACATCGCCTCGGAGGACGGCCAGGGCCTGCTGAAGGACGCCGGCTACGCCCCGATGCCCACCGAGATCATCACCAAGGTCCGCGAGACCATCTCGGGCCTGAGCTGACCCGAGTGCGGTCCGGCCCCCGACCGGGGACCGGACCGCACCGTCCGGTGCACCGCCGCCAGGAGCCCGACGGGCTCCGCCCGAGCCGCCGTCACAGCGGCGGCTCCGCAGACCGGAGAACCCGATGGACATAACCACTGATCCCCAGAAGCCAGCAGCAGCCCCCGTACCGCACCAGCCCCCCGGCAAGGACGGCAAGCGCGCCACCCGCGGCGCCACCCGCCCCGGCGACCGGGTCTTCCTCGGGCTCTCCCGCGGGTCCGGCATCCTGGTGCTGGCCATCATGGCCGCCATCGCGGCCTTCCTCACCTACCGCGCCACCCTCGCCATCAGCGAGAACGAGGCCAACTTCCTCACCAGCTTCGAGTGGAACCCCAGCGGCGACCCGCCGCAGTTCGGCATCGCCGTCCTGGTCTACGGCACCGTCGTGTCGTCGGTCATCGCGATGGCCATCGCCGTCCCGATCTCGGTCGGCATCGCCCTGTTCATCACGCACTACGCGCCCCGCAAGCTGGGCGGCGTCATCGCGTACGTGATCGACCTGCTCGCCGCCGTGCCCTCGATCGTCTACGGCCTGTGGGGCGCGCTCTTCCTCGTGCCGCACATGGACGGACTCTTCGGCTGGCTGGACGAGTACCTCGGCTGGACCGGCATCTTCGAGTGGAGCGGCGGCGCGCCGCGCTCGATGCTCACCGTGGGCGTCCTGCTCGCGATCATGATCCTGCCGATCATCACCAACGTCAGCCGTGAGGTCTTCCGGCAGGTCCCGCGCATGCACGAGGAGGCCGCCCTGGCCCTCGGCGCCACGCGGTGGGAGGTCATCCGGATGTCGGTGATCCCCTTCGGCCGCTCCGGCATCATCTCCGCCTCGATGCTCGGTCTCGGGCGCGCGCTCGGCGAGACGATGGCCGTGGCCATGGTCCTCTCGCCGACCTTCGACATCAACGCCAGCCTGCTCGACCCGGGCGGCGGCACCTTCGCCCAGAACATCGCCAGCAAGTTCAACGAGGCGACCGTGATGGGCCGGGACGCGCTGATCGCCTCCGGTCTGGTGCTGTTCGTCATCACGCTGCTGGTCAACGGCGGTGCCCGCATGATCATCGCTCGCCGCAAGGAGTACTCGGGGGCCAACGCATGAGCCACGCAACCCTCACCCCCAAGAGCCGCAGCTCGCTGCGCGGCGCCACCCTGCCCAAGTGGTTCCCGTGGGCGGTCGCGGCCGGCGCGACCCTCGCCGGCCTCGGCATCAGCACCGTGGCCGGGCTGAACAGCAGCATCCAGTGGGCCCTGATCGCCGTGGTCCTCTTCGTCGGCGGCACGTACGCCATCTCGGCGGGTGTCGAGGGCGGGCGGCAGGCCAAGGACCGGGTGGCGACCAGCATGGTCTGGGTCGCGTTCCTGCTGGCCCTGATCCCGCTGCTGTCCCTGATCTGGGAGACCGTCAAGCGGGGCGTCGACGTCCTCGACGGCTACTTCCTCACCCACTCGATGGGTGTGGTCGCCGACTACGAGCCCGGCGGCGGCATCTACCACGCCATCCTCGGCACCCTGGAGCAGGTCGGCCTCGCCACCCTGTTCTCCGTGCCGGTCGGTGTGCTCACCGCGATCTACCTGGTCGAGTACGGGAAGGGCCGGCTCGCCAAGGCGGTCACGTTCTTCGTGGACGTGATGACGGGCATCCCGTCGATCGTCGCGGGTCTGTTCATCCTCAGCCTGTGGGTCCTCATCCTGGACATGGGCCCCTCCGGCGTCGCCGGTTCGTTCGCCCTGTCCATCCTGATGATCCCGGTGGTCGTCCGCTCCACCGAGGAGATGCTCAAGCTCGTCCCCAACGAGCTGCGCGAGGCGTCGCTGGCGCTCGGCGTGCCGAAGTGGCGCACGATCCTGAAGGTCGTCCTGCCCACGTCGATCGGCGGCATCGTCACCGGCGTCATGCTGTCCATCGCCCGCATCACCGGCGAGACGGCACCGGTGCTGCTGCTGGTCTGGGGCACGGACTTCATCAACGCGAACCCGTTCCAGGACCCGCAGGAATCGCTGCCGATGTACATCTACCTCCAGTACACCGCCGGTTCCGACCCCGCCTACGACCGTGCCTGGGCGGCGGCCCTGACGCTCATCGCGTTCATCATGATCCTCAACCTCGTGGCCCGCGGGATCGCCCGCTGGAAGGCCCCGAAGACGGGTCGCTGACGCGGCCGCAGCAAGAACAGTCAGCGACCCGGACACGCGAAAGAAGAAGTGATACCCATGGCCAAGCGCATAGACGTCAGCGGCCTCAACGCCTACTACGGCTCCTTCCTGGCCATCGAGGACATCTCGATGACCGTCGAGCCCCGCTCCGTGACCGCCTTCATCGGCCCCTCCGGCTGCGGCAAGTCCACCTTCCTGCGCACGCTCAACCGCATGCACGAGGTCACGCCCGGCGGCCGCGTCGACGGCAAGGTCATGCTGGACGACGAGAACCTCTACGGCGCCGGCATCGACCCGGTGGCCGTGCGCCGCGAGGTCGGCATGGTCTTCCAGCGCCCGAACCCGTTCCCGACCATGTCGGTGTACGACAACGTCGCGGCCGGCCTGAGGCTCAACGGCAAGTACAAGAAGTCCCAGATGGACGACGTCGTCGAGAAGTCGCTGCGCGGCGCCAACCTCTGGAACGAGGTGAAGGACCGCCTCAACAAGCCGGGCTCCGGCCTCTCCGGCGGTCAGCAGCAGCGCCTGTGCATCGCCCGCGCCATCGCCGTCGAGCCGAACGTCCTCCTGATGGACGAGCCCTGCTCCGCCCTGGACCCGATCTCCACCCTCGCCATCGAGGACCTGATCGGCGAGCTGAAGGAGCGCTTCACGATCGTCATCGTGACGCACAACATGCAGCAGGCGGCGCGCGTCTCCGACCGCACGGCGTTCTTCAACCTGGCGGCGGTCGGCCAGCCCGGCAAGCTGATCGAGATCGACGAGACGGAGCGCATCTTCTCCAACCCGTCGGTCCAGGCCACGGAGGACTACATCTCCGGCCGCTTCGGCTAGACCCCCACCCCCGATCCCCTCGCGGTGCTGCATGGCGGTGCCACCGCGAGGAGCACAAAGGGCCCGCCCCCGACCGGGGGCGGGCCCTCTTACATGCACCCAGCTGCAGGCAGCCGCGCCCGCGTAGCTGCGGGCATTCGTGCCGCTGGGGCGGCACGGGTGGGCGCAGCGGCACCCCGCGACGCCGGGCTGCGCACCCACCCCCGACCCGCACGAGCACCGGGCACTCCCTAGAGGAACGCCAGATTCACAACCCAGAACGAACCGGCAGCCACCACCGCAGCCGCCGGCATCGTGATGAACCACCCCACGATGATGTTCCGCGCAACCCCCCACCGCACGGCATTCACCCGCTTCGTAGCCCCCACACCCATGATCGACGACGTGATGACATGCGTCGTCGAGATCGGCGCGTGGAACAGGAACGCCGACCCGAACATGATCGACGCCCCCGTCGTCTCCGCCGCGAACCCCTGCGGCGGATCCAGCTCGATGATCTTCCGCCCCAGCGTCCGCATGATCCGCCAGCCCCCCGCGTACGTCCCCGCGGACAGCATCAGCGCGCACGCGATCTTCACCCACACCGGAATGGGATCGCCGTAGTCCTCGACATCGGCGATGACCAGCGCCATCACCACGATGCCCATCGTCTTCTGCGCGTCCTGCAGACCGTGCCCCAGCGCCATACCCGCCGCGGACACCGTCTGCGCGATACGGAAGCCCCGCTTGGCCTTGTGCGGGTTGGCCCGCCGGAAGATCCACATGATGGCCGTCATCACCAGGTAGCCGGCGATCAGACCGACCACCGGCGACACGAACATCGGAATGACGATCTTGTCGACGACCCCGTGCCAGTACACGGTCGTGCTCCCGGCCAGCGCGGCCCCCACCATCCCGCCGAACAGCGCGTGCGACGAGGACGACGGCAGCCCGAAGTACCAGGTGATCAGATTCCAGACGATGGCACCCACGAGCGCCGCGAAGAGAATCCCCATCCCCTTCGAGCCCTCGGGCGTCTCGATCAGCCCCTCGCTGACGGTCTTGGCGACCCCGGAGCCGAGGAACGCGCCGGCGAGGTTCATGACGGCGGCCATCGCGAGCGCCGCCCGCGGCGTCAGCGCGCGCGTCGACACGGACGTCGCGATCGCGTTCGCCGAGTCGTGGAAGCCGTTCGTATACGTGAAGAAGAGCGCGACCCCGATGGTCACGACCAGTGCGAAGGTGTCCATGAAGGGGTCAGGACTCCTTGACCGCGATGGTCTCCACCGTGTTCGCCACGTGCTCGAACGCGTCGGCCGCTTCCTCGAGCACGTCGACGATCTGCTTGAGCTTCAGCACCTCGATGGCCTCGTACTTGCCGTTGAAGAGGTGGGCGAGCAGCTTGCGGTGGATCTGGTCGGCCTGGTTCTCGAGCCGGTTGACCTCGATCCAGTACTCGGTGAGGTTGTCCATGGTCCGCAGGTTCGGCATGGCCTCGGCGGTCAGCTCGGCGGCCCGCGCCAGCACCTCGATCTGCTGCTCGACGCCCTTGGGCAGTTCCTCGATGTTGTAGAGGACGACCAGGTCGACGGCCTCCTCCATGAAGTCCATGATGTCGTCGAGGGAGGAGGCGAGGTTGTAGATGTCCTCGCGGTCGAAGGGCGTGATGAACGAGGAGTTCAACTGGTGGAAGATCGCGTGCGTGGCGTCGTCACCGGCGTGTTCGGCGGCCCGCATACGCTCTGCGATCTCGGCCCGGGCGGATGCGTCCGCCCCGAGCAGTTCCATCAGGAGTTTCGAGCCCGTGACGATGTTGTCCGCGGATGCGGCGAACATGTCGTAGAAGCTCGTCTCCCTGGGGGTCAGACGAAAGCGCACGTGGGGTCCTCGGGGTGCATCGGTTTCGGTCAGGCTGATGCTAGGCGCATCATCCGGCCACGGCTAACGGGCCGTCCCCCAGTGTCGCCCATCGGGAAGACTGATGAGCAGGGGGGCGACACCCGGACGACGCCCAGGCCACTGCCAGGGTTTCCTTCCAAGGGCCCCTTACCCCGCAAAGTTCGTTACCATATACCCGCCAGGGGTATATGTCCGCTATCTGCCCAATCTCACAGGAGGACGCGATGACGACCACTGAGGCCGGCGCAGGTGCGCCCTCCCCCGCCGTGGACGAGGTGAACGAGGTGGAGACGGACGGCACGGACGTCGTGACCGACCACGACCGGGGCGTGCACGGCTACCACAAGCAGAAGGACGAGCACCTCAAGCGGCTGCGCCGCATCGAGGGCCAGATCCGCGGCCTGCAGCGGATGGTCGACGAGGACGTCTACTGCATCGACATACTGACCCAGGTCTCCGCCTCCACGAAGGCCCTGCAGTCCTTCGCCCTGCAACTCCTGGAGGAGCACCTTCGCCACTGCGTCGCCGACGCGGCCGTCAAGGGCGGCGCCGAGATCGACGCGAAGGTGGAGGAGGCCACGAAGGCGATCGGCCGCCTGCTGCGCACCTGATCCCGGGCGGCTCCGTGGGGCGGCCGGCCGCTACCGGTCGGCCGGAGCGGCCCTGCGCTCCTCGGCCACCCGCAGCACTTCGTCGATGCTCTCCAGACTGAGCCGCTCCCGCGCGGCCGACGCCGCGATGATCAGCTCGCCGCACAGCTCGATCTCGGCGAGGGCCACGTGGTCCTGAACCGCCGTACCGCCGACCGGAGCCACGCGCGTCACCTCGTCTCTGCCGTCACCGACTTCCTAGAGTAGGGAGCGGCCTACACACCGCGCATGGCACGGAAGGGCTAGTTCTTGTCGCCGCCCGGCCCCGCCGCGATCTTGCCGGCGTAGATGTCCTCGTCGTCCGGCAGCCGTACGCGGACGGCGGCGCCGAAATCGTAGAGCAGCGTCGTCGAGGCGACGTCGACGGTGCCCTCGTCCCGCCCGTTGACGAAGCTGAAGCGGTGCCGGACCTTGCGGATGCGGCCCTCGTCGTCGAGGTAGGCGTCGAAGGGCACCTCGGCGGTGGCGAACCCGTCGGCCGCCGCGGCCAGCGCGTCCTTGTTGCCGTCGGAGGCGCCCCGCGCCGCCCGCGCCAGGTCGGCGATCCCCCGGTAGTGCCGCACCTCGGTCCCGCCGACCTCGGTCCGCCCCACGTACGTCGCCGTCCGCGTCCCCCGCAGCACCTCGGCGGCGGCGAAGGGGTCGGTCGCCCCGCCGGTCACGAGGTTCCCGTCGGACAGCGAGGCGGTCTCCACCCGCACCCACTTGTCGTCGGGCACGCCGGCCCCCCGGTTCTTCATGAACAGGGCCCCCGGCGCGAGCAGTTCGGTGATCGGTCGGTGCTCGCTCGTGCCCGCGGGGTCCTGCGGCAGCCGCACCTCCAGCCGGCCGAACCGCCGCTCGAAGTCGTAGACGCCCTCGCCCCGGACGGTGACCCGCGTCCCGCCGCTGGCCATCTCCATCGCGGTGCGCGCTTTGGCGCTCCCGGCGGCCACCAGCCGGTCGGCGGCCCGCTGCAGCACGGCGACCGGATCGCCGCCGCCCGTCCCCTGGACAGCGGCCCCCTCCCCGGAACACCCACTCCCGACCAGCCACACACAGACCACGCCCCCGGCGACGGCGAGACCACCGAGGCCCCTCCTGCCCCGCCGCTGCTCCCTCTCCCGCTCCCGCTCCCGTTCCCGCCCGACCATCGCCACCTACCCCAGCCGTCACGCCCGCTCCGGACCCCCTGCCGACCCGGTTAACGAGGGGTGGGTGACGCCGGTAACGTGGACGGCGTGGCGCAGCAGGACGGGCTGGAAGCCCCCGGGGAAGCCCCCGGACCGGAACCGGAACACCTCACGACGACGGCCGAACAGGGCCGCTTCTGCCTGGCCCGCTGCAGCTGCGGCTGGCGCGGCCCGGCCCGCAGGGCGAGAAGCCAGGCCCGGACGGACGCACAAACGCACGCGGCGGCCTGAGAAGGCCGCCGCGTGCGTTGCCGGGGTGGGACGTCTGCCTTACTTACGCGGCGAGATCCCGCTCCCCCGTCTCCGTACTCTCCTTGCGCGCCCCCGGAATCACGGCGCCGCGCCCGTCCTCACCGTCTCGCCCCCGGGCACGCACCAGCCAACCCACCCTGGGCGACCGCTCGATGGCGCGGGTCAGCGGCGTCAGCAGCGCCATGGCGACCGGCGACAGCAGCAGCGCGACCGCCGTACCGAGGGCGAAGCCGCCGATGACGTCCGTCGGGTAGTGCACGCCCATGTAGACCCGGATGAAGCCGCCGAACAACGCCAGCACGATCGCGCCGAGCCCGAACTTCCGGTTGGCGACGAACAGGGCGACGGCGAGCGCCATGCACAGAGTGGCGTGATCGCTCACGAAGGAGAAGTCGTCCTTACCCGCGACCAGCACTTCCAGCCCGTCATGGGTCTTGAACGGCCGTGGCCGCTCCACGAAACCCCGTATCGGGATGTTGACCAGTACCGCGACACCGGCCGCGAGCGGCGCCCACACCAGGGCCGCCACGCTCGTGGCCGCATCCTCACCGCCCCGCCGCCGCACACCCCACCAGCACCACAGCACCAGCAGCACGATCGCGAACAGCAGTCCGTACTCACCGACGAACTCCATGACCCGGTCGAACCAGTGCGGCGCGTCCTTGGCCAGGCCGTTGATGTCGTAGAGCAGCTCGACGTCGGGGTTCGACCCGGATTCGGCGAGTCCAGCCATGGTGCAGCGGCCCCTTCGTCATGTCCTGCGGCGCACCGTACGCACGCCTTTCCTCTGCCACCCCCGTGGTCAGTAGATCCGCCGGCTCCTCTTGTCCCGCACACCTACACGACAACAGGAACGCACGGCCCCCGTTGATACGTTCCACCTTCCACTGAATGATCACGCAGACGTTATCGAAGAGAGACACGTCGTCGCAGCTCAGGGCATGGGTTCACGCTGTGTCCAAACCATGGCATTCACACCGTGGTGGGCAACGCTTTCGCGCCATCTTCCGTCACCCGGGTCGCCCCGAAGTAGTCCGGGGTGTCGATGGGATCGAACCGGATCACGGCCCCCGTCCGCGGCGCGTCGATCATGTACCCGCCGCCGACGTAGATCCCCACGTGCCGGATGGCCCGCGAATTGGTGAGGTCGTCCGAGAAGAACACGAGATCCCCCGGCAGCAGCTCGTCCCGCCCCGGATGCGGCCCCGCGTTGTACTGGTCGTTGGCGACCCGGGGCAACTTGATCCCCACACTCTCGTACGCCGCCTGCGTCAGCCCCGAACAGTCGAACCGCCCACCCTGACCCGCCGTACCCGTACCGCCCCACAGATAGGGCGTCCCGAGCTTCTCCTGCGCGTAGGCGATGGCCCCGGCGGCCTGCTCGGACGGATCGACGCGCCCCTCGGGCGCCGCGAAGCTCTTCTCCAGGCTCCGGATGACCTTGACGTAGTTCTGGGTCTCCTTGTACGGCGGCACGCCCTGGTACTGGATCACCGCGCCGGCGCCCGCGTTGTAGGAGGCCAGCATGTTCGCGGTCGGGTCGCCGGGCACGTCCTTCACGTACGACGCGAGGGTGCAGTCGTACGACGCCGCCGAGGGGATGGCGTCCGCCGGGTCCCAGACGTCCCGGTCCCCGTCACCGTCCCCGTCGATCCCGTGCGTCGCCCACGTCCCCGGGATGAACTGCGCTATCCCCTGCGCGGCCGCGTGGCTCTGCGCCTTCGGATTGAAGCCGCTCTCCTGGTAGAGCTGGGCGGCGAGCAGCGCGGGGTTGATGGCGGGACAGAGATTGCCCCACTTCTGCACGAGCGCCTGGTACGCCGCGGGAACGGACCCCTTCGCGAGCCTCTTCGACCCGCCCCCGATGCCGTTGGCCAGGTTCCCGGCGACCACGTAGACGCCCACGACGAGCAGCATCACGAAGCCCATCCCGAGGGCAACCGCGACACCGGCCCCGACCCACAACTTCCGCATGGCCCAACCCTCCCCCATGTCCGGGCCGTTCAATAACACTTTCCAGCCATGTCGCGCACCTCTTCGGGACGGCTCCGGCACTCGGCCCACAGCAGCTTGCCGCCCTTCGACGCGCCCAGCTCGCGCAGCACGGACACGCCGACGGCGTCGGCGCAGGCCCGCACCAGCTGAAGCCCTCGTCCGCTCTCGGCGTCCGCCGGGGCCGCGGTGCCGGGCTGCTCCTCGTCCCGGAAGCCGGGCGGCACCCTCCAGTCGGTGTCCCACACGCCGACCCGTAGCCGTCCCGGCTCGCGCGACAGGATGCGGAGGGAGTAGGGGCCGGTGGTGTGCAGGTGGGCGTTGGCGAGGAGTTCGGCGGCCAGCAGCTCGGCGGTGGGCGTGAGCTCGCCGAGCCCGTGCGCGGCGAGGGTGGCACGGAGGGTTGTGCGGGCGATCCCCGGTGCGCGTGGATCGTGCGGGAGGTGGAGGGTGTATCCCCAGGACGGGTCTACGGTGGCCATGGACGTCTCCGATCAGTGCGGGAAGTTGGTTGACGGACGGGGGTGCCCAGTGGCCTGCCGGTCCGTCGACCGGTGCGCTTCTGAGCGGGGCGCCACGAGTAAGCTAAGCGCAGTTCTTATACGGCGCTAGAAAAGAACTTAGATGACACTCATGTGAGTGACAGAGAGGCAAGAGTGGCGTGAGAAGCAACCCGACGGGCCGTCAACTCCGTTTGGGTGCCGAGCTGCGCAAACTGCGCGAGCGAGCTGGGCTGACCTCCACACAGGCCAGCCGCCTCCTCGGCGTACAGCAGAACCAGATCAGCAACGTGGAAGCCGCACGGGCGGGAGTGAGCCCCGAGCGGGTCCGCGCACTCGCATGCCACTACGACTGCGGCGACGAAGCCCTCGTCGACGCGCTCAGCGACATGGCGACCGAGCGGACGCGCGGATGGTGGGAGGAGTACCGCGAGCTCCTGCCTGCCGCACTGCTGGATTTGGCCGAGGTGGAGCACCACGCCGAGCGCCTGCGCGCAGCCGTCACGCTGCACATCCCCGGCCTCCTGCAAACGACGGACTACGCCCGCGAGATCTTCCGCCAGGACGTGCCGGCGATGGCGCCCCCCGACGTCGAGCACCGGGTCTCCTTCCGCATCAAGCGTCAGGCGGTCATCTTCCGAGCGTCCCCGACACCACATCAGGCGACCATCCATGAGGCGGCACTCCGCATGCGCCTCGGCGGCGCCGACGTCACGCGCTCGCAGCTACGCCACCTGCTCGACATGAGCGAACGCGACCACATCACCCTGCGCGTCCTGACATTCGACGCCGGAATGCTTCCGGGCTCGGGGCAGTCCTTCTACTACTCCTCCGGCCCCGTCCCGCAGCTCGACACCGTCCACCTCGACCAGTCCCATGGCCCGGTCTTCCTCGACGCCGGGGCCCAGCTCGACAAGTACCGGGGTCTCCTGGACCGAATCGACGCCAGCGCTCTGCCGCCCGACAGGTCACGGGATCTCATCCACAAGATCGCGGAAGAACTGTGAGGAAGGTCGACATGAAGCAACTCGCCTGGCAAAGGTCCTCCTACTGCGCACAGGGCGACTCCTGCCTCCACGTCGCCACGACGCCCGGCGCCGTCCATCTCACCGAAAGCAGCGACCCCAGCGACTCCATACTCACCCTCACCCCGACCGCCTTCGGCACCTTGCTCACCGCCCTGAAGGCGAACGCCCACCCCGCGCCCGTCCAGGTCACTTTCACTCCCGCGAATGACGCGGACGCCCCCGTCCGCGTCCACGGCCCCGGCATCCACGGAGCCGTCGTCACGACGGACCGTCAGAAGTGGGACGCCTTCGTGCTCGGCGTGAAGGCCGGCGAGTTCGATCACTTCGTGGACGCGTAGAAGGGCCCAACGACACAACCACGCGACAGGTTGCGCACCAGCATCATTGCTAGGCGTAACATGCCGTGATACACAGAGTGACCATACGATTCATCGCATACCGGTCCGCACGGCCCTCTTAGGGGCCGGCGCGGGCCGGTGGCAAGCTATCCGTACGAAACCTGCCAATCAATGACGCCAAGTCGACATACGACGGCGGATTTGTCGGCGACAATGAGGCCTGACCTCTGCACGTCCGCAGAGGGTGCGGAACTACCCAACAGGGGCGGTGACTTACATGCTCTTTGCGGCCGACGAGGGAGACATCAACACCATCATCGGGGGGATCGCTCCGGACTGGGGCCCCTTCGGTGCGCTGGGGGCCGAGGCGAAGACGATGGTCCAGGTCGTCATGGCCGTAGCCATCCTGCTCTGCCTCGGCATCGCCATCTGGGGCGCCGCCAAGCAGCGCATCGGCGCCACGGCCCTGAGGGACACCTTCAGCGCCGAGCAGGGCAAGGGCCTCATCATCGCCGGGCTGACGGGCGTGTTCATCATCGGCTCCCTCGGCACGCTCTTCACCATCGTGTACGGGATGGCCGTATAGCCACGCTCACGCCCGTTCCTCACCCTCCACCCCACCCGCCCGTCGTGCCAACCGGCTGAGGTTGCGTTTCCCTGATGTCGAGTCACCACACCGCGCCCGCGCGGGAACCAGCACGGCTACCGTCGTACTTCTACGGCAGACACGACGTCGAGGGGGCGTACGCGGCATGAGTCTCGGAGACGACCAGCAGTCCTCCGGCGGTTACGGCGGCATGAGCGGGACGCGGATGCGGCTGCCCGAGGACGAGGGCGGGCACCGACGCGGCGGCCGTTCGTCGTCCAGAAGCCTGGTCACCGTGGTCGGCGTCGTCGTCCTCCTCATCGCCGCGATCGCCTTCGCGAACCGTGGAGGAGAGGACTCCGATTCCTCCGACGCGGCTGCGGAAGACAAGCCGAAGACGTCCTCGACGGCCCCATCAGGCACCGCGCCGGTCCAGTCGGGCTTCGCCCATGACGAGCAGGGGGCGCAGAGTGCGGCGGCGAACTATGCGGTGGCTTTGGGGTCGGCCGACATGTTCGACAAGGCCAAGCGGACCTCCATCCTCCAGGCGATCATCGTCCCCTCCAGAGCGGCAGACTTCGGGGCGACCCTGGACAAGGCCTACAGCCCCCAGTTCAACAAGGCTGTCGGCCTGAACGAGGACGGCTCGACCCCGAAGGGCTACACCTTCGTGAGCCGTACCAGCCCGATCGGAACCAAGGTCACCGAAAGCTCGGCCGACAGCGCAACGGTCGAAGTCTGGTGCAGTGGGCTGCTCGGACTCGCAGGCAAGAACTCCACAACCCCGGTCACGAGCAGCTGGTTCACCATCACCATGAAGCTCGAATGGGTGGACGGTGACTGGAAGATCGTGACGCACTCCCAGAAGGACGGCCCGGCACCGATCCCCGGCGACAACAAGGCCTCCAGCGCGGACGAGATGGCGAAGGCAGTCCAGGAGTATGGAGGGTTCAGCTATGCCCGCTAACCGCCGCGTCCTCAGGTTGACCGGTTTCCTCGCAACCGTGCAGGTGGCCGCCGTCCTCTGCGCCACGCGCGCTTTCGCTGCCCCCACGCCTTCGCCCACGCCGAGCGACGACCCCTGCGACCTCATCCACGGCCCCGCCAAGGAGTACTGCGAAGACGGCAACAGCGGCACCGGCTCCACCGGCGGCGGCGGAGCCGACACTCCCGGCATCTCCTCCACCCTCGACCCCCTCTCCTCCCTCGCCAAGGGCTGCGCCGACGCCGCCGCATGGACCGTCGACAAGCTCAGCGCCGCCGTCGAGGACACCGCGAACGTCGACTTCACCAACCCGAAGTTCCTCCAGCAGTACGCCGTCGTCTTCGCGGCGTCGACCATCCTCACGCTCGTCCTCTGGCTGCTCGCGGTAGCGAAGCGTGCCGTGCGCGGCGTCCCGCTCAGTACCGCGCTCTCCGAGGCCATCGGGTTCCTCTGGCTCACCGTCCTGGCGTCGGCGTTCACGCCGCTGATCCTCTACACGGTCGTGTCCGCGACCGACGGCGTCACGGACGTCCTCGCCCAGACGACCGGCGACCAGACGGACACGTTCTTCGGCACGTTCTCCGGCGCCCTGAAAAAGGGCGAGGACATCGGCGGCGGACCGATCATGCTGATCGTCGTCTCCCTGGTGTCGATCCTCGCCGCCGGCGTCCTCTGGCTGGAACTGGTCATCCGCGCCGCGTTGCTGTACGTCGGCGCCCTGCTCGGCACCGTCGTCTACGCCGGCCTGGTCGACAAGAACCTGTGGGGTCACGTCCGCCGATGGGCCGGCATCATGATCGCGGTCATCCTCGTGAAGCCCGTCATCGTCATCGTGCTCGGGCTCGCCGGGGCGCTGTCCGCCGACGACGGGCCGGACGCCTTCTCCGCCGTCGTCTCCGGCCTAGCGATCATCCTGCTCGCCATCTTCGCGTCCGCGATGATCTACCGCTTCGTCCCCGGCTTCGGCGACGAGATCGCGAACGGCCGCAACAACCGCATCATGCAGGGTGCCGAGGGCAAGGCCGCCGCCGTGATCAGCTCCCCGGCGAACCTGGTCGCCCAGGGCATCAGAACCCACAGCTCCCGCCACAACGGCGACGGCGGAGGCGGCGGCGGCCAGGGCGGCAGCTCCTCCTCCGCGTCCCGCCCCTCGAACCCCGCCTCCGGCGGAGTCGCCGCGCACAGCTCGCGCCCCTCGAACGGCGGCGGCGGAACTGTCCCCTCCGCCGCACCCGCACCGCGCTCCGCCAGCCCGGTGAACACACCCCACGCCAGCAACGCCCGTAACAGCAAAAACAGCACAGGAGGTGACGGGCGTTGACGACCGAGTCCCACGTGTCCCATCCGGTCACGCCCCGCCGTACGTATCTCATCGGCCGCGCCCGGCCGAACGCGATCGTCGGCCGCAACCGCGAGACCGGTGAGATCGCGCTGATCGTCGTCGGCGCGTTCCTCGGCATGATGTGCGGGCTCCTCGTCCCCGTCCTGACCCTGCGCATCGTGCTGCTCGTCGGCTTCCCCATGCTCGCGCTGGCCGCCGTCTACGTGCCGTACAAGCACCGGACGTTCTACCGGTGGTTCGAGATCAACCGGAGCTACAAGCGGACGCTCCGCAACGGCACCACCTACCGCTCCGGCGCGATCGAGGCGGGCACCCGGCTCGACGGCCGGGAGGTCGAGGTCGGCCCGCCGCCCGGCATCGGCCGCATCACCTGGCTGGCCGCGCCCTTCGGGCCGGACGAGATCGCCGTACTGCTGCACGCCGACCGCAAGACGGTGACGGCCGCGATCGAGATCGAGGGCCCCGGCGTCGGCCTGCGCGACTCCGAGGACCAGGAAGCCCTCGTCGACCGCTTCGGCACCCTGCTCAAGCACGTGGCCAACGGCGACGGCTTCGTCACCCGCATCCAGATGCTCGCCCGCACCCTCCCGGCCGACCCCGACGCGCACGCCAAGGACGTCGCCCAGCGCGGCGACGACAAGGCGCTGCCGTGGCTGCAGCAGTCGTACGACCAGCTCCAGTCGATGGTGTCGACCAGCAGCGAGCAGCACCGCGCCTACCTCATCGCCTGCATGCACTACACCCGCGAGCTGGCGGCCGAGGCCAACGCCATGGCCCGCGCCGCACGCCCGCAGAACGGCCGGAAGCTGGACCGGGACGCGGGCCTCGCGGTGGTCATGGCGCGCGAGCTGACCGACATCTGCTCGCGCCTCCAGGAGGCGGACATCCGCGTACGCCAGCCGCTGGGCCAGGGCCGGCTCGCCTCCCTCGTCCACGCCATGTACGACCCGGACCACCCCATCGACCACATCCAGGCGATGACCAAGCGCAACGCCTGGCCGGCCGAGCTGGACGCCATGGAGCCCACCTACCTCCAGGCGAAGACCCGCGAGTCCTCCACCCGCGCCCCTTGGTGCCACGCCACCGCCTGGGTCAAGGAGTGGCCGATGACCCCGGTCGGCGTCAACTTCCTGGCCCCTCTTCTCGTCCACACGCCGGACGTGATCCGCACGGTCGCCGTCACGATGGACCTCGAACCCACCGAGGTCGCCATCGAGCGCATGTTGACCGAGAAGACGAACGACGAGGCCGAGGCCTCCCGCGCCGCCAAGATGAACCGCACCGTCGACCCGCGCGACATCGCCGCCCACGGCCGCCTGGATCAGCGGGGCGAGGACCTCGCCAGCGGCGCGGCCGGCGTCAACCTGGTCGGCTACATCACCGTCTCCTCCCGTTCCCCCGAGGCGCTGGCCCGCGACAAGCGGACGATAAGGGCCTCGGCCGGAAAGTCGTACCTGAAACTGGAGTGGTGCGACCGTGAGCACCACCGCGCCTTCGTGAACACACTTCCGTTCGCCACCGGCATCCGAAGGTAGGGGCTGAGCCTGATGCGGGACCCGCTGACCGTCCTCACCGAAGCCTTCACGTCCTTCCTCTTCGGGAAGGTGGAGACGACCCGCCTGCCCGTCCGCACCTCCACGGGCCAGGCGCAGGCCGTCTACCTCCCCACCGCAGCGCCCGGCCTCGGCGACTCCGGCGTGATCATCGGCCGCGAGGTCTACTCCGGCAAGGGCTACATCTACGACCCCTTCCAGCTCTACGGCCAGCAGCTCCCCGCCCCGCACTGGCTGGTGCTCGGGGAGTCCGGCAACGGCAAGTCGGCGCTGGAGAAGACGTACGTCCTGCGCCAGCTCCGCTTCCGCGACCGCCAGGTCGTCGTCCTGGACGCCCAGGGCGAGGACGGCGTCGGCGAGTGGAACCTCATCGCCGAGGAGCTGGGCATAACTCCCATCCGCCTCGACCCGATGGCCGCCCTGGACCACGGCATCCGGCTCAACCCGCTCGACCCGGCGATCACGACGACGGGCCAGCTCGCCCTGCTCCGGACGATCATCGAGGTCGCGATGGGCCACGGCCTGGACGAGCGCTCCGGCTTCGCGCTCAAGGTCGCGCACGCCTACGTCAACGAGACCATCGTCGAACGCCAGCCGGTCCTCACCGACATCGTCGAGCAGCTCCGCCACCCCGAGCCGGAGTCGGCCGAGGCGATGAACGTCGCCATAGACGACGTACGGGCGTGGGGCCTGGACGTGGCGCTCGTCCTCGACCGGCTCGTCGACGGCGACCTGCGCGGCATGTTCGACGGACCGACGACCGTCGGCATCGACCTCGACGCCCCGCTGATCGTCTTCGACCTTTCCCACATCGACCGCAACTCCATCGCCATGCCGATCCTGATGGCGATCGTGGGGGTGTGGCTGGAGCACACCTGGATTCGCCCCGACCGGAAGAAGCGCATCTTCCTGGTCGAGGAGGCCTGGCACATCATCAACAGCCCGTTCGTGGCGCAGCTGTTCCAGCGGCTGCTGAAGTTCGGGCGGCGGCTGGGCCTGTCGTTCGTGGCGGTGGTGCACCACCTGTCGGACGTCGTGGACGGGGCGGCGGCGAGGGAGGCCGCGGCGATCCTGAAGATGGCCTCCACCCGCACCATCTACGCGCAGAAGGCCGACGAGGCCCGGGCCACCGGACGCGTCCTGGGCCTGCCGCGCTGGGCCGTGGAGATCATCCCGACCCTCACCCCCGGCATCGCGGTGTGGGACGTCAACGGCAACGTCCAGGTGGTCAAGCACCTGATCACGGAGACCGAACGCCCGCTGGTCTTCACCGACCGCGCGATGACCGAGTCCTCCGCGGACTTCAGCGACGACGCCCTGCGCGCCGCCGAGCTGGAGGCGGAGGAGCGGGCGGCGGCGTTCGTGGAACAGCACATCGGCGACTCGTCGGAATCGACGGTGGCCTAGGCGAGGGGGAGGCACGGGGCAGATGAGACCGGACGACCAGCGGCGGGACGGTCAGGGCGGCGGCATCCCGGACGGGCTGCTGATCGGCATACTCGCTTTCCTCCTCGGCATGACCCTGCTGGTGTGGACGGCGACCGGTCTCGCCGCCCTGTTCGCCCACGGCTCCTGGCCCGCCGGCGTGACCTTCACCGACACGCCCCAGGCCATGCGTCACCTGGTCGCCGAACCCCACGACATCCCCGGGGCCTGGCCGAACTCCCCCGCCTCCGGCCTCTCCGGGTACGGGCTGTTCTGGGGGCTGTTCATCGGCCAGCTGATGGTGCTGGTCGTGCTGACCGTGTTCGTGATGGGGACGGTGGCGCGGTGGCGGGCGGTACGGCAGCGACGGCGGGCGACGCCCCTACAGGAGCCGGAGCAGGTCCACGAGGTCCCGACCCCGAGGGCACCGCAGGCACCGCAGCAGCCGGAACCGGAACCGGAACCGGCATCGGAACCGGCGGAGGAATCCCTCGCCTCTGTGGCCGACAGTAAACGGGTGGGTGGGTGGGAAACCCCCCGCGCCGAAGGCGCGATCCACTACGGCCCCCCGGCCACCCGCACCGAAACCGCCGCCAACGCCCTGCGCGAAGCAGAAGGCGCCGCCCTCGTCATCACCTCAAGCCCGGCCCTCTGGTCGGACACCAAGGACGCCCGCGCCAAACTCGGCCCCTGCCACCTCTACGACCCCGGCCACCTCTGCGACACCCCGGCCCGCGTCCACTGGTCCCCCACCACCGGCTGCGAGGACAGACAGACGGCCACGGCCCGAGCGGCCGCCCTCCTCGCACCGGTCCGCCCCACCGCCCGGCTCGACCAGGCCCTCGGCGACACCGCCGAACTGCTCCTGCGCAGCTACCTCCACGCCGCCGCCATCGACGGCCGCACCGTCCGCCACGTCCACCGCTGGTCCCAGGGCCTGCAGATCCAGGACGCCGTACGCATCCTCCGTACCAACCCCAAGGCCGCACCCGGTGCAGCGGGCGAGCTCGAAGGCGCCCTCACCGCCCACCCCGACCGCCGGGACATGGCCCAGCAGCTGACCACCCGGGCCCTGGCCGCCCTCTCCACGGTCAACATCCGCGAAGCCTGCACTCCGAACCGAACTGATGCCCTCGCCTTGGATTCCTTCGTGCACGAACAGGGAACCCTTTACGTGGTGGGTGAATCCATCGAGGACCCTCGGACGAGCCCCGGCGCGATGCCGCTGCTGACGGCGCTCGTCTCAAGCGTGGTCGAGAGCGGCCGGCGCATGGCCGAACGGTCATCCTCCGGTCGCCTCGACCCACCACTCACCCTGGTCCTGGACGACGTGGCCGCCGTAGCCCCGCTCCCCCAGCTCCCGGAACTGCTCACCATCGGAGCGGACCTCGGCCTGCCGACCCTGGCCCTCCTCCGCTCCCGCGAACAGGGCCGCGCCCGCTGGCCCCACGACGAACTCCCGGTCTGAGCCCGCGCGCACGCGGCCGCGTCAGCGCTCGACCACGAACTCCAGCTCCCGCTCACCCGGCTCCCCGCCCACCAGCGGCACCGTCCGCCCGCTCGGCGCGAACCCGGCCTTCCGGTAGGCGCCCTGCGCGCGCCCGTTGTCCGGGTGGACGATGAGCCGCACCCGCTCCAGGCCGCTCGCCCAGGCCCACTCCAGCCCGGCGGCGAAGAGCGCCTTGGTCAGCCCGCTCCCCCGCCACTCGGGCCGTACGAACACCCCGACCACGTGCCCCTGCCGCCGCTCCACGGGCAACCCGGCCCAGTCGTTCGTCCCGGCCTCCTCGACCAGCACGGCCAGCGTGCCGAGCCACGCACCTCCCGGCCCCTCGGCGACGATCTGCCGCGCCCCGGACCCGCCCTCGGCCGCCTTCGCCGCCCGCTCCTGCCAGTACGCGTCCGGCCGGCCCGCGGCGTCCTCGTACGTCTCCAGGTACGCGAGGTGCGCCAGCGGGTCCCGCAGCGCGCGCAACCGCAGTTCCTTCACGGCGGGCCACTCGTCGGCGCGTATGGAGCGGATCACGTAGTCACCGGGAACCGAGGCACTCATGCGGGCCACCGTAATACCCCGGTACTACACCCCTCACCTCATATACGGCCCCGAGGCGGACGCCCACCGGACCCGTACATCCGAGGATGGTCGGATGGAGCCCGTGACCGAGGAAAGAGCCGCCGACCCCCTCACCGAGCACGTCCAACGCGTCGTCCGCCGGGTACGGGCCTTCGACCGGCGCCGCCCGCTCGTCTGGGACCTGCACCTCACCGCCTTCTGGGTCACGGCCGGCCTCATCGACTACACCGGCGGCGGCTGGCGCAACATCGCCCACAACCTGGACGTCCCCGGCTGGCTCCTGCTCGTCATGACCCTGGGCTTCACGATCCCCCTCCTGTGGCGCCGCAGCCACCCGGGGGCGGTGCTGCTCGCGATGGCCCCGGTCGCCGTCATCAACGCCTGGACCGGCGCCATCCTCCAAGCGGCCATGCTCCAACTCCTCGTCGTCTTCCACATCGCCCTGCGCCTTCCCCTGCGCTCCCTGTGCTGGGCGACTCCCCTGGTACTGACGCAGGTCCTCGTCTCCGGTCTCCGCCACGGGGACAGCGCGGGCTCCTGGAACCAGCAGTTCGGCTCCCAGCTCCTCTCCATCGGCGTGGCGGCCCTCATCGGCGTCACGGTCCGCACCCGCCGGAACTACACCGCCGCCCTCGAGGATCGCGCCCACCGCCTGGAGGTCGAACGCGACCAGCAGGCACAGCTCGCCGCCGCCGCGGAACGCGCCCGCATCGCCCGCGAGATGCACGACATCATCGGCCACAACCTCTCCGTCATCACCGGCCTCGCGGACGGCGGCCGGTACGCCGCCACCAAGTCCCCGGAGCGCGCCGCCCAGGCCCTCGACGCGATCGGCAACACCAGCCGCCAGGCCATGGGCGAGCTACGCCGTCTCCTCGACGTCCTGCGCGACGACGAGCAGAGCCGCCAGGAACCGGCCGAGCTGGCTCCCCAGCCCTCCCTCACCGACCTCGCCCCCCTCATCGACGGCGTCCGCCAGGCCGGCCTCCCCGTCCGCACGACCGTGCACGGCCGTCCCGACCTCCCCGCCGGCCGCCAGCTCGCCGTCTACCGCGTGATCCAGGAGGCCCTGACCAACACCCTCAAACACGCGGGCCCCGACGCCACCGCCGACATCGACCTCTCCTACGGCGACGGCGGCGCCGTCACCCTCACGATCACCGACACGGGCCGCACCGCCCGGCCCGGCGCCACGTCCGACGGCCGAGGACTTCCCGGCATGCGGGAGCGGACCGCGCTGTACGGCGGCACACTTGAGGCCGGCCCACGCCCCCGCCCCGAGCAGGGCTGGCGCGTCCACCTACACCTCCCGGAGGAACCCCCGCAGTGACCACCGTCCTCATCGCCGACGACCAGCCTCTCCAGCGATTCGGTTTCCGGATGCTCCTGGAGAGCCAGGACGACATGACGGTCGTCGGGGAGGCGGCCAACGGCGCGGAAGCCGCCCGCACGGCGGCCGAACTCCACCCCGACGTCGTCCTCATGGACGTCCGCATGCCCGGCCTGGACGGCATCGAGGCCACCCGCCGCATCGTCGCCTCCGGAGGCCGCACCCGGATTCTCATCCTCACGACCTTCGACCTCGACGAGTACGCCTACGCAGGTCTGCGCGCCGGCGCCTCCGGCTTCCTCGTCAAGGACGCCCAGCCCGAGGAGCTGCTCTCCGGCATCCGGGCCGTGGCGACCGGCGACGCCGTGGTGGCCCCCAGCCTGACCCGCCGCCTGCTCGACGCCTACGTCCACCACCTGCCGGCTCCCACGGAAACGACCGGCTCCCCCGACCCCCGCCTGGCCACCCTCACCGACCGGGAGAGCGAGATCCTGCGCGTCCTGGGCCTCGGCTGGACCAACACGGAGATAGCGGAGCGCCTGCACCTGGCCGAGTCGACGGTGAAGACGCACGTGGGCCGCATCCTCGCCAAGACCGGCTCACGCGACCGCGTCCAGGCGGTCATCCTGGCGTACGACACGAAGCTCGTGAAACCGTCCTGAAAAGGGCCCCGTAAACGCAGAAAGCCCCGCACCGTTCCCGGTGCGGGGCTTTCTCGCAATAATTGTTCGGCGGCGTCCTACTCTCCCACAGGGTCCCCCCTGCAGTACCA
>NZ_JAGMUF010000063.1:0-4494 GCF_019049125.1 Streptomyces sp. AC602_WCS936 | reverse complement strand
GTGATGGTCGGCTTTGGGTTTTCAGTGTTCGGTGTTTTGTTTTCAGTGCGGGTTGTGCCTGGTGGTGACGGGTGGGTTGGTTGTTCGCTGAAGGCTTCGCGCTGGTTCGGGACTGAAGTGTGCTGCTGAGGTGTGGGTGATTCTGATGCCGGGTCTATAGCGGTAGAGGGTTTCGGGATGTGTCTGCATCGCGTAGGTGTCACTTCTTGGAGTGACATCGTGCGGCGTGTTGGCTCGTGTGGCTCGTGGCGGGGTCAGTCTGCGTCTGACGGGTGGCGTGTCAGAGGGGCGGGCTGGTGGACGCAGGGGAGGGTTCTGGCTTGGGTGATGCGGTGGTTCGGGCTGGAGTGAGCCGTGAGAGTGCTGTGTGTCGGCTGCTCGTTCTGGATGGACGGGACGAGCTGAGTACAGCGCATGTGCGGTTGGTGGCGTCGGCGGTGGGTGTCTCGGAGCGCACGGTGTGGAACTGGCTGTCGGTGGCGCGTTGTGAGGGCAGGACTGGGCCGCGTCCGCGTCCTCGGTTCACTGTGACGCGGGAGATCCGGGAACTTCTTGCGCTGTGGGGTGGGAACGTCTCTGCAGTGCACCGGGAGCTCGTTGCCCGTGCGGCGAAGGCCCCTTCACCGGATCCGGTCCCGTCACTTTCGGTACTCCACCGTGCGGTCGTGCGGGATCTGTCGGCGGGGGAGAGGGCGGGGCTGCGGTCGGGCGAGGCAGGCCGCCGGCGGCATGACGTGTTCGGTAAACGCCCGCCTGTGTACCGGAACGCCTGCTGGGAGGGTGATCACAAGCGGGTTCCGGTCCGGGTGGACGTCGAGGGGCAGGCGGTGTGCCCGTGGGTGACGTGGTTCGTCGATGTGGCGACGAAGGTGATCGTGGGGGTGGCGGTCACTCCGCATGAGCCGGCCCGTGACGCGGTGCTGGCGGCGCTCAGGGCGGGTATCAGCCGCGCCGATCCTTACGGGCCGTTCGGTGGTCTGCCCGGCAGGGTGCGGGTGGACCGCGGAAAGGAGTTTCTTTGCCGTACGGTCGCGAGGGCGTTGGGTGGTTTCGCGGTGCCGGTGGAGGACCTGCCGGCGTATACGCCGTATCGCAAGGGCGCTATCGAGGCGCTGAACGGCGCGGTGGAGGAGATGTTCCTGGTCTCGCTTCCCGGTTACACCCGCCGCGCCCGGCCTGTGGGTGTTCAGCGCCCCGACGAGGTGGGCGAGCTGCTGTCCTTCGCGGACTTCGTCGAAGCGCTGCTGGGCTGGGTGCGCTGGTGGAACACCGGGCACCGGCCCTCGGGGCGTGCGTCGGGGCTGACCCCGATGGCGGCGTGGGAAGCGGATCCGACCCCGGTGGAGGACGTCCCCGAAGAGCAACTGGCGTTCTTCGCCCTGGAGGACGACGGCAGGGTGCGGAAGATCTCGACGAGCGGGGTGAGGTGGCGGCGCCGGTTCTACATCGCGCCGTGGATGGTCGGCCATGTCGGCACACGCGTGCGGCTGCGGTATCTGCCGCACTATGACGGCCAGATCGAGGTCTTCTCGGCCGAGCATCCAGACCACCATCTGGGGACCGCGTACCTGGCTGAGGAGGCGACGCTCGAGCAGCGCAGAGCGCTCGTGTCGGTCAGGGAGAAGAAGGCCCGCGCGTTGAAGGCCGATTTGAAGGCGGCGGAGAAGCTGCGCCGTACCCGCTACACGGCCACCACTACCCCGGATGTTCCTCGTCCGCGGCGGACGATCACCGGGCAGCAGGCCCGGGCGGAGATCGCGTGTGCGAAGGCGGCCGATCTGGCGGCCCGCGCGCTGCCGGACCTGATCCCGCCCCGGGACCCTCCCACAGGCTGGACTCGCCCCCGCCCCGCCTCCGCCGTCCGGCCACGCCCGGATACCGTGCCGCGCCCCCCGGCGCCCGATGACGCAGACGGCACCGTCGCTGCTTCGCAGACCGAGGAGTGACATTCGGATGGCTACCGCTGAACGCAAGGGGCGTCTGCCCGGGGAGCGGGATGATCACTTCATGCGTTTGCCGGGCGCCCAGATCGTCTCTACGCGGGCCTTGCTCACGGCGCGGGAGAACATCCGTGCCGCGATTGAGGCGAAGGCGATGATCTGTATCTACGGGCAGGCCGGCAACGGCAAATCCTTCGCGGTCAACGCCTCGCTGCGTGAGCTCGCACCGACACTGGCGCGCCGGATCCAGTTCCGGTCCCGCCCCTCCACCCGGGACCTGCGCCACGAGCTGTTCCACGCCCTGGGCCTGCCGGGCCGTCCGCCGGCGCATGCGATCGAGTTCGACCGCATGCTGCGCGGAGCGCTGGAGGAGCCGCGGGTTCTGGTCTGTGACGAGGCGCAGTGGCTGTCGAAGCTGTGTTTCGAGTACCTGCGCTACCTCTGGGACGACACCGCTTCCGACCTCACCATCATCTTCACTGGCGGCAACGGCTGTTTCGAGATGCTGCAGAGCGAGCCGATGCTCGAGTCCCGGGTCTATGCCTGGCAGGAGATCGGCCACATGCCCCTGGAGGAGGTCTGCACCGTCATCCCCGCCTTCCACCCCGTATGGGCCAAGGCAGACCCCGACCTGATCGCGGTCTGCGACCAGGAGGCCGCGCACGGAAACTTCCGGGCCTGGGCGAAGATCACCCACCACCTGGTGACCGGCCTGAAGGAGACGGGCCGCACCAGCGTGGATGAGGAACTGCTGCGCTGGGCCTACAGCAAACTCTCCCCCCGGCAGGCCGTCTGACCATGCTCAGCTGCGACAACCCGCCCCCGGTCACCGTCATCCTCGACCCCGGCGACGACCTGGTCCACACCCGCGCCGCCCTGGCCGTACACGCCCCCGAAGCCGGAAGACTCACCGTCCACCCCACTCCCGGCACCGACTCCAGTCTCACCCTGGCCTACGACGTCCTCGCCGCCCTGGACAAGCCCGTTCCCGTACCCGGCTACCGCCAGCTCGACACGGCCCCCGCCTGGAGCCTGGCGGCGGCCTGGATTCTCGCCACCAGCACCAGCCACCTGATGCTTCTGCGCGCCCACTTCCTCACCCCTCACCGCCTCAAGGCCTTGCTGCAGCTACGCCACCGCACCGGTTGCCGGCTGGCTCTGGTCTGCCACACACGCCACGTTCCCGCGCCTGTCGAGCGAGCCCTGGCCGACGTTGCCCACCATGTCGCGGAGGCGGCCGCTCTCCTACCCGCGGCAGAACCGCCCACCGCCACTCCACCGGAACCCGCCACGCGCCGGCCGTTGGCAAACCGGTGGCTCAACCTCCCCGCCCTGACCACGCTCTCCGCTTTCGACTCCGCATCCCACCCCTGCCAGTGCACGGCGCCCATGGCCGAGGACCGTGACTTCTTCGCACCCGTCCTCCCGGCTGTCACCGAGGCCGAGGTCGCTCATCGGCTGCACCGCGCCACCGCCCACCCTCACCTGGCTGCCGAGCTGGCCACCGCCGTCTTCACCGCGGCCTCCGTCACGCAACTGGCCACCGCCCACGTCCGCGACCTGGCCCCGGACGCCTCCACTCTCACTCTCCACGACGACGGACTGCGCCAGGGCTGCATGACCCACCACGTCCCCGCCTGGGCACGCCCCCTGCTGCTGGCCGCCGCCTTCACCTGGCGGCTTACCTCCGGAACCGGCGGCGCACTGTTCACCGACCCCCTGGGCAGCACCGGCCTGCCCTACCTGACGGACTTCGCCGAGAACTGCAAGCTGCGCCCTCCCCAGCCGCCCCGCCCCAAGCGGCGCAAGGGCTCACGGGCGCCGGCGAAGCCGCCGAAAACGATCTGGCCCTTCAGCCCCGCTCACTACGCCCTGTCCTGGGCGATGCGAGAGCCCGACCTCATGCAGGACTGCCCCCACCCGCCGCCTCACACGCGCCGAACGATCGAAGCGCACAAGAGAGGTTGGCCGCCTCCCTACTACGGGCAGCGCTCACTCAGGCCACCTCTCTGATGAGGCACCAGGAACAGCCTGTGTTCAGCTGCCGCAGACTGACGACATCTGACGTGGTCCACTGTCATCCTGGTGACGATCCCAGCGGGGCTCTGAGATGCGATCGGCCGGATCGATGGGGCACACCAGCTCCAGTCTCGATCCGCACACTACTTTGACGCACACCGGCAGAGACAGAGGGCTGCGGCACACCTTGGGCTGACGACGCTGGACCCTGACACACCATCACCTGCCGATTGCCGAGCGAACCGCCCACACCCCCTTGCCGCTGCTCGGGCCGTAGGCCCGTGGTGGGCCGCGCGGAGCGTGGCACACCTGGTGACGCGGAGCGTCACGGATGGCTGGAGCGCAGCGGAGGCCACCTTCGCGGAGCTGAGCTCCGCGCGCTCCGGGAGCGCAGCGAACGGAGCGTCACCCGGGTTGCGCAGCAACCCGGGTGAGCCGGACGCGTAGCGGACGGCTTGCGCTTCCGCGTAGCGGAAGCGCAACGCCCGGGCGCAGCCCGGGCGTTCGCTGCTCCGGGCGCAGCCCGGAGGGGCCC
>NZ_JAGMUF010000062.1:0-18022 GCF_019049125.1 Streptomyces sp. AC602_WCS936 | reverse complement strand
CATCTCGGCCAGTAACGAGCCGAGACTTCCGCAACACCTGCGTTCCCATGCCTGACCAGCGGAATCCGCACACGGGGTTCGGAAAGAGAACGACCTCTAAAGCCGTGGAGCCGACCGTCCCAGCCACAGAGGGTGTCTCCCCACTTCATGCCCGCAGCCGCCGAGCGCGCCGCCGGGCGCGGCCAGCCGGGGCGCAGACAGGAGGCGGGCCGCGCCGTTGAGGCGGCGCGCGCCCGCGCCGTGCGCGGGCCTTGATGAAGTAGGGAAAGTCTTATCCCGCTGGGATGAGGTGCTTGCCGTCGTGGCTTCGTACGTGGGGGCCAGCCCCGTCTAGGGCGTCCAGGAGTCTGATGGCGTAGACCTCGGACATGCGGTTGCTGACCTCGTCGGGTGTGAGCCAGGAGACGGCTGTGGATTCGCTTGAGGTGCGTTCGGTGCCGCCGGAGGGCTTGCAGCGGAAGACCAGGGCGACGATGCCTCGGGTGGTGTTCTTGTAGACGCCGGTGAGTTCGTCGACCTCGACGTGGATGCCGGTCTCTTCCCAGACTTCGCGGGCTACGCCGGTCTCTGGGGTCTCGTTGAGTTCGAGTACGCCGCCGGGGAGTTCCCAGGTGCCGTTGTCGGCTCGGCGGATCGCCAGGAGGCGGCCGTCTTCGCGCACGACGACTCCGGCTACGGATACGGAGTGCAGGGGCGTCGACGTTGCTTCCTGTGGTTGACTCATGTACAGGAGCATAGGAGGCAGAGAAGGACTATGGGAACTGCGGTAGAGGGGGGCAGGTCCGGGCCTCGGTACGTGCAGATCGCGGACGAGATCGTGCGGCAGATCCGGGCGGGTGTGCTCAAGCCCGGTGACATGGTGCCGAGTGAATCGGAGCTGGTGGAGCGCTACGGCGTGTCCGGGGGCACGATCCGCAAGGCCATGGTCGAGGTGCGGGCGAGCGGGCTCGTCGAGACCCGGCACGGTAAGGGGTCCATCGTGAAGGACCGGCCGCCGGTGCGGCACCGTTCCTCCGATCGCTTCCGGCGTTCGCTTCGTCAGGGTGGCAAGGCCGCGTACCTCGCGGAGTCCGCGCAGTCCGGTGCCACGGCCAAGGTGAGCGTCCTCTACATCGGGCCCATGGAAGCCCCCGCGGATGCCGCTCAGCGGCTCGGCGTTCCCGCCGGCACTCAGGTGCTTGCCCGGCGGCGCCTCTACTTCCGCAACGGCACCCCGGTCGAGACTGCCTCCTCCTACCTCCCGTGGGACGTCGTCAAGGACATCCCCGAGCTGTTCGCCGAGAACCCCGGCGGCGGTGGCATTTACGCTCGACTCGAAGACCACGGGCATGAGTTCGCCGAGTTCGTCGAGACGCTGCAAGCGCGGCCGGCCTCCAAGGCTGAAGCCTCCGAGCTGGCTCTGAGTCCGGGTGCGCCGGTGGTTCATCTGACCCGGGAGGCCCGTACGACGGCTGGAGTCGTGGTGGAGGTCTGCGACACGCTCATGGCTGCTGACCAGTTCGTTTTCGAGTACCGGATCCCTGCCGCCGACTGACGCTCGCTCAACTTCTCGCAACCCGTCGTGACTTCGATGTCCCGGCGGGTTGACTCATGTACAGGAGTGATGCACTCTTCTTCATGTCACTCATATACATGAGTGACGGAGTTCAGCATCGATAGAGGAGTGTTCTGCTGTGCGTCAGATCCCCGTCGACACCTCCGCCGCGACCGTGATGGTTGCCAAGACCCCGCAGCCCAAGGTGCGTGACCGCCGTACCGGTGAGATCGCCACTGACGCCGAGACCGGCGCGAAGCTGATGACCGTGGACGTGATGTTCGCGGCCAGCGACGAAGTCGAGATCCTGTCCGTCACCGTCCCGGAGACCGGCATCTCCGGTGACCTGACCATGGGCACCCCGGCCGCGCTCACGGGGCTGGTCGCCCGGCCGTGGGAGAACGAGTTCAACGGCCAGAAGCGGCACGGCATCGCCTTCCGCGCGGTCGCCGTCACCTCGCTGGCCAACACGGGCACGGCCTCGAAGGCGGCCTGAGCCATGATGTGGCCGACGGTCTTACTGCTGGTGGTCGTCGCCGCTGCGGGTCTCCTGCGGTGGCGGCGTCCCGCCTGGTACTGGCTGACCTTCGGGGTCACCTTCGCTGTCGTGCGCGTCCTGGTCCGCTACGCCTCCGTCATGGAGGCCTGCGGGCTGACGGTCCCGCCCTCGCGCTGGCGCCTCATGCTGGCCCGGGTAGCCAACCGCCCGGCACCGGAGTCCCGCGCGCCGCGCATCCTGCGGCTGCGGCCCACCCACACCGGCCTGGTCCTCCGGCTCAAACTCCGCTCTGGACAGGACGCCTTCGACGTCGCCGCCGCCTCGGACCGGCTGCGCCACTCCTTCGGGATGTACGGCGTCACCTCCCGTGAGCTGCGTTCCGGTGTGGTCGAGATCCGGATGACCGGCTACGACGTGCTCAAGCGGGTGCAGATGCCGGCCAAGACCGACACCCGCCCAATGTGCGTGCCGGTCGCGCTGCGGGAGGACGGCTCGGTGCACTACCGCGACTACCGCGCTGTCCCGCACGGTCTGACCCTCGGTGCCACGGAGTCCGGCAAGTCCGTCTATCAGCGCAACCTCGTCGCCGGGCTCGCCCCGCACCATGTCGCGCTGGTCGGCATCGACTGCAAGCAAGGGGTCGAGCTGTTCCCGCTGGCCCGCCGGTTCTCCGCGCTCGCCGACAACCCGGACACCGCGCTGGAGCTGCTGGAGGCGCTGGTCTCCCACATGCAGGACGTGTACCAGCTCATCCGCGCCGAGCAGCGGATCAGCGTCGCCGTGCCGGATGCGGAGATCGCCGCCGATATCTGGGACCTGCCCGAGGACCTTAGGCCGGTGCCGGTCGTCGTCCTGGTCGACGAGGTCGCCGAACTCGCCCTCTTCGCCAGCAAGGAGGAAGAGAAGCGCCGGGACCGGATCATCACCGCCCTGGTCCGCCTTGCCCAGCTCGGCCGCGCAGCCGGCGTCTACCTGGAAATCTGCGGGCAGCGCTTCGGCTCCGAACTCGGCAAGGGCATCACCATGCTCCGCGCCCAGCTCACCGGCCGCACCGCCCACCGCGTCAACGACGAGACGTCCGCGAACATGACCTTCGGCGACATCGCCCCGGACGCCGTCCTCGCCGCCATCCAGATTCCCGCCGAGACACGCGGCATCGCCATCGCCGGGGACTCCACCGGCGGCTGGCACCGCATCCGCGCCCCGCACACCACGCTGCGCCAGGCCGTGAACGTCTGCAGCAAGCACGCCGACCGCACCCCCGAGCTGCCCGCCCTCGCGCCCTTCCGGCCCGCGGTCGCTGCGCTGCCCTCGGCCCGCGTGCCGCTGTCCAAGACAGCCCCCGCCACCGCCTGACACCCCTCCCCCTCCCACGGTCGGCGCGACCGTCCTTCGCGCCGGGTCCCTACCCCCGCCATGCCTGATCACAGGAAGGAACCGTGATGGCCCGCCCCGCTCTCCGTATCGACGCCGTACTCGTTCAGGCCGTCATCGCCGGGGCGCTGTCCTTCGCCCACCTCCACGACCTCGCCGCCGCTGCCGGACAGACCGGCTGGAAGGCCTGGGCCTATCCCGTCTCGGTCGACCTGCTCCTGATCGCCGCCTGGCGACGGCTGCGTGCCGACGGGCCGTCCCGGCTGGCCTGGTGCTGGTTCCTCATCGCCCTGGTCGCATCGCTGGGCGCCAATGTCGCCACCGCAGGGCTCCTCGACCTCGGCGACGTCCCGGCCTGGCTGCGCATCCTCGTCGCCGCCTGGCCCGCCTTGGCCTTCATGGGCGGCACCCTCCTCGCCCACTCGCCCGCGGACCCCGCCCCGACTCCGCCGGCACCCTCCGTCCCGACTCCGGACCCCGCGCCCGAGACGGCCGCCGCTGAGCCGCGCCCGGCGCCCGAACCTCCCGTCGTCTCGCAGATCGAGGAAGCCCCTGCTCTGCCCACGGCCGTGCCGGTCCCGGCCGCGCTCGTCGACCACGCTCGCAAGGTCGCCGACGACCACCACGCTCGCACCGGCGCCCCGATCGACACCGACACCCTCCGCGCCCGCCTCGGCGTCCCGCCTCACCTCGCCGACGTCATCGCTGCCCAACTCAAATGACATGACCGCGACACGAGAGGAGATCGACTGACATGCCCGCCCGCGACTTCTTCCACTCCGTCATGCGGATCGGCCCCGTGCAGATCGGCACCCACCGCGACCGCCGAGGCCAGACCAAACACGCCGCCGTGTGCACCAACGACCGCTGCGGCTGGTCCGCCGACTACTCCAGCCAGTCCGCCGCACAGCTCGCCGCCCGCACCCACCGCTGCCGCGTCAGCTAGGAGGCCACCCGATGAACGTCCCGCTCTGGCTCGCGCTCCTCGCCGTCGGCTACCTCGGCGTCAAGCTCATCCGCCCGCCCTGGTGGCTCATCGCCGTACTGCTCCTTGGCGGCTTCCTGATTGCCGACAGCGTGCTGGCCCCCGTCGTCAACGGCTTCGTCAAGTAGCACAACTCGAAGGGAGAACGCCGATGCTCCGCCCGAAGATCCCGACTAACCCCACGCCCGCCCGCCACCTCACGCCGCCCGTGCTCGTGGAGCCGACCGCCGTCGTACCGAGTGCGCAGGTTCCGCCTCCTGCTCCGGTCGCTCCTGCGCCGTCCCGGCCCACGGTGCAGCTCACCCCCGGCACCGCCCTCGCCCTCGTCGGCGGCGGAACGGCCGTCGTCCTGGTCGTCGGCGCCGTTCTCGTCTCGATGCTCCTGGCCGTCGCCATCACCGGCGCCTCGGTCGCCGTCTGCGCCCTGGTGATCCGCTCCCTCGTCCACGCCGACGCCAAGCGACGCTGACCGGCCCCCGGGCGGCCTCGATACCGCCAAGCACCCGCCGCCCGGGCGCCGTCCCCAACCGATCTCACAACCGGAAGGAAGCACCCAGCATGGCGCACCGCGCCCCGACCGCGCATGCCCCGCTGCTCGACCCGACCGCCCTCGGTGACCTCCTCCGCGTCGCGTCCGCCCCCGACTACACCCGCTGGGAAGAGCAGATCCGCCGCACCGGCGGTTGCTCCGACCCCGTCCACCTCACCGGCTGGACCCTCCACAAGGACAAGACCACCGGCGAGACCCTGCACCACTACACGACCGCCGTTGAGCCCGGTGGACGCCTCCGCCTCGCCTGCGGCAACCGCCGCGCCTCCCGCTGCTCCTCCTGCGCCTGGACCTACGCGGGCGACACCTACCACCTCATCCGCGCGGGCCTGGCCGGAGACGACTGCCGAGATGTCCCCGCCACGGTCCGGGATCACCCGCGCGTGTTCGCCACACTCACCGCTCCCTCCTTCGGCCCGGTCCACAACCGGCCCGACCACGGCACATGCCGCTGCGGCACCCAACACGCCCCCAACGCCCCGGAACTGGGGACTGCCCTCGACCCGACCACGTACGACTACGCGGGTGCCGTCCTGTTCAACAACCACGCCGGGCAGCTCTGGCAGCGCTTCACCACCCGTCTGCGTCGCGAACTCGCCGCCCGCGCTGGCCTCACCCGCCGAGAACTCGCCGACCGCGTTCGTGTCTCGTACGGCAAGGTCGCCGAGTTTCAGAAGCGCGGTGCCCTGCACTTCCATGCGGTGATCCGGCTCGACGGACCGGACGGACCAGGAACGCCCCCGCCTGCCTGGGCAACGGTCGGCCTCCTCGCCGACGCGATCCACGCCGCTGCGGCGCACTCCTATACGTCCGTCTCCGTCCCGGCCGCAGGGGACCAACCGGCCCGGTCCTTCCGCTGGGGCACACAGCTCGACGTGCGCCCGGTGAAAGCCTTCGGCGACGGCTCCGACATCACCGAACAGGCCGTCGCCTCCTACGTCGCCAAGTACTCCACCAAAGCCGCTGAGAACACCGGCACGCTTGACCGCCGTATCGGCGAACTCGCGGAACTCGATCGCCACCAGGTCCCGGACCACACGCGCCGACTCATCACCGCATGCCGCGACCTGGACCGCCTCTACCCGGACCGGCGCCTCTGGGCCTGGGCGCACATGCTCGGCTTCCGCGGCCACTTCTCCTCAAAGTCCCGCCGTTACTCCACCACCCTCGGCGCCCTCCGCCAGACACGCGCCGACTACCGCGCCGCACAGGAACACACCGCCCTCGCCCTGGACGACCGCGAGCCGGACACCGTCCTCGTCCTCACCGACTGGCAGTACGCCGGACACGGCCACACCCCCGGTGAATCCGCCCTCGCCGCCACCATCGCCCGGGACCTCCAGCTCAACCGAGAAACGGCACGCGAAGCACTGCAAGACCAACTGGCCATGGAAGGAGCCGCAGCATGACCACCGTCACTGCCACCGCCGAACTGCTGACCGTGCCGGAAGTCATGGCGCGTCTCAAGGTCGGACGCTCAAAGGTCTATGACCTGATCCGCTCGCGACGCCTCGTCTCGATCAAGATCGATGGGGCGCGTCGCATCCCCGCTGCCGCTGTTCGCGACTTCGTCCTCGGCCAGATCGAGGAGGCTGCCTGATGGCTGCTCCGCGCAAGCGCAATCCGAATGGCGCCGGCACCATCACCAAGCGCAAGGACGGCCGGTATCAGTGCGCCGTGTACGTCCTCCAGCCGGACGGAACCCGTGCTCGCAAGTTCGCCTACGGCAAGACCTGGGCCGAGTGCGACGTCAAGCGCCGGGAGCTGCTGGCCAAGGTGGACCAGGGCGTGCCCGTGCCTACCAAGTCGGCCAAGCTCTCCGAGTGGTTGCCTTACTGGCTGGACAACGTCATCAAGCCTCGGCGGAAGCTCAGCACGTACGACAAGTACGAGGCGCACGTCCGGCTCTACCTCGTTCCGCTGCTTGGCGCCAAGCGGCTCGAATCCCTCGGCGTCGCCGACGTACGCCGCTTCCTCGTCCGCCTGGAGAAGGAGACGACTGCGGCAACCGCCAAGGAATCTCACCGCGTCCTCCGGTCGGCACTGTCCTCCGCCTGTCGCGAGGAGCTGATCACGCGCAACGTGGCCAAGCTGGTCGAGCCGCCTCGCACCGACAACCGCGAACTGAAGCCCTGGACCCTTGACGAGACTTTGGACTTCCTCGCGGCCTCCCGTAAGGACCCGCTGTACGCGGCCTTCGTGCTTGCCATCGCTATGGGACTCCGCCGAGGAGAGATCATCGGCCTGCGCTGGTCAGACCTCGACCTCGACAATCGTGTTCTCTACGTCCGCCAGCAGACGCAACGGCGTCGGGGTGTCCTCTACGACGACGATCCGAAGAGCCGCCGTCGCCGAGCCGTCCCGCTGCCCGCCCTCTGCATCGCGCCCCTGCGCTGGCACCGGATGCGGCAGGCGGCTGCTCGGATCAAGGCAGGGGAGCAGTGGCAGGAGTCCGGTTACGTCTTCACCACGCGTACCGGCCGCCAGGTCGAGCCGCGGAACGTCTACCGCTCCTTCACCCGCGTCGCCGAGTCCGCCGACCTCCGCGTCATCCGGCTGCACGATGCTCGGCATGGCACCGCCACGCTCCTCACGGCGGCTGGAGTCGCGCCCCGTGTCGTGATGGAGATCCTCGGACACTCGCAGATCAGCATCACCATGGATGTCTACACGCACGTCGTGCAGGACACGCAGCGCGAGGCCATGAGTCACATGGACCGGCTGCTCAGGAAGCGGCGCCCTGATCGTGGGTGATCGCCCGCGTTGATGTCAGAAGTGGATGTCAAAGGCCCCGGACCAAGATCGGTCCGGGGCCTTTTGTCTGGTGCCCCCGGCAGGATTCGAACCTGCGACACCCGCTTTAGGAGAGCGGTGCTCTATCCCCTGAGCTACGAAGGCGCGGCGGCACGACGTGGTGCCGCCGTCGACAGTGTAGCGGTTGGTCAGGTGAGGGGGACCGGGCGGAAGCGGCCCGCCGCGCTCAGGTCGGCCTCGATGTGGGCGGCGGTTTGGCGGAGGGGCGGGAGTATGTCCGTCACGCAGGCGTCTGCCGTGCGGCGGGCGGCGTGCATCGCGACGTTGAGGGCGGCGACGACGTGGCCCTCGCGGTCGTGGACCGGGACGGCGAGGGAGCGCAGGCCGGCCTCCAGTTCCTCGTCGACCAGGGCGTAGCCGGCGGTGCGTGTCTCGGGGAGGGCGAGGAGGACGCGGCCCAGGGCGGTCGCGTGGGCCGGGAGGCGGGTGCCGAGCGCGATGTGGGCGCTCAGGACGCGGCCGGTGGATGCCCGGGCCGTGTACTGGATCTCCTCGCCCGAGTCGGACAGGACGGCCAGCGCGGCCGACTCGTGGACGCGGTCGGCGAGGGCGGTCAGGTGGGGCTGGGCGATCTGGGGGAGGGAGGTGCGGGAGAGGGGTGGGAAGCCGAGGGAGAGGACGCGGGGGGTGAGGGTGAAGGTGTGGTCGGCGGTTCGTCGTCGTACCAGGCCTGCGTGTTCGTGGGTGATCAGGGCTCGGCGGGCGGTGGCGCGGGTCAGGCCCGTCGCCTTCGCGACCTCGGTGAGGGTGAGGGCCGGGCGGTTCTCGTCGAAGGCCGTGAGCACGGTGAGGCCGCGGGCCAGGGATTCGACGAAGTCCCTGCCGAGTAGCTGCTTCGACGCGCCCGTCCACGTGGCCAGTCCGGCCGGGGGCGGTGCCGGGTGCAGGGGCGGGGCGGTGTGCAGGGTGTGCTCCATCGAGCGGACCGCCTCGCGGAGGCGGGGGAGGAGGGCTGTGCGCAGGTCGTCCGCCGTGTGCCGGCTGGTGTGGCTGACGACGCTCGCCACGCAGGCCGGAGCGCCGGTGCGGGGGTCGCGTACGGGGACGGAGACCGCGACCAGGCCCGGTTCGATCAGTTGGTCGTCCAGGGAGTAGCCGGCGGTCGCCGCCGTGGTCGTACGGTGTGTGAAGTCCGAGTCGGGGGTGGGGTGTTCGGCCGGGGGGACGGCCGGGAAGGTGCGGTCTTCCGGGTCGGCTGCTCTGCGGGTGTGCCAGTGGTGCCAGTCGGTGTCCGTCCACTCCGTGGCGAACAGCGGGCCGGGGGCCGTGCGTTCGGCGGGGAGGAGGTCGCCGATGCGGAAGCTGAGGGACATCGCGCGGCGGCGGGTGGCCTGGTGGATGAAGCGGATGCCGTCCCCGTCGGCGACCGCCAGGGAGACCGACTCGTCCAGCTCGTCGGCCAGCGCGTCGGCGCGGGCGGAGAGCAGGGCGGGGAGGCGGAGGGCGGCCAGGTAGGCGTTGCCCAGTTCCGTCAGGCGGGGGGCGAGGCTCACGTCGCGGCCGTCGAGGCGGACGTAGCCCATGCGGGCGAGGGTGGCCGTGACGCGGTCGACCGTGGAGCGGGCCAGGCCGGTGGCCTTCTCCAGGCCGCTGAGGCTGAGGGTGCCGTCGCGCGCCTCGGTGAGGTGGTGGAGTACGGCGATGCCGCGCAGGAGGGGGGTCACCGCCTCGGCGGGCGGGTCCGTGTCCGCGGTCGGTGCGGTGCCGGTACTGGAGCCGTCCGGTGGGGTGTCGTTGGTGAGGTCGGCGGGCATCGGGTCTCCGGTGTCTCCGGTACGGCGGTCGCGGCGGGCCCGCCTACCGTATGCCGCCGCAGGGCGGCGCCGGTCGTCACCGCCGGGTGACGCGCACCTGGTGGTCGCCCTTCGCGTCGGCTCCCGAGACCGCGATCGTGATGCCGTGGCGCGGGTCCTTGAAGGTCTCGCCGGGAGTGAAGGCGGCGTCCGAGAGTTCGGCGTGGACGTTCGGGGCGCGGGTGCAGCCGCCGCTGTCCTGCCGGGAGTCGTAGACGGTCACCGGGCCCATGCCCGTGTCCACGTCCGCGTCGACCTTGTAGATCAGGATGCCGGGCCGGCAGACCACCTCGTCGTTGCCTTCGCGGGTGCGCAGTTCGATCGCGTACCCGGACTCCGCGTCCAGCGGCACGACCACCAGTTTGTCGCCGCCCTTGCGGGCCAGCGGGGTCAGTGTGTACTCCGTCGTCCCCGGTGCCGACGCGCAGTGCACCTGGGTGCGGTCGAGCCAGCCCAGCTTCCACTTGTGCCAGCCGAGGAGGTCGTTGTTGGCGCCCCAGTCCTCGCTCATGATGTCCCAGTGGCCGACGGCTCCTCCGCCCTCCTGGGTGTAGAGGTCGGGGAGGCCGAAGACGTGGCCGTTCTCGTGGGGCAGGACGCGGTAGCCGGTCTCGTCGTAGGAGCCGGAGCCGTCGTCCTGGCGGGAGTATACGAAGGAGGCGTTGGCGACGGGGACGCCGTCGGCGACCGGTGCCTCCGCGTTGCCGGCGAAGGTGACGGACAGGACCGTGTCCAGGGCGGAGGGGCCCGCGTTCGGGGTGACCAGGACGTTCACGAGGTCGTACGCGCGGAAGTCGACCTTCGCGTCGGCCTCCGAGACCAGGTCCTCGACCAGTTGGCGGTAGCCGGGCTCGAAGGGGGCGCCGCGCTCTATGCCGTACTCGGCGAACGACTTCGGCATGCGCAGCCAGTCCTTGATCGGCGTCTCGGGGCGGTAGTCGAGGCGGCCGTAGGAACTGGTGCGGAACCATTCCTCGGTCTGCGGGAAGAACTCCGCGTAGCGGTCCATCGCCTTGCCCTCGCCGGGGGCGTCGGAGAAGTCGATCATCAGGTTGAGGGCGCGGACGGTGCCCGTGGAGGGGGCGTAGCCGGCGGAGGTGGGGACGCCCTCGGACATCTGGATCTCGGGGCCGCCGCTGATCATGCAGGGGCCGTGCGCGGAGGAGCGGGAGAGGGCCGCGGGGCCGGGGCCCGCCGCCGTGGTGTCCGGAGCGAGCCGGCCGGTGCCGGCCGAGGTGCTGACCGCGAAGGTCACGGCGGTGACGGTCGCGATCGCGGCGAGCCTGCGCGGGCGTATCCGGCGGCTCGACGGCTGCGCCGGCGGCTGCGGCTGCATGCGGACCTCCCGGACCACGGCAGCCGCCCGACTCCGGCTGCACCCTTGCGCTCACCCTGTGCCGAGGGGTGGGCGGGCGCGCGCTGGAGGAGCCGATCGTGGGTTTCTCGCCGGTAGCCACCGGCCGGGGGGAGGGCAGGGCACGGACCGCCCCGGTGTGTGACTCAGGTCACGGGATGTTTCTTCGTGCGTGGGAAATAACCGGGGATCGTTTCCCCGTTTAGCCAGGTGTCCGAGCGAAACGGGGACTCCCTCCCCGGATCGCCCACCCGATGTCCGAGGAGTACGCCGTGCAGACCGCAGCCCCCGAGCGCCAGAAGGTGACCCGGCCCCGCGCCGACGCCCTGCGCAACCGGGAGCGGATCGTCACCGCCGCCCGGGAGATGTTCGTGGAGCACGGGCCCGACGTGCCGCTCGACGACGTCGCCCGCCGGGCCGGCGTCGGCAACGCCACGGTGTACCGCAACTTCCCCGACCGCGACGCCCTCGTCCGCGAGGTCGTCTGCTCGGTCATGGACCGTACGGCACGGGCGGCGGAGCTCGCGCTCGCGGAGACCGGGGACGCGTTCGAGGCGCTGGAGCGCTTCGTGCACGTCGCCGCCGACGAGCGGATCAGCGCCCTGTGCCCGATGGTGTCCAGCACGTTCGACCAGCACCACCCCGACCTGGAGGCGGCGCGTGAACGGGTCGAGCGGCTCGTCGCCGAGGTCATGGACCGGGCGAAGGCGGCCGGCCAGCTCCGTACCGATGTGGGCGTGGGGGATCTGATGATCGCCGCGGCCCAGCTCAGCCGGCCCCCGGCCGGTACGGGGTGCCTGAGCGCCGACCGGTTCGTCCACCGCCACCTGCAACTGTTCCTGGACGGGCTGCGGGCTCCGGCCCGCTCCGCCCTGCCGGGCGCGGTCGTGACCATGGAGGACCTGCGCCGGCCCTGCGACCAGTAGTTCCGCGACCACTCATTCCGCGACCAGCAATTCCGCGACCAGCAATTCCGCGACCAGTAGTTCCGCGGAGACCTCACCGGGATTCACGTCCGGCCGGAGGGCGGCGGCTCCCGTAGCCGTCGCCCCGGGTCGGGCCGCGTCCCAGTCGTCCCTTTACTCACCTTTTTCCGTCACGAAGTCCCGAAGTGGGTATCCCCATGTCTCAAACAGCCGTCAAGGCCTCCGGCGTCACCGACGCCCCGGACGCCGGACGCTGGAAAGCGCTCGTCTTCATCGCGCTCGCCCAGCTGATGGTGGTCCTCGACGCCACCATCGTGAACATCGCGCTGCCCTCCGCGCAGCAGGACCTCGGCATCTCCGACGGCAACCGGCAGTGGGTCGTCACGGCCTACGCCCTCGCCTTCGGCGGACTGCTGCTCTTCGGCGGCCGGATAGCCGACCTGTGGGGCCGCAAGCGCACCTTCGTCGTGGGCCTGGCCGGCTTCGCCGTCGCCTCGGCGCTCGGCGGTGCGGCCACCAACGAGGCCATGATGTTCGGCTCCCGCGCCCTCCAGGGCGTCTTCGGCGCCCTGCTCGCGCCCGCCGCGCTCTCCCTGCTCGCCGTGATGTTCACGGACGCCAAGGAGCGAGCCAAGGCGTTCGGCATCTACGGTGCGATCGCCGGTGGCGGCGGTGCCGTCGGTCTGATCCTCGGCGGTTTCCTCACCGAGTACCTGAACTGGCGCTGGACGTTCTTCGTCAACATCCCGTTCGCCGTGGTCGCCGCGGCCGGTGCGTACCTGGTCATCCGTGAGCCGAAGGGCGGCCGCAACCGCTCGCCGCTCGACGTCCCCGGCGTGATCCTGTCCACCCTGGGTCTGGTCGCGCTCGTCTACGGCTTCACCCGCGCCGAGTCCGACGGCTGGAGCGACGCGGTGACGGTCGGCATGTTCGTCGGCTCGGCCGTGCTGCTGCTGGCCTTCGTGATCGTCGAGTCCCGGGTCAAGGCCCCGCTGCTGCCGCTGCGCGTGATCACCGAGCGCAACCGGGGCGGGGTCTACCTCTCGCTGGGCCTGGCGATCATCGCGATGTTCGGCCTGTTCCTCTTCCTGACCTACTACCTGCAGATCGTGAAGGGCTACACGCCGGTCAAGACCGGCTTCGCCTTCCTGCCGATGATCGCGGGCATGATCACGGGCTCCACGCAGATCGGCACCCGCCTGATGACCCGGGTCGCGCCCCGGCTGCTGATGGGCCCCGGCTTCCTGGTCGCCGCCGTCGGCATGCTGTTCCTGACCCAGCTGGAGATCGACACCTCCTACGCCGGTGTGCTGCTGCCCGGCATGCTGCTGCTCGGCCTCGGCATGGGTACGGCGTTCATGCCGGCGATGTCCATGGCCACGCAGGGTGTCGAGCCGCGGGACGCCGGTGTCGCCTCCGCCATGGTCAACACCTCGCAGCAGGTGGGTGGCGCGATCGGCACGGCGCTGCTGAACACCATCGCCGCCTCGGCCACCACGTCCTACATCGCCGACCACATCGGCGGCGCCGCCGGCCGGTCCCAGCAGCAGCTGGTCCAGCTGGAGGGTCAGGTGCAGGGCTACACCAGCGCGATCTGGTTCGCCGTCGGCATCCTGGTCGTGGCGGCCGTGATCGCCCTGACCCTCATCAACGCCGGTCGTCCGGGCGGCACCGCCGTCACCGGGTCCGGTGCGGGCGACGCGGCCGAGGAGGAACTGCCGGTGCCGGTCGTCGCCCACTGACGACGCCGGACGCGTTACCCCCTCGGGCCCCCTGTTCCATCCGTGCGCGGGGGGAGGGGACGCCCTCCGCGCACGGTTCCCAGGACCTGCCCCGGCCGCGCGCTCAGCGCAGCCAGGGCAGGTCCGCACCCGCTTCGCGGGGCTGGAGTCCCTCGGCGACGATCCGCATGATCTCGCCGAGGGACTTCTGCTGTTCCGGCGTGAGACGGTCGAACACGGCCTGGCGCACGGCCTCCACGTGGCCCGGCGCGGTCTGCCCCAGTACCGCGTACCCCTCCTCCGTGAGCACGGCGAACTGGCCCCGCTTGTCGGAGGGGCAGTTCTCGCGGCGCACCCAGCCGCTCTTCTCCAGGCGGGCGATCGCGTGCGAGAGGCGGGAGCGGGTGATCTTGGCGTACCGGGCCAGCTCCGTCATCCGCAGCCGCCGCCGCGGTGACTCGGCGAGCTTGACCAGCAGTCCGTAGTAGACGTGCGGCATCCCCGCGTCGCGCTGGAGCTGGCGGTCGAGATGGTCCTCCAGGAGGGTGGCCGCCTCGATGTAGGAACGCCAGACGCGCTGCTCCTCGGCGGTGAGCCAGCGGGGCTCGTCGGCGGAGGGCGGGATGGGTGCCGTGTTCATGTATCCATGGTACGAGTCCTTGAACTTTAAACAAGGAACCCTTAGATTTGCCTACGAGGAAGAGCTTGAGGGTTCAAGTAGCCCAGTGACCTGAACAACTGGAGTCGCCCCGTGTCCGCCACCGCCCAGGAGCGCATGCCCGCCCTCTACCTGAGCCACGGCGCGCCGCCCCTCGCCGACGACCCCCTCTGGCCCGGCGAACTGGCCGCCTGGGCCGCCGCACTGCCCCGCCCCAAAGCGATCCTCGTCGTCTCCGCCCACTGGGAGGAGGCCCCGCTCGCCCTCGGCGCCACCCGGACCGTCCCCCTGGTCTACGACTTCTGGGGCTTCCCGGAGCACTACTACCGGGTGCGCTACGAGGCCCCCGGCGCCCCCGCGCTCGCCGAGTCCGTACGCAAGCTGCTGCGCGCCCCCGGTACGCCCGTGCAGGACGTGCCCGACCGCGGGCTCGACCACGGCGCGTACGTGCCGCTGGTCGAGATGTACCCCGGCGCCGACATCCCCGTCCTCCAGGTCTCCATGCCGACCCTCGACCCGGAGCGGCTGATGGAGACCGGCCGCAGGCTCGCGCCGCTGCGCGACGAGGGCGTGCTGATCATCGGCTCCGGCTTCTTCACCCACAACCTGGCCGCGCTGCGCCAGGCCGGCGTCCCCTCCTGGTCCGCCGAGTTCGACGACTGGGGCCGGCGCGCGCTGGAGGCCGGTGACGTGGACGCGCTGCTCGACTTCGCCCGCAAGTCCCCGGCGGGCCTGCTCGCCCACCCGCGCACCGAGCACTTCGCCCCGCTGTTCGTGACCATGGGCGCGGCGGACGCGGCCGGTGAGCTGGATCTGCAGCGGTCCGTGATCGACGGGTTCTGGATGGGGCTGGCCAAGCGGTCGGTGCAGTTCGGCTGAGCGCGGGGGCGTCGGCCGCGGGGCTACAGCGGCTTCTCGTACCAGGCCACGTCCCAGTACCGGCCGAACTTGCGGCCCACCTCCCGGTACGTGCCGACGTACCGGAAGCCGAGGCGCTCGTGCAGCCGGGCGGAGGCCTCGTTCGGCTGGGCGATGCCCGCGTAGGCGCGGTGCAGGTCCTCGCCGGCCAGGGCCTCGAAGAGGGACGCGTAGAGCAGGGTGCCGATGCCCCGGCCGCCGGCGCCGGGGGCGACGTAGACCGTGGTCTCCACCGAGGTGCGGTAGGCGGGCTTGGCGCGATAAGGGCTCGATGTGGCGTACCCCAGGATTTCCCGTGACTCGGCGTCCGTGGCAACCCTGAGCCGGTGGGGGCCGTCTTCAGGGTGGGAGAGCAGCCAAGGGCGGCGCTCTTCCGGGGTGAACGGCTCGGTGTCGAACGTGATGGGCGTCTCACGTACGTAGTGGTTGTAGAGGTCGGTGAGGGCCTTGAGGTCGTCCTCGATTCCCGGCCTGACCTGGACCTCCGTACGTCCCGCCGGCATCACGCCTCCTCGTGTGGCGGCACAGGGTACTGCATGATCAGAAAAATCGGGGGGCGGGTTGGGAATTCTGTCCGGATTCCAGTCGTTGTTTCCATCGGATGCAGGGCACCCGAGGAGAGTCCCGGGAGTGGCCGGAGCGCAGATCCGGGACCGGAGACAACCCCAGACGGTGCCGAACGTCCACAGGACCACCCGCTGAACCACCATCGCAAGGGAGCACGCATGGCAACCCGTGCCGTCGCCCGTCGTAAGTCCGCCACCGGCGAGACGGCCGACGCGGCAACCAGCGTCCGCGCAGGCAGCGGCGAGCTCGCCGACCGCGATCTGGTCGGCATGTACCTCGACGAGATCGCACGGACACCGCTGCTCGACGCCGCCAAGGAGGTCGAGCTGTCCCAGACCATCGAAGCGGGTGTGTTCGCGCGGCAGGTCCTCGAAGGCTACGAGGAGACCGGGGCGGACGCCACCCGGGAGGAGCTCCAGGCCCTGATCGACGAGAGCGAGCGGGCGAAGGACGTCTTCATCCGCTCCAACCTCCGGCTGGTCGTGGCGGTCGCCCGGCGCTACCCGCGCAGCGGCCTGCCGCTCCTCGACCTGATCCAGGAGGGCAATGCGGGCCTGGTCCGCGCGGTCGAGAAGTTCGACTACCGCAAGGGCTTCAAGTTCTCGACGTACGCCACCTGGTGGATCCGTCAGGCCATCACCCGCTCCATCGCGGACCAGTCGCGCACCATCCGGCTCCCCGTCCACCTGGTGGAGGAGCTGGGCCGCATCCGGCGCGTGCAGCGGGAGTTCAACCGGGAGCACGGCCGCGAGCCGGAGCCCGCGGAGATCGCCGCCGAGCTCGGCTCGAAGCCGGAGCGCGTCACCGACGTCCTCGACTGGGCCCGCGACCCCGTCTCGCTGAACATGTCGGTGGACGACGAGGGCGAGACCCAGTTCGGCGACCTGCTGGAGGACACCTCCGCCGTGTCGCCCGAGCAGTCGGTGCTGACGCTGCTGCGCAGCGAGGAGCTGGACGACCTCATCGGCCGCCTCGACCCGCGCACGGCCTCCATCATCAAGATGCGGTACGGCATCGACGACGGCCGGGAGCGTACGCTGACCGAGGTCGGCAAGGAGCACGGCCTCACCCGTGAGCGCATCCGGCAGATCGAGAAGCACGCGCTGCTGGAGCTGAAGAAGCTGGCCCGCGACACCGGCTTCGAGGCCGCGGCGTAGAACAGACCCCGAGCGCGGTGTGGCGGGCCGGTGACCTGCCCGCCGTGATGAGGGGGCGTGACGTGACGCGTGGGGCGTACGCCGGTGGCCGAACCCCGCGCAAACATGGCCGTACAACGCTGCTTCAACCGGCGGGGGCCCGGGAACAAGAACACCGGGCCCAGTGATTCGGCCCCGGGGCACCCGCTCCGGACCGGGCCTTGTGCCCCTCCAGGACCACGTCCCGACGCACTCCCCCCGGCGCCGGGACTTTCCCGAGCCGGGCTCGGCGCCTCTCCCCCCGGGGCGCCGCAGCCCGGCTCCCTCCGTTTCCGGACCGCTCCGCAGCGGGGCACCCCGGACCTGAACCCCGGGGTGACCCGCCGAATGGCAGATTCTGTCACAGCGGCATAGCCTGCCGAAGTGAGCAGCACCATCCCGGCCTCTCCCGCGTCCGAACCGTCCGATTCCGGCCTCGGTGCCGGGCCTCTTTCCCTGACCGAGCGGCGCAAGGCCGCGACCCGGATGGAGATCGCCCGCGCGGCGGCCGGCCTCTTCGTGCGCCAGGGCCTGCGGGCGACCCGGGCGGAGGACATCGCCCGCGCCGCGGGAGTCGCCCCGCGCACCTTCTACCGCTACTTCGCGACCAAGGAGGAGGCCGTCGCCCCGCTCTACGCCCTCGGCGCCGAGCGCTGGGCGGCCGCGGTGCGCGCCGCTCCGCCCGAGCTGTCCGTGCCCGACGCCCTGGAACACGCCGTACGGCACACGCTGACGCCCGGCGCCGGGGTGTCGGCGCCGTCCTGGGAGTGGGCCCGCACGCTGATCCGCCTGGCCGAGACCAGCCCGGCGCTGCGGAAGGTGTGGGCGGAGGTGTGCATGATCGCCGAACGGGGGCTGGTGGAGGTGCTGGCGGCACGGCTGTCCGACGGTGACGACAACGTTGCCGAGCGGCTGGCGAGCTCCCCGGAGCTGCACTTCGCGGCCGCGGTGGCGGGCGCGGCGGTGCGGGTGGCGGTGGAGCACTGGGCGGACGGCGGGGCAGGGGCGGAGAGCCCCGTCGAGCCGGCGCTGCGAAACCTGGCAGGGCTGCGGGCGTTCGCCTGGGAGGGGCGCGGGGCTGCGGCTGGGGGATAACGGGCGGGTGGGGCGGCGGTGCGTGGGTGCGGGGTGCAGCCGCGTGGCGGGGTGGGAGG
>NZ_JAGMUF010000061.1:0-76076 GCF_019049125.1 Streptomyces sp. AC602_WCS936 | reverse complement strand
CCCCCGCCCTACCGTGGACCCCGCACCCCCCGTACAGACGTACGCACACACCCCCAACGCGGAAGGGCCGGGACTCCACAATGACTTCCACCCACGCCTTCTGGCTCGCCGGCCGCCAGGCCACCGGCGACGCCGCCTTCGACGTCACGTCCCCCTGGGACGGCAGTCACGTCGGCACGGTGAGCCTCCCGACCGACGCCCAGGTCGAGGAGGCCGTGGCCGCCGCGTACGCCGTACGGGACGAGTTCGCCGCCACCCCCGCCCACACCCGCGCCGCCGCCCTGGACCACGTCAGCCGCCGGCTGGCCGAGCGCACCGAGGAGATCGCCCGCCTGATCTCCGCCGAGAACGGCAAGCCGATCAAGTGGGCCCGCGGCGAGGTCGGCCGCGCGGTGTCCGTCTTCCGCTTCGCGGCCGAGGAGGCCCGCCGCTTCAACGGCGGCGAGGCCCAGCGCCTGGACACCGACGCCGGCGGCCAGGGCCGCCTCGCCCTCACCCGCCGCTTCCCGAAGGGCGTCGTCCTCGGTATCGCGCCCTTCAACTTCCCGCTCAACCTGTGCGCCCACAAGATCGCCCCCGCGATCGCGGCCGGCGCGCCCATCATCCTCAAGCCGGCCCCCGCCACCCCCCTCTCCGGCCTGGTCCTCGGCGAACTGCTCGCCGAGACCGAGCTGCCCGCCGGTTCGTGGAGCATCCTCCCGGTCCCGAACGACAAGATGCCCGCCCTCGTCCAGGACGAGCGCCTGCCGGTCATCTCCTTCACCGGCTCCGAGACCGTCGGCTACGCGATCATGGACTCGGTCCCGCGCAAGCACTGCACCCTGGAGCTGGGCGGCAACGGCGCGGCCGTCGTCCTCGGCGACTGGGCGAGCGACGCGGACCTGGACCGGGCCGCGCAGCGCATCGCGACCTTCTCAAACTACCAGGGCGGCCAGTCCTGCATCTCCGTGCAGCGCGTGATCGCCGACGCCGCCGTCTACGACCGCCTGCTGCCGCGCATCGTCGCCGCCGTCGAGGCCCAGGTCACCGGCGACCCGAACGACGACGCGACGGACGTCGGCCCGCTGGTCAGCGAGGCCGCCGCCGAGCGCGTGGAGTCCTGGGTCGACGAGGCCGTCGCCGCGGGCGCCACCCTCCACACCGGCGGCAAGCGCGACGGCGCCTCCTACGCGCCGACCGTCCTCACCGACCTCCCGGCCGGCACCACCCTCGCCTGCGAGGAGGTCTTCGGCCCGGTCCTCAGCGTGCAGAAGGTGAACGGCGAGGCCGAGGCGTTCGCGGCCGTCAACGACTCCAAGTACGGCCTCCAGGCGGGCGTGTTCACCCACGACCTGGAGACCGCCTTCCGCGCCCACCGCGCGCTGGAGGTCGGCGGCGTCGTCATCGGCGACGTCCCCTCCTACCGCGCCGACCAGATGCCGTACGGCGGCGCCAAGCAGTCCGGCGTCGGCCGCGAGGGCGTCAAGTACGCGATGGACGACTACACCTACGAGCGGGTGCTGGTCCTGACGGGCCTCGCCCTCTGACCCACCCCGAGAAGGCCGGCGGCCCGAACCCACTGTGCGGGGGTTCGGGCCGTCGGCGTACCCATGAGCGCGGGGTCTGGCACGTCTCTTCCCCCGCGACCTGATCCGAACGGCAGCCCTTAGCCGCCCACCAGCGCGCCCACCAGCCGGTGCATGGCCGGCCGTGGGTCGGGGGCGCCCGGCCAGTCGGTCATCAGCAGGTGGTGGGCGGTGCCGACGATCGCGAGGGCCACGGTGTGCGGGTCGACGGCGGCCGGCAGCCGACCGAGGTCCCGCTCGGCCTCCAGATAGCCGGCTATCGCCTCCTGGATGGCGGGGAAGCCGGGGCCGCCCTCCCTCATCGCCTCGCGAACGCGCGCCGTCGCCGACGGACGTGTCATCGCCAGACCCGACAGGGCCGGTCCGCCCCGGTCGAAGAGCGAGCGGGCGACGGCGTCGAGGTTCCCGGTCACGGTGCCCTGCCCGGCGAGCTCCGCCAGGGCCCGCGCCTTCGCCGCGGTGCGGGCGAAACGGTCGAGGCAGAGCTCGGCCACGAACTCGTCGAGTCCCGCGAAGTGCGTGTGCAGCAGCCCCTTGGCGCAGCCCGCCTCGGTGGTGACGGACCGGCTGGTGAGCGCTCCCGGCCCGTCCCGCTCCACGATCCGCTCGGCGGCCGCGAAGAGCCGCTCCCGCACGTCCGGCGTCGCAACCCCACGGGGTGACATGGGCCTCGCTCCCTTTCGGCGTCCGGCGCCGGGTGTGGCGCGACCGCCTCCGATCGTAAGGGGATTGCCAGTATGGGCGCATGCCCATACTGTTTGGGCAGACGCCCATTCTTGGTTCCGTTCATCGTTCCGTATGCGGGAGGCACTCGTGTCACAGATCGTCAACACTGAGCAGGCGCAGGCGTGGAACGGCCCCGAAGGCGCTCACTGGGCGCGCAACCAGGACCGCTGGAACGCCGTGAACGAAGGCTTCAACGAGCCGCTGCTCGACGCGGCCGGAATCACCGACAGCCACCGGACACTCGACCTCGGCTGCGGTTCCGGGCAGACCACGCGCCTCGCCGCCCTCCGGGCACCACGCGGCAGCGCCACGGGCCTCGACCTGTCCGGCCCCATGCTCGCCGAGGCGCGGTCCCGGGCGGCGAGCGAAGGGATCGCCAACGTCACGTTCACGCAGGGCGACGCGCAGGCCCATCCCTTCGAGCCGGGGGTGTTCGACGTGGCGATCAGCCGGTACGGGGTGATGTTCTTCTCCGACCCCGAAGCGGCCTTCCGCAACATCGGCCGGGCGCTGCGCCCCGGCGGGCGGCTGGCGTTCGTCTGCCCCGCCGAACCCTCACTCAACGGGTGGGTGACGGCCATGACCGCACTGCGTGACATCGTCCCGCTCGGCGACTTCGACGCGCCGGGACTGCCCGGCATGTTCTCCCTCGCGTCCCCCGGCCGACTCCGCGCCGTCCTCACCGCCGCCGGCTTCTCCGGCGTGGCCGTCGACCGGGTCGAGGCGTACGGGACGTGGGGGCGCGGAGCCGACGACGCGACGGAGTTCCTGCTGAACACGGGGCCCGGCCGGCATTTCCTCGGCCAGGTCGACGCGGCCGCACAGGTTCGCGTCCGCCGCGCGCTCACCGACCATCTGCGCGGCCACGAGGCCGCTGACGGCACGGTCCGGCTGCGCAGCACGTCATGGCTGGTGACGGCGGACCGCCCGACCGGCCCGGCGGACGCCTCGTAGGGGCGACCGGTGGTGGGGTTCAGCCGGTGTCGAGCTGGTGGTCGGCCCAGACGTAGGTCTCGGGGAGCAGGTCCGCGACGGGGACGGCCCGGGCCCGGTCGCCGCTGCCGACGATCACCTTCAGGGTGGGGAAGTAGTCGAGGAGGACCTGGCGGCACCGGCCGCACGGCGGGACGATGCCCCGGTCGCGGTCGCCCACGGCGACGATCGTGTCCAGCTCGTAGGCGCCCTGGGCCGCCGCCGCACCGATGACGACCAGCTCGGCGCAGGGGCCGCCGGTGAAGTGGTAGGCGTTCAGCGCAGTGACGATCCGGCCGTCCCGGGCGCGGGCCGCGGCCGCCATGGTGTGGTTGTCGCCCCGGCAACGGGTGCGGGCCACGCCTGCCGCGGCTTCGACGAGTTCCTGGTCGTCGGGGTGGAGCTGCGTGGTCATCTTCCTGCCTTCGTCAAGGTGCGGGGCGGCGCGGAGCCGTCAGCCGTCAGTCGTCAGTCGTCAGCCGCCGGCCGGTGTGCGGGCGGGGTCGCGGGCCAACTGTGCCGGAACGCGCCGGATCCCCCGACAGCAGGTCCCTCAGCGCCACCCAGGAGCGGTCCCAACTCCACTCCGAGCGCACCCAGTCACGCCCCCTCGCACCCATCGCGCGGGCGAGCCCGGGATCGCGCAGGAGCCGGATCAGCCGGTCCGCCGTCGCCGCCGGTGAGCGGCCGTCCACGACGTGCCCCGTCTCGCCCTCCCGCACGGTGTCCGGGGCACCGCCCGAGTCACCCGCCAAGACCGGGAGCCCGGAAGCGGCGGCCTCCAGGTAGACGATGCCCAGGCCCTCCACCTCCAGGCCGCCGCCTCGGGTCCGGCAGGGCATGGCGAAGACGTCGGCGGCGGAGTAGAACGGCGGGAGCGCGTGGTGGGCGTGGCCGCCGGCGAAGACGACCGAGTCCAGGACTCCCTCGTCCAGCGCGAGCCGGCGCAGCGCGGGGGCGTACGGGCCGTCGCCGACCAGGAGGAGCACGGCGTCGGGGACCGCCCTGCGCACCCAGGGCAACGCCCTGATCAGCGTGTCCTGGCCCTTGCGCGGGACCAGCCGGGCCGCGCAGAGGATCACCGGGCGGTGGCCCAGGCCGTACCTCGTCCTGACCGGGGTGCCGGGCACCGAGGGGTGGAAGACCTGGGTGTCGACGCCGGGGACCAGGCGGGCGGTCCGGGTCCCCGGCGCCAGGGCCGCTTCGATCGGACCCCGGGTGCTCGCGCCCAGCCAGGTCACCGTGTCCACCTCCGTGCCGATGCGGCGCAGCAGGGCCCGGGTGCCGGGTGTGCGGGCCCACCACACCTCGTGGCCGTGGGTGGTGGCGACGGCGGTCCGGATGCCCGCCGCGCGCCGGAGCCGTCCCGCCATCAGTCCGAGGGGCGCAGCCGCGCCGAACCAGACCCGGTCACAGCCGTACCGCCGGGCCACGGACACCGCGTGGGCGGTGGCGCGGGGCGTGGGGAGGAGGGTGCGGGCCCGGTGGCGGATCACGGGGTACGGGAAGGGGTCGCCGGGGTCCGGTTCCGCAGTGGCCGCCGCAGGGGTCGAGGTGAGGACGACCACCTCGTCGGGCGGGAAGCGGTCGGCCAGTTCACGGACGAAGGTCTCGATGCCGCCTTGCCGGGGCGGGAAGTCGTTGGTGACGATCAGGGTGCGGGACTCGCCGGTCACGCGACCGCCGCCTTCGCCGCGGAGCGGGTGACGGGCGTGCCGGGCCGTCGTCTCCGGCAGGCCAGTGCGCCCAGCACCAGCGGGTAGACCAGGTAGCCGAACCGGGTCGCGGGCATCAGGGCCGTCGCCAGCCCGAGACCGAGCGCGAGCCTGCCCGCCGCCTCCCGCACCGTTCCCGGGGGCCGCACCACCAGCGAGAGCGCGATGAGCAGCGCACTGACCACGAGGAGCGTGAGGGCGATCAGCGTGCCGCCGGGGACGTGTGCCGCGAGCAGTCGGCCGGGCAGCGGACTGGCGGCGGGGGACACGACGGAGGTGAGGCCGAGCGGGAAGGCGACCACGTTCCGCACGAAGCCGGCCGGGTCGGTGAGCGCGAAGGGCAGCACCGCGGCCGTCGCGGTGGCCAGCCCCGCGGCCGCACACCGCAGCGCGGGCCGGCCGCCCCGGCGCGCGGCGACCAGGGCGAGCACCACCGGAAGCGCGGGCCAGGCCGTCCACTTGAGGGCCGCGGCGGCGCCCAGCGCCAGACCGGCCCGGCCCGGGCGCCCCCGCCCGGCGAGTGCGACCCCCAGGCACATCAGCCCCGCCACCGGCAGGTCGACCCCGCCCACCGCGAGGGGCAGCGCCACCGGCGGACAGGCGAGCAGCCAGGCACGGTGCAGGCCGGCGGCGGCGAGCGCGGCGACGAACGCGCCGCCCAGCCACCAGCGGGGGTCGCCCGGCAGCAGCCCGAAGAGTGCCATCCCCGGCAGGTACGGGTTGAAGTCGCCGACGGCCACCGGGTCGGTGACGTACGGGCTCCCGGTCGTGAGCAGCAGGTGCCCCGAGCGCTCGACGACCGTGACCTCCGACTGCCCGAGCCCCGCCGCCAGCAGAGCCACGAGCGGCACCACCACGGCCCCCACCACCGCCACCGCGCGCGCCGCCGCACGGCGCCGTCCGGAACCGGACGCCAGGCACGCCGCCACCGCGTACCCCGCACCCGCGCCCAGCCCCCACACGCGGTGCGGCCCCATGTCGGACGCGAGCGCGAAAACCGGCGCGACGACCGCGCACCCGGCCCACGCGTACCGTTCGGCGTACGGCCCCGGACGGCGCCCGGCGTAGCGTCCGACGTACTGCGCGACACGTGCCCCAAGCGTCTTCCTCATGTCCGACGACGCTAGAAAGCCCCAGGTCGAAGAGCGTCAACCGAGGCTCCGTACCCGGGAGTCAACCCGTGGTACGACCTCCGCCCGTCGGCTCCACCCACGCGGTGACGCGCGCGCCCCGCCCCGGCACGGATCATGGAGACATGAGTACGTCGCTTCGACAGCGGTACCGCGCCTGCGTCGCCGCGCCCGCCTACCCCTGGATCACCGGTGGTCTGCTGAGCGTCGCGGCCGTCGTTGAGCTGATCGCCTTCCCGGGGTCCGTGACGACCACGGTGGGTGTGCTGGTGTCCTCCGCCTCGCTGATGTGGCGCCGGTCCCTCCCGCCCGTCGCGATGCTCACGGTCGCGGCGGGGCTCATCGGGTTCGCCGGGGACGTCAACCTGTACCTCTCGATCATGGCGAGCGGGCTGATCGGCTGCTACACGCTGGGCCGCGACCGGGTGCTGCACCCCGCCGTGACCGTCGCGGGCGGCGCTCTCGGTGCCCTGTGCGTGAACCTGGTGCACATCAACACCTGGTCGCGGATGGAACTGCCGGTGCCCGCGCTGTGGGAGAAGGGCTCGCTGAGCCTGTTCGCCGAGTCGTTCCTGCTGAGCGTGGTCATCTTCGGCGCGGTGATGATGGGTGACGCGGTCCGTGCCCGGGAGGAGACCCGCGACGAACGGCACCTCGCCCAGGCCCGGTTGATCGCCATGGAGCGGCAGCAGGCCGCCGAGGCGGAGCGGGCCGCGATCGCCCGCGAGCTGCACGACATAGTCTCCCACTCGGTGTCGATGATCGCCGTCCAGGCCGAGAGCGCCACGTACACCACCCCGGGGCTCACGCCCGAGGCCCGCGACGGCTTCCAGCAGATCGCCGGCACCGCCCGCTCCTCGATGGCCGAACTGCGGCGCCTGCTCGGCGTCCTGCGCGCCTCCCGGGGCGACACGGCCCTGACCGCCCCGCAGCCGACCCTCGACCACCTCGCCGAACTGGTCGAGCAGCACCGGGCGGTGGGCGGGACGGCCGAGCTGAGGATCACCGGGGAACGGGTCGCGCTGCCCGCCGCCTGGGAGCTGTCCGCCTACCGGATCGCCCAGGAGGCTCTGACCAACGCGCGCAAGCACGCGCCCGGCGCCCGTACGGTGGTGGAGGTGGACTACGGGGCGGACCGGCTGCTCACTCTCCGCGTCCGCGACGACGGCCCGGCCCCGGGCACCCGCCCGGACATCGGTGTCGGTGCCGACTCCGATGCCGCTCCCGGCCACGGTCTGACCGGGATGCGGGAACGGGCGGCGCTGGTCGGGGGCCGGCTCAGCGCGGGCGCGGCCGAGGGCGGCGGCTTCCTGGTGGAGGCGGAACTCCCGTGGGGGACCGGATGACTTACGGGCAGCGGGCGAGGGAGACGCGTGTGATCCGGGCGCTGGTCGCCGACGACCAGGCGGTCGTCCGCACCGGCTTCGTGAACCTCCTGGGCACCCAGGAGGACATCGAGGTCGTCGGTGAGGCGGAGGACGGGGCGCAGGCGGTGCGGGTCGCCGCCGAGACCCGGCCCGACCTCGCCCTCCTCGACATCCGGATGCCGCACAAGGACGGCATCGAGGCCGCCCGCGAGATCCTGGCCGCCTCCGGCGGTGCGACGAAGGTGCTGATGCTGACCACCTTCGGCCTCGACGAGTACGTGTACGACGCGCTCGCGGCCGGAGCGGGCGGCTTCCTGCTCAAGGACGCCACCTTCCCCGAACTGCTGCACGCGGTTCGGGTGGTGGCGGACGGCAACGCCCTGCTCTCGCCCGAGATCACCAAGCGGCTGATCGCCGAGTTCGTCCACGCGCGTGGCGCCCGGCTCCCCGTCCACCCGCCCGCCGACCTCACGGCCCGGGAGACGGAGGTGCTGGTCCTGATCGCGCGGGGGCTGTCCAACGCGGAGATCGCGGACCGCCTCACCATCACCGACCACACCGTGAAGACCCACATCAACCGGCTGTTCGCCAAGCTGGAGCTGCGCGACCGGGCGCAGGCGGTGATCGTGGCCTACGAGATGGGGCTGGTCCGGGCGGGCGGCGAGTGAGGGGGCCCGGCACCGGTACCCACCGGCACCGGGCCCCTGCACCGCGTCGGCCTGCTCCGGACCCTCAACCGGAGAAGCCGACGTGCGCGAGCCGCAGAGCGCCGCGCAGCCTGATGCGGAGGTCGTGCACGCCCTCGGCGGCCATCGCGGCGCCGGCCTCCACGTAGTCGTACGGGCCCGGCGTCGGCGTGTCCGGAGACAGCACCGCCACCGACGGGCCGCCGTCGAGGGCGATCTCCACACTGCCCTCGCCCGCCACCGTCACGGTCACCCTCGCGATGCCCGGGCCGAAGTCGCAGGAACGGTAGAGGAGTTCGCCGGAGCCGGAGCCGGAGCCGGAGCCGGAGCCGCCCGCCACCGGCGTCACCGCGTCGCCCGCCACCTTCGTGCGGTCCACGATCTCCGTGCCGCTCTGCTCGTCGAAGTCGGCCGCGTCGAGGCCGTGTTCGCACACCGGGCGGGGAGCGGCCGGGTCCCCGTCGAGCCGCACGGTCGCCGACAGCCGTACGTCCTCGCTGGAGGCGCCCACCAGCAGCGCGTACGGGCCGGGCTCCACCCGCCACCGGCCGTGCGCCACGTCCCAGAGCGCGAACGCGGACAGCGGGACCTCGAAGGACACCTCCTCCGTCGCCCCCGGGGCCAGCGTGAGCCGCCGGTGGGCCAGCAGCTCCCGGCGCGGGCGCGGGACCGAGGGCTCCTCGGCGCGGGTGTAGAACTGTGCCACCTCGTCGGCCGTCACGTCCCCCGTGTTGGTGACGGTGAAGGAGACGCGCACCGAGCCGTCCCCGACCCGGGCGGAGAGGTCCGCGTAGCCGAAGGACGCGTACGACAGGCCGTGCCCGAACGGGAACAGCGGAGTCCCCTCGAAGTACAGGTAGGTCTGGCGGCTCCCGATCACGTCGTAGTCGAGCAGACCGGGCAGGTCGGCGTCGTCGGCGTACCAGGTCTGCGGGAGCCGCCCGGCGGGGGAGACGTCACCGGCGAGGACCCGGGCCAGCGCGGTGCCGGCCGCCTGACCGCCGTGCGCGGTCCACAGCACCGCCGGGAGCATGTCGGCGTCGACCGCGTACGGGTAGGCGGAGACCAGCGCCAGTACCGTCCGCCCGCCCGCGGCACGGGCGGCGCGCAGCAGCCGTTCCTGGTGGGCGGGCAGCCGCAGCGTCGCGCGGTCCTCCGTCTCCCGGCCGTTGATGTGCGGGTCGTTGCCCGCCACCACCAGAACCACGTCCGCCTCTGCCGCCACCCGCGTCACCGCGTCCTCGCCGCGCTCGACGAGGATCAGCTCGAAGACCTCGGCGTCCGAATCGTCCGCGGCAACCTTCACGCCGCCGGCGGCGACACAGAGGGGACGACCCGTTCCCACGTGCCTCAGGAGGTGACCGTTCCCATGGGGTTCCAGCCGGAAGGTCTCCTGCACGACCCAGCCGCCGGGCTGGTCGGCGGAGGCGCGCACGAAGCCGTCCTCGGCGACGGACAGGTACCGGCCGTCCGGTGCGCGCAGGGTGAGGACGTCCTCGCCCCAGTCGGCCAGCGCGAGTTCGGTGCCGGTGGCGTCGGTGGTGAGGGGCGGCAGGTCGGTCCGGCCGGCGAGCAGAGCCGGGTCGAGGGCACCCTCGGCACCCCGGGCCCCGACGCGGGCGTCCTCCGCCGGAAGGACGTGCAGGAACGTGCCGGCACCGGTGCGCAGCCGGACCCGGTCCACGCCCTCCGCGAAGCTCACGCGTTCGGCGCCGAACCGCTCGTACAGGCCCTCCAGCGGAGTCGAGCGGTGGATGAGCGTGCCGCTGTACCAGTCGAGCTTGCACTCGTCGGCGAGCAGACCGACGACGGCGATCCGGGCGTCGGGGGGCAGCGGCAGCACACCGTCGTTCTTGAGCAGGACGGTCGCCTGCTCGGCGGCCTCCAGGGCGAGCGCGCGGTGCTCCGGTGTGTCGAAGTCGTCCGTGCCCGCGTACGGGTCCCGCTCCGCGTCGAACTCGCCGAGCCGGAAACGGACCGAGAGCTGCCGGCGCACCGCCGCGTCGAGGTCGGCCTCGGTCAGCAGGCCCTGCTCCAGTGCGCCGCGAACACGCGCGACGATCTTCGAGGAGTCCGTGCCGTGGTCGGTGAAGCTGTCCACGCCGGCCCGCAGCGCGGCGGCGGTCGCCTCCTCGTGGGTGTCGAAGTAGTGCTCGGAGTCGACCAGGTTGGAGGGCGCGCCCGCGTCCGAGCAGACCAGGAGGTCGTCCTCGGTCCAGGTGCGCAGGTACCGGCCGAGGTACGGGGACACGTGGTTCGGCCGGCCGTTGACCAGGTTGTACGCCGGCATCACTCCGGCCACCGCGCCCGCCCGGACCGTCTCGCGGAAGGCGCGCAGGTCGTACTCGTTCAGGACGCGCGGGCGGACGGACGCCGAGGACGTGTCCCGGTCGGTCTCGTTGTTGTGCGCGAGCCAGTGCTTGAGGACGGGGGCGGTGCGCCAGTACACCGGATGGTCGCCGCGCAGGCCGCGGGTGTACGCGGTCGCGATGGCGGAGGTCAGCTTCGGGTCCTCGGAGTAGCCCTCCTCGTTGCGGCCCCACAGGGGGTGGCGCAGCAGGTTGACGGTCGGGGACCAGACGTTGAGGCCGACCCGCTCGTCCCGGGCGCGCATCGCGCGGGCCTCCTTGGACACCGCCTCGCCGACGCGGCGCACCAGCTCCTCGTTCCAGGTCGCGCCCAGACCGACGGCCTGCGGGAACACGGTCGCCGGGCCCATCCAGGCCACTCCGTGCAGGGACTCCTGGCCGGTGCGGAACGCGGCGATGCCGAGGCGTTCGACGGCCGGTGCGAACTGGTGCAGGAAAGCGGTCTTCTCATCAAGCGTCAGCCGCGACAGCAGGTCGTCGACGCGCTTTGCGAACGGCAGGTGCGGATCGCGGAAAGGCGGCGTGGGCGGCGTGGGTGCGGTCACGTGAGGTTCCCCTTGCGGTGGAGCGACGAACGCTTTCGAAGCGCTTCGATGCTCAATCGCCACAGGGGTGGGTGTCAAGGCATAGGGAGAATCTTGGAAACGACTCTTGTGCGCCCCAAGGGGTTCACCTAACCTCGCAGCAACATCGAAGCGCTTCGACTACGGGGCGGTGACCCAAGGACGCACCAGCGGGTGCATCCGGAGCCGCGTATTCCTCCGACGACCGCTTCAGCTCAGCCAGTTCCAGTGAAGACACCGCAGCCGACGGCCACCGCCGGGTGTCCTGGTGCGCCATGAAGGGTTGACGCAATGACGCCGAACGCCGCCTCCGGTCCCAGCCGGAGAAAGTTCCTCGCCTCCTCCGCGGCCGTCACCGCAGCGGTGGCGGGGGGTGTGCCGCTGCTCTCCGCCTGCGGCGGGGGGTCCGACGGCGGTTCGCGCGACGGCACCACGTCGGGCAAGGACGCGAAGAAGCTGCTGCCGGCGTACGTGGCCGGCAACGTGGTCACCCCCGACATCCCCAGCAAGAACGGCTCCGCGGTCGGCTTCACCGGCAAGCTCGACCTCGCGGACCTGAAGACCTCGGTGCCGAAGAAGCTCGGCAAGGGCGGCGAGGTCACCGTCATGTCGCCGTTCTGGGGCTCCCCGCCGAAGGACGGCAACGCCTACTACAAGGCGATGAACGAGCTCATCGGCGTCGACGTGGTCTGGCAGAACCAGGACGGCAACACCTACGACCAGAAGCTCGGCGCGGTCCTCGCCTCCAGCGAGGTGCCCGACGTGGTCGTCGTGCCCGGCTGGAACATGACCGGCAGGATACCCAGCGCCATCATCAGCAAGTTCGCCGACCTCGGCCCGTACCTGTCCGGGGACGCGGTCAAGGAGTACCCCAACCTCGCGGCGATCCCCACCGACGCCTGGCAGCGGTCCATCTTCGGCGACAAACTGCGCGGACTGCCGATGCCGTCCTCGTACGTCACCGGCATCGTGCCGCTGTACCGGCAGGACATCTTCGAGAAGGAGGGCTACGAAGTCCCCCGGTCCTGCGACGAGTTCATGGCGTTCGCCAAGGACGCCACCAACGCGAAGGCCAAGCGCTGGGCCTGCCTGGACATGAAGTGGACCGCCTTCAACGCCTTCGGTGTGCTCTCCGGCAACGAGAAGTCGCTCGGCTGGAACGAGGCCGACGGCAAGCTCGTCTACCGCATCGAGACCGAGGAGTACCTCGAGGCGCTGGAGTGGACGCGCAAGCTGTTCGCCGCCGGCGTCGTGCACCCCGACGCCAAGCTCGGCAAGTCCAACGCCGCCGACCCCGGGCCCAAGTTCGCCGCCGGGGAGTTCCTCGTCTACAACCAGGACTCCTCGCAGTGGTGGAGCCGCACTGCCGAACAGGCCACCCAGAACCCCGAGTTCAAGATCTGGGGCATGGACATCTGGGGACACGACGGCGGCGACCCGACGCTGTGGGCGCAGAACCCGGCGGGCATCTTCGCCTTCGTCAACAAGGACGCCCCGGAGTCCGTGGTCCGTGACGTGCTGGCCGTCGCCAACGTCACCGCCGCGCCGTACGGGACCAAGGAGTACATGGCCACCAACTACGGCGTCGAGGGCACCCACTACACCGTCGAGGACGGCGTGCCCACCAAGACCGAGCAGGGCAACATCGACGTGATGAACGCCTACGTGATGATCGCGAGCCCCGCTCCGACCATCGCCCACCCCGACTTCCCCGAGGTCGCCAAGGGGCAGGTGGAGTGGCAGCAGCGCATGGGCGCCTTCACCAGGAAGCCCACCTTCTACGGCATGCAGATCGTCGAGCCCGCCCGCTGGACCAACCTCTCCAACGACTTCGAGCAGCTGGAGGACGACGTCGTCCGCGGCCGCAAGAAGATCAGCGACGTGCAGCAGGCCGTCTCCGACTGGCGGAGCAAGGGCGGCGACAAACTGCGCGACTGGTACAAGAAGCTGCTCGACGAGAACGGCACGGCGGCGGGCTGACCGGTACCGAGGCAAGGAGAACGGCCGTGTCGAACAGCACGGTGCCTCGGACCAGGACCGAGGCCGATACGACGAAGAAGACCCCGGTGGCGTCCGGCGACGCCACCGGCTCGGGGAAGGGCAAGCCGAACACGGGGAAGCTCAGTCTGCGGCTGAGGTTCCGGCGCGACCGCGTACTGCTTCTGATGACACTGCCGGCCGTCCTGCTGGTGCTGCTCTTCAACTACGTACCGATCCTCGGCAACGTCGTCGCCTTCCAGGAGTACGACCCCTACATCAGTGAGAACGGGATCGTCTCCATCCTGCACAGCCCGTGGGTGGGGCTGGAGAACTTCCAGCGGATCTTCGAGGACTCCGCCTTCTGGAACGCGGTGCGGAACACGCTGGTGCTCTTCGTGCTCCAGCTGGTCCTGTACTTCCCCGTCCCCATCCTGCTCGCGCTGCTCATCAACAGCGTGGTCCGGCCCCGCGTCCGGGCGATCTCGCAGGCCATCCTCTACCTGCCGCACTTCTTCTCCTGGGTGCTGGTCATCGCCGTCTTCCAGCAGATGTTCGGCGGCGCGGGACTCCTCTCCCAGCTGCTGCGCGACCACGGGTACGACGGGCTCAGCATCATGACCGACCCGGACACCTTCAAGTTCCTGGTCACCGCGCAGAGCGTGTGGAAGGACGCCGGCTGGGGGATCATCGTCTTCCTCGCCGCGCTCGCCTCCGTCAGTCCCGACCTGTACGAGGCCGCCGCGATGGACGGCGCGAACCGCTGGCGCCGTATGTGGCACGTCACGCTGCCCGCGCTGCGTCCGGTCATCGCCCTGCTGCTGGTGCTGCGCGTCGGCGACGCCCTGACGGTCGGCTTCGAACAGATCCTCCTGCAACGCGGCGCCGTCGGACCAGGGGCGGCCGAGGTCCTGGACACCTTCGTGTGGTGGAACGGCGTGCGCAACCAGGACTTCGGCTACGCCGCCGCCGCGGGGCTGGTGAAGGGCGTGATCAGTCTCGGCCTGGTCCTGATAGCGAACAAGGTGGCCCACCTCATGGGCGAGCAGGGGGTGTACAAGAAGTGAGCGCCGTACGAGAAGCGACCGCCGCGCGGGAAGCGACCGCGGGGACCGGCGGCCCCGCGCGCAGGCCGAGCCGGTGGGCGGCCCCGCCCCGGCCGGTGTGGGAGGAGAAGCCCAGCCGGGCCGGACTCGCCGGCAAGGGCCTGGTCCTGCTCCTGGCCTGCCTGGGCATCCTGTTCCCGCTGTGGATCGTCGTCGTTACCAGCCTCTCCTCGCGCAAGGCCATCGACGAGGCCGGCGGACTGGTGATGATCCCGAAGGACATCACCTTCGTCGCCTACCAGGAACTGCTCAGCGGCGGCCAGGTCACCCGGGCCGCGCTCGTCAGCGTCGGCATCACCCTCGTCGGCACCCTGTTCTCGATGGCGGTGTCGGTGCTGTGCGCCTACGGGCTGTCCCGCAGCGGCTCGCTGGGCCACCGCTGGATCCTCATGGTGCTGCTGGCCACGATGTTCTTCAGCGCCGGGCTCATCCCCACCTACCTGCTGGTGCAGTCCCTCGGCCTGACCGACAGCTACCTCGCGCTGATCCTGCCCAGCGCGATCAGCGTCTTCAACATCCTGGTGCTGCGCGGCTTCTTCATGGGCATCTCGCAGGAACTGATCGACAGCGCCCGCATCGACGGCGCCGGGGACCTGCGCATCCTGTGGCAGATCGTCCTGCCGCTGTCCCGCGCGGTCGTCGCGGTCATCACCCTGTTCTACGCCGTCGGCTACTGGAGCGCCTGGTTCAACGCCTCCCTGTACCTGAACGACCAGGACATGCTGCCGCTGCAGAACGTCATGATCCAGCTCGTGCAGAAGCAGGAGGCGCCGGTCGGCCTCGGCCAGGCGATCAAGACCGGTGAACTGTCCGGCCTGGCCGTGCAGATGGCCGTCATGGTCATGGCTCTGTTGCCCGTCGCCGTGCTGTCGCCCTTCGTCCAGCGCCACTTCAAGAAGGGGATGCTGACCGGTGCGGTGAAGGGCTGACGCCCTCCCCTCCAGCCCCGTACACCTCCGCCCCGAGCCGCACAGAACGAGGTATGTCATGCATGCGTCCGTGTCACGCAGCCCGAGCCGGCGCACCGTACTCGCCGGGACCGCGGCCGCCGCCGCGCTGACCGTCGTTCCGTTCGCACCCGGGCGCGCGCACGCCGCCGAGGAGACGGCGGACGCCCCCGCCTACCGCTGGCGCAACGTCGTCATCGGCGGCACCGGCTTCATCACCGGCGTCCTGTTCCACCCTCGCGTCCGCGGCCTCGCCTACGCCCGTACCGACATCGGCGGCGCCTACCGCTGGGACGACCGTGCCGACCGCTGGGTCCCGCTCCTGGACCACCTCGGCTGGGACGACTGGAACCTGCTCGGCGTCGAGGCGATGGCCATCGACCCCGCCCACCCGGACCGGCTCCACCTGGCCTGCGGCACCTACTCCCAGGCGTGGGCGGCCAGCGGCGCGATCCTGCGCTCCGAGGACCGGGGCAGGACCTGGCAGCGCACCGACCTCCCCGTGAAGCTCGGCGCCAACGAGGACGGCCGGGGCACCGGCGAGCGGCTCCTGGTCGACCCGCGCGACAGCGACACCCTGTGGCTGGGCACCCGGCACGACGGCCTGTGGAAGTCGAGCGACCGGGGCGCCACCTGGGCCCCCGTCACCGGCTTCCCGGCCACCCCGAGCACCACCGGTCAGGGCGTCACCCTCCTGGTGGCCGCGGGCCGCACCCTCTACGCCGGCTGGGGCGACGCCGACGGCACCGCGCCGAACCTCTTCCGCACGCCCGACGGCACCACCTGGGAGCCCGTCCCCGGGCAGCCCTCCGGCACCGCGGCCAAGGTCCCGGTCCGCGCCGCGTACGACCGGCACACCCGCGAGCTGTACCTGACGTATGCCGACGCGCCCGGACCGAACGGGCAGACCACCGGCAGCGTGCACAGGCTGCGCACCACCGACGGCCGCTGGACCGAGGTCACGCCCCTCGTGCCGGGCGGCACCCTCGACAACGGCTCCGCCGACACCTTCGGCTACGGCGGCGTCGCCATCGACGCCCGGCGCCCCGGCACCGCCGTCGTCTCCACCAACAACCGCTGGGCGGCCGTCGACACCCTGTTCCGGACGACCGACGGCGGCCGCACCTGGACGTCCCTGAAGGACTCCGCGATCTTCGACGTGTCCGAGACTCCTTTCCTCAAGTGGGGCGAGGACGCCCCGAAGTTCGGCTGGTGGATCCAGGCCGTCGCCCTCGACCCGTACGACTCGAAGCACCTCGTGTACGGCACCGGCGCCACCCTTTACGGCACCCGCGACCTCAGACGCTGGGCCCCGCAGATCCGCGGTCTGGAGGAGACGTCCGTGACCCAGCTGGTCTCGCCCCCGGTCGGGGGAGCGCACCTGCTCAGCGGATCGCGGGACATCGGCGTGATGTACCACGAACGGCTCACGGCGTCTCCGGCGCGCGGCATGGCGACGAACCCCGTGTCCGGGTCGGCGACGGGACTCGCGCAGGCGGCGGGCAGACCGGCGTACGTCGTCCGGGCGGGCTGGGGCGATCACGGCAACGGTGCGTACTCCCACGACGGCGGACGGACCTGGGCGCCCTTCGCGGCCCAGCCCGACATCGCCAAGAACGCACCGGGGCCGATCGCCACCAACGCCGACGGCAGCGTGCTGCTGTGGTCCTTCGTGCACTGGGACGGCACGAGGTACGCGGCTCACCGCTCGGCGGACAACGGCACGACCTGGTCCGAGGTCCCCTCCTTCCCGAAGGGCGCCACGCCGGTCGCCGACCCGGCCGACCCGACGCTCTTCTACGCATACGACACCGACACAGGAACGCTACTCGCCAGCACTGACAGTGGCCGCTCCTTCACCCACCGTGCGACCGGACTGCCCGCAGGCGACACCCAGTTCAAACTGGTCGCGACGCCCGGCCGCAGCGGCGACCTGTGGCTGAGCACCAAGTGGAACGGCCTCCACCGCTCCACCGACGGCGGTCTCACCTTCACCAAGGTGGAAAGCTGCTGGGCCTCCTACACCCTCGGCTTCGGCAAGGCCGCCGACGGCGCCGGTTACCCGGCGATCTACCAGGTCGGCTCCACCGAGGCCATCACCGCCGTCTATCGGTCCGACGACGAGGCGAAGAGCTGGACGCGGATCAACGACGACCAGCACCAGTGGGGCTGGACCGGCGAGACGATCACCGGCGACCCCCGCGTGTACGGCCGCGTCTACCTCGCCACCAACGGACGCGGCATCCAGTACGGAGACCCCCGCTGATGCCCAACCTGTCGGACACCACCCGCCACCGCATCCTCTTCGGCGGCGACTACAACCCCGAGCAGTGGCCCGAGGAGACCTGGCACGAGGACGTCCGCCTGATGAGGGACGCCGGCGTCAACTCCGTGACCCTCGGCGTCTTCTCCTGGGCGAGACTCGAACCGCGCCCCGGCGTCCACGACTTCGGCTGGCTGGACCACCTGATGGACCTGATGCACGGCAACGGCAACGGCATCGGCGTCGTCCTCGCCACCCCCACCGCCTCGCCCCCGCCCTGGCTGGGGCACCTCCACCCGGACACCCTGCCCCGCGACGAGGACGGCCGCACCGAGTGGTGGGGCGGCCGGCAGCACTTCTCGCACTCCAGCGCCACCTACCGCCGTCACGCCGCCGCCATCACCGAGGCCCTGGCCGCCCGCTACGCCGGCCATCCCGCCCTCACCATGTGGCACATCAACAACGAGTACTGCACCTACGACCACGGCGACGAGGCCGCCGCCCGCTTCCGCCGCTGGCTCCAGGCCAAGTACGGCACCCTCGACGCCCTCAACACCGCCTGGGGCACCGCCTTCTGGAGCCAGGGCTACGGCGATTGGGCGGAGATCCTGCCCGCCCGCCGCACCCACTACCTCAAGAACCCGGCCCAGGTCCTGGACTTCCGGCGCTTCACCTCCGACATGCTCCTGGAGTGCTACGTCGCCGAACGCGACATCGTCCGCCGCCACACCCCGCACATCCCGGTGACCACCAACTTCATGCCGCTCTGGTCCGGCCTGGACGCCTGGCGCTGGGCCGAGGAGGAGGACGTCGTCTCCGTCGACCTCTACCCCGACCCGCGCGACCCCCTCGGCGCGCAGGAGGGCGCCCTGGTCCAGGACATGACCCGCTCCCAGGCACGCGGCCCCTGGATGCTCATGGAACAGGCGGCCGGACCCGTCAACTGGCGCGGCGCCAACCACCCCAAGCCGCGCGGCCTCAACCGCCTGTGGTCCCTCCAGGCCGTCGCCCGCGGTGCCGACGCCCTCTGCTACTTCCAGTGGCGCCAGTCGAGGCAGGGCGCCGAGAAGTTCCACTCCGGGATGGTCTCCCACGCGGGGGAGCGGGGCCGTACGTACCAGGAGGTCAAGCAGCTCGGCGCCGACCTCGCGAAACTCGGCCCGCACGCGGCGGACGCCACCGTCACCGCCGACGTCGCCGTCCTGCACGACTGGCACTCCTGGTGGGCCGGCGCCCAGGACGGCCGCCCCTCCACCCGCTTCGACCACCCCGACGTCCTGCGCGCCTGGCACCGTGCGCTCTGGGAGGCCCACCTCACCACCGACTTCGCCCACCCGGAGCACGACCTGACCCCGTACAAGGCGGTCCTCGTGCCCCAGCTCTACGCGCTCACGGACGCGGCGATCGACAACCTCCTCGCCTACGTCCGCGGCGGCGGCACCCTCGTCTGCGGCTTCCTGACCGGCGTGGCCGACGAGGACGACCGGGTCAGGCCCGGCGCCATGGACGCCCGGCTGCGCGAGCTGTTCGGCATCCGCGTCCTGCACGAGTGGTGGCCCCTGGAGGCGGGCGAGACGGCCGACTGCGACGGCTTCCGCGGCACCCTGTGGTCGGAGGAGATCGAACCCGACGGCACCGCCACCGAGACGGTCCTCTACAAGGGCGGCGAGCTGGACGGATTCCCGGCCGTCCTCGGCAAGGACCGCGCCTGGTACCTGTCCACCCTCCCCGAGCCCGAGGCGCTGCGCGACCTGCTCGCCCGCATCGCCGCCGACGCGGGCGCCCGCCCCGCGCTCGACGGGCTCCCGGCCGACGTCGAGGCCGTACGCCGCGGCGACCTGCTCTTCCTCCTCCACCACGGACGCGACCCGGTCACCGTCGACGTCCCGGGCACCCACCGCGACCTGCTGACCGACGCGACCGTCACCGACCGCGTCACCCTCGGCCGCTACGGCGTGGCGGTCCTCACGGGGTCGGCCTCATGACCCGTACGCCGGTACACGGCACCTGGGAGCCCGAGCCCGCCGCCCGCTGGGAGGACGCCTTCCTGACCGGCAACGGCCACCACGGCGCCCTCGTCTTCGGCGACCCGCACGCCGACCGGGTCGTCGTCACCCACCACACCCTCGTCCGCCCGAACGGCGGCGACGAGCACCGCCGCCCACCCCGGCTCGCCGCCGGACTCCCCGCCCTCCAGGACCGCCTCCTGGCCGGGGAGACGGCCGCCGCCGAGAGCTTCACCGACGGCCGCCCGCTGCAATGGGTACGCCCCTTCCACCCGGCCTTCCAGCTCCGCCTGAACAGACCACCCGGTGACACCCACGCCCCCTACCGCCGCTCCGTCGACTTCACCACCGGCGAGACGACCGCCACCTGCTCCACCTGGACCAGCCGCGTCTTCGTCTCCCGCGCCGACGACGTGATCGTCCAGCACATCACCGCGCCCCACCTCACCCTCGACCTCTCCCTCGACCCTCGCCTCCCCGGCGCCCCCGCCGGTCTCGGCATCGGCCACGGAGCTGTCCTCACCCCCGAGGGCGCCCAGCTCAGCCTGCGCGCCCGCTACCCCGGCGACAGCGGCCTGGCGTACACCGGCGTCACCCTGGTCGCCGTCACCGGCGGCACCACGAAGCTGGTCCCGCCCGGCGTACTCGTCGAGGGCGCCACGGAGGTGCTGCTCCTCACCCGGGTGCGCCGGCACACCGGGGAGCTGGACGTGGTCACCGAGGGCCGCGCCCTGCGCGACCTGCCGGGCGGGACGTCGTACGAGGGCCTCCTCGACCGTCACCTCGCCCTGCACCGCACCGCCTACGACCGCGTCACCCTCGACCTCGCCGCCGACCCCGCCGAACGCGCCCTGCCGGGCTCCGCGCTGCTCGAACGCCCCCGAGGCACCGCCCTCCTGGAGCGCCTCTTCGCCGCCGGCCGCTACCACCTCCTGTCGGCGAGCGGCCTGCTCCCGCCCCGCCTGACCGGCCTGTGGACCGGCGACTGGAACACCGCGTGGTCCGGAGCGTTCACCACCAACGCCAACCTCAACCTCCAGACCGCCTCCGCCGCGGCCGCCGCCCTCCCCGAGGTCACCGAGGCCCACGCCGCGCTGGTCCACCGCCAGCTCCCTCACTGGCGGGACAACGCCCGCGCGATCTTCGGCACCCGCGGTGTCGTCGCCCCCTCCCACACGGACGGCGAGTCGGGGCACACCTACCACTTCAGCCGCGAGTACCCGCTGCACCTGTGGACGGCGGGCGCCGACTGGCTGCTCAAGCCCCTCGTCGACCACGACGAGACCCACGGCGCCCACGACCCCCGCACCACCGCCGCGCTCGCCGAAGCCGCCCTCTTCTACGAGGACTTCCTCACCCGGGCCGACGACGGCGGCCACGTGCTCGTCGTCCCCTCCTACTCACCCGAGAACCGCCCCGCCAACGCCGGTTGGATCACCGTCAACGCGGCCATGGACCTCTCCGCCGCCCGGCACGCCCTGCTGACCGCCGCCGACCGCCACCCCGGACACGCCGACCGCTGGCGCGCCCTCGCCGACCGCCTCCCACCGCACCGCACCAACGCCGACGGTGCCCTCGCCGAATGGGCCAGGCCCGGACTGCGGGACACCTACGACCACCGCCACCTCAGCCACCTCTACGGCGTCTGGCCGCTCGACGAGATCAACCCGTACGACACCCCGGCCCTCGCCGAGGCCGCCCACCGGGCCCTCGAACTGCGCGGCGCCGAGAACGACTCCGCCCACGGCCACCTCCACCACGCCCTGATCGCGGCCCGCCTCCGGGACCCCGAACGGGTCGCCCACGCCCTCGGCCGGGTACTCGACGGCGACTTCTTCCACGCCTCCCTGATGAGCGCGCACTACCCCCACCGCGACGTCTACAACGCGGACGCCGCGCACGCCCTCCCGGCCGTGCTCATCGAGATGCTCGTGCAGTCCACCCCGGACCGGCTGGTCCTGCTGCCCGCACTCCCGGAGTCCTGCCCGCAGGGCGAGCTCAAGGGCATACACACCCGGTTCGGAGCGGCACTCGACCTCACCTGGACGCCCGACGGCGACGCGACGGCCGTCCTGCGCCCCGCCCGTACGCACCGCGTCGAACTCCGGACCCCCTCCGGCGCCGAGCCGCTCGACCTCGTCGCCGGAGAGGACCGCGTCATCAGCGTCAAGGCGCGGTAGCAGCACCGCGAATCCCCCCACCCATGGAAGGAACCCCATGGCACCACGCACACGCACCCTGACCGCCCTGCTGGCGCCCGCCCTGGCCCTCGGCGCCACCGTCGGCCTCGCCTCGGCCCCCGCCCAGGCCGCCGTCTGGAACTCCTGCGACCAGTGGGGCAACACCCAACTGAACGGCTACATCCTCTACAACAACATCTGGGGCTCCGGCGCCGGCAGCCAGTGCGTGTGGGCCAACTCCGGCACCGACTGGGGCGTCTGGGCCGACCACCCGGGAACCGGCGGCATCAAGTCCTACCCGAACGCCAAGAAGGTGATCAACAAGCCGATCACCTCCCTCACCTCGCTCAGCAGCAGCTACGACGTCACGGTCCCGTCGTCCGGCGCGTACAACACGTCGTACGACATCTGGGACACGGACTACGACTACGAGATCATGCTCTGGGTCAACCACAACGGAGCCGTCGGCCCGCTCGGCAGCCCGCAGGGGACGGTCGCCCTCGGCGGCCACACCTGGGACGTCCACAAGGGCGACAACGGCGCCAACGAGGTCTTCTCGTTCCTGCGCACCTCGGACTCGGACTCCGGCACCGTCGACATCCTGCCGATCCTGAAGTGGATCAAGGACACCAAGGGCTGGATGGGCGACGAGACCATCGGGGACGTGCAGTTCGGCTACGAGATCACCTCGTCGCCCGGCGGCCTGGACTTCCGCACCAACAGCATGACCGTCAACGGCGGCTGACGCGACGCCGGGGCCGGCCGTGCCGTCAGGCGCGGTCGACCTCGGCCCGCAGCGCGTTGTACTCGGCGAAGGCGGACTCGACGTCGGCGCGGGTCAGGCTGTACCGGGACAGCTCGTACCGGTGCGGGCGGGTGCCCTTGGGGCGGGCGGCGACGGCGGCCAGCCGGGCGGCCTCGGCGTCGGTCCAGCGGGCGCCGACGGCGCCGTAGAGCTTGGGCGCGCCCGTACCCGGGTCGGATCCGAGCCAGGAGTACGGGACGTCCACGAGTGACTGGCGGGGGATGGCGGCACGGGCCGCGAGACCGCGCGCTGCGGAGCGGCTCAGCAGCTCCAGCCAGGTGGCGCCGATGCCGCGCGGGTCGACGGGGCGGGTGCTGACGGCCATGCCGTGCTCGACCAGGCTGCAGAAGGACGCGACGGCGGTGACCGGGTCGCGGTGCGTCCACACGATGGTGGCGTCCGGGAAGACGGTGTGCAGCGCGTCGAGGTTCTCCAGGTGCATGGGGGACTTGAGGATCCAGCGGCGGCGCGGACGACCGTACTGGAGTACTTGGTAGACCTGCTTGAGGTGGCGGTAGTCGGCGACGAAGTCCCGCTCGTAGTGCCAGGCCTGGTACTCGGGTATCCGTGCCGAGGAGAGCGGCATCAACGCGTGCGGCAGGGCGAAGGTGCACTCCTCGGGGCCTTCGGCGGCCATCGGGTGGATGTCGCGGAAGCGTGGCGTGAGCATGTTGATGCCGTCGACCATCCGGCGCGCGGGCGCGGTCGCCTTGCGCCGCTCGCCGGGCGGTACCTCCAGGCTGGGGTTGAGCAGCTCCCACAGCCGGGGGGAGCGGTGCTCGTCCGACAGGGACAGCACACCGTGTGTGAGCGTCGTCGCGGTGCGCGGCAGGCCCACCACGAACACCGGCTTCTCGACGGGCTCCCGCTCGATCTCGGGGTGCTCGGCGATCAGCCGCCGGATCCGGGCCCGGTTGGTGAGGTGCCTGCGGACGTGGGACTGCGCGGACTGCCAGCCGACCGGGGTGAGGTTCTCGGCCCCGGCCCACCAGCGCAGCAGGGAACGGAAGTCGTCGGCGAACCGCTCGTCACCCGCAACGCCTCCTGCCCGCGCGAGGAGCCGGTCGAAGGTCCGGTCGGGCGTGCGACGGGAGCCGAACGCGGGCCGTAGCGCCAGGTCGGCGAGCCTGAGGGCGAGCGGAGTCGAGGGCACGGGGTTCCTTTCGCGACCCGACAACTCTACTGGTGCGCAGGGAAGTTGACAGCATGTAGGGCGACCCTACCGGGCCACCGGCAGCTCGGCCCCGTCCCGCAGGAACAGCGGGATGCGGTCCAGCGGCGCGTCCACCGTCACGGCCGCCCCGCCCTCGTACGTCTGACCCGTCCACGCGTCCGTCCAGCGCGCGCCCGCCGGAAGATAGGCCGTGCGCACCGTGGCACCGGCCGTCAGCACCGGCGCGACCAGCAGGTCCCGGCCGAGGAGATAGGCGTCGTCGACGTCCCAGGCGGCCTGGTCCCCGGGGAACTCCAGGAACAGCGGCCGCATCACCGGCAGTCCCTCCACGTGCGCCTCGCGCATCACGTCGAGGACGTACGGCTTCAGGCGCTCGCGCAGCCGCAGGTACTTCTCCAGGACCGGGTACGCCTCCTCGCCGTACGACCACACCTCGTTCGGGCCGCCGGTCATGTCCGGGCCCAGCGGCATGCCCGGGTCGCGGAAGCCGTGCAGGCGCATCAGCGGGGACAGGGCGCCGAACTGGAACCAGCGGACGAGCACTTCCCGGTAGGCCGGGTCGTCCGGGTCGCCGCCGTGGAAGCCGCCGATGTCCGTGTTCCACCAGGGGATGCCGGAGAGCGCGGTGTTGAGACCGGCCGCGATCTGGCGGCGCAGGGTCGCGAAGTCGGTGCCGATGTCGCCGGACCACAGCGCGGCGCCGTGGCGCTGACTGCCCGCCCAGGCCGAGCGGTTGAGGGTGATCACCTCGTCCACCCCGGCGGCGCGCAGGCCCTCGTCGAAGGCACGGGAGTTCTCGGCCGGGTACATGTTCCCGACCTCCAGGCCCGGGCCCGCCCAGTAGCGCAGGTTCTCCGGGAAGCCGGGCTTCAGCTCCGGCTCGCAGGCGTCCAGCCAGAAGGCGGTGATGCCGTAGGGGGCGAGGTAGTTCTCCTTGATCCGCGACCACACGAAATCACGGGCCTCGGGGTTGGTGGCGTCGTAGAAGGCGACCTGTACCGTCGAGGCGACCTCCTTGTCCGGCCAGTCGGCGTGCGCCATCGGGCCGTACTGGGTGCCGATGAAGTACCCGCGCTGCTCCATGACCGGGTGGTTCTCGGAGAGCGGGGACACCGACGGCCAGACGCTCACCACCAGCTTGATGCCCAGCTCGTCCAGCTCACGGACCATGGCCGCCGGGTCCGGCCACTCGGCCGGGTCGAACTTCCACTCGCCCAGGTGCGTCCAGTGGAAGAAGTCGCAGACGATCGCGTCGATCGGCAGCCCGCGCCGCTTGTACTCCCGGGCCACCGCGAGGAGTTCGTCCTGCGTGCGGTAGCGCAGCTTGCACTGCCAGAAGCCCGCCGCCCACGCCGGCAGCATCGGCGTCCGGCCGGTCACCGCGCTGTAGCGGCGCTGCGTGTCGGCCGGGGTGCCGGCGGCGATCCAGTAGTCGATCTGCCGGGCGGAGTCGGCGACCCACCGGGTGCCGCCCAGGGCCAGCTCCACGCGGCCGATGGCCGGGTTGTTCCACAGCAGTGTGTAGCCGCGGCTGGAGGTGAGGACGGGTATGGACACCTCGGCGTTGCGCTGGACCAGGTCGACGACCAGGCCCTTCTGGTCGAGGCGGCCGTGCTGGTGCTGGCCGAGGCCGTACAGCTTCTCGTCGTCGTGGGCGGCGAACCGCTGCTCCAGCCGGTGGTACCCGTTGCCGACGGCCGTGTAGAGGCGCGGGCCGGGCCACCAGAAATGGGCGCGCTCCTCGGCCAGCAGCTCATCGCCGTCGGCGGACCGCACGAACCGCACCAGTCCCTCGGCGTCGACCTCCACGGTCAGTGCGCCGACGGTCAGCGTGGCGCGTCCGTCCTCGATCTTGACGGTGCTCCCGGCGGCCGGGGCGTCGGGCAGCAGGGCGCCCGGGAGGTCCTCCAGCACGGGGCCGCCGAGCCGGGCCCGGACCCGGACCGCGTCCGGTCCCCACGGTTGGATCCGCACGGTTTCCTGACGGCCGCTCCACTCCAGCGCCCCGTCCCGCTCGCGGAGCGTGCCGACGGTGGGGGAGGACTGGGCGAGGCTGACCTTGGGCGGTGTCTGGGCAGGCTGGGTCACGAGGCATGCTCCTGGGGAGTTCCTGCGGGTGGAAGAGGCCCTGCGCGAGAAGGAGGAAGACCCTACGTCCGGACGGGCGCCGGCCCCGAGCTGGCCCGCACGGTCAGCTCCGGCGCGAGCAGCACGACCTCGTCGCCGCCGTGCCCGTCGAGCTTGGCGATCAGCTGCTCCACGGCGTGCCGGCCCATCTCCTGCGCGGGCAGGGCGACGGACGTGAGCCGTACCGAGGCCTGGGTGGCGACCTGCTCCGGGCAGACCGCGACCACCGACACGTCCTCGGGCACCGCCCGGCCCTGCTGGCGCAGCAGGGCGAGCAGCGGCTCGAGGGCCGACTCGTTCTGGACGACGAACCCGGTCGTGTCCGGCCGCTCGTCGAAGACGCGGGCCAGGGTGGCGGCCATCGCGTCGTACCCGCCCTCGCAGGGCCGGTGCAGCAGCCGCAGCTCCAGCTCGCGTGCCCGGGAGCGCAGCCCGTCGAGCGTGCGCTCGGCGAAGCCGGTGTGCCGTTCGTAGACGGCGGGGGCCTCGCCGATGACGGCGATGTCGCGGTGCCCCAGCTTCGCCAGGTGCTCCACGCACAGCGCGCCGGTCGCCCGGAAGTCGAGGTCGACACAGGTCAGCCCGGTGGTGTCGGCGGGCAGCCCGATCAGCACGGACGGCTGGTCCGTGCCCCGCAGCAGGGGGAGCCGCTCGTCGTCGAGTTCGACGTCCATCAGGATCATCGCGTCGGCGAGCCCGCTGCCGGTGACGCGGCGCACCGCGTCGGGGCCCTCCTCACCGGTGAGCAGCAGGATGTCGTACCCGTGGGTGCGGGCGGTGGTCGCGACCGCGATGGCGATCTCCATCATCACCGGGACGTACATGTCGGTGCGCAGGGGGATCATCAGCGCGATGATGTTCGACCTGCTGCTGGCCAGGGCGCGGGCGCCGGCGTTCGGGTGGTAGCCGAGCTTCCGGATGCTCTCCTCGACCCGCTGGCGGGTGATGGCGGAGATGGACCGCTTGCCGCTGAGGACATAGCTCACCGTGCTCGCCGAGACTCCGGCGTGCTGGGCGACGTCGGCGAGGGTGACCATCCAGCTCTCCAAGTTTGTGAAGCGCTTCGACAGCGCGCGGGGTGGACAACTGCGGGTGAGGGTGGATCGACAGTAACCCTACTGAGGGTGGGTGTCCATAGGCTGTCGAAGCGCTTCGACAGCCTTCTCTCCCGCCGCCCCCTCCTCGGGCGTGTCGGCCGAACGGCCGCACGAAGGGTGGTGGGCCCGTCCGGGATCGGGTACATACGATCGGGTAGCACCGACTAGTAACGTACGTCCGCAAGTTCGCGCACCACGAACCGTGTCGATCTTCGCGGGCGTACGGTCCCCCGATGCCGATTCGCGGCGAGGTGAGCCTCATGTCCGCACCAACCACCCCCTCCTCCCGACCCACCGTCACCGAACGCGAGGCCCGCCAGGTCGCGGAGGCGGCCCGCGAACAGGACTGGCGCAAGCCGAGCTTCGCCAAGGAGCTCTTCCTCGGTCGCTTCCGTCTCGACCTCATCCACCCCCACCCGCTCCCCGCCGACGAGGACGTCCAGCGCGGCGAGGAGTTCCTCGCCAAGCTGCGCGACTTCTGCGAGACGAAGATCGACGGGGCCGTGATCGAGCGCGACGCCCGCATCCCGGACGACGTGATCACCGGGCTGAAGGAGCTGGGCGCCCTCGGCATGAAGATCGACACCAAGTACGGCGGTCTCGGCCTCACCCAGGTCTACTACAACAAGGCCCTCGCCCTGGTCGGATCCGCGAACCCGGCGATCGGCGCGCTGCTCTCCGCGCACCAGTCGATCGGAGTGCCGCAGCCGCTGAAGATGTTCGGCACGCAGGAGCAGAAGGACACGTTCCTGCCGCGCTGCGCCCGCACCGACATCTCGGCCTTCCTGCTCACCGAGCCGGACGTCGGCTCCGACCCGGCGCGCCTGGCGACCACGGCCGTCCGGGACGGCGACGACTACGTCCTCGACGGCGTGAAACTGTGGACCACCAACGGCGTCGTCGCCGACCTGCTCGTCGTCATGGCCCGCGTACCGAAGTCCGAGGACGGGACGGACGGCAAGGGCGGCATCACCGCCTTCGTCGTGGAGGCCGCCTCCGAGGGCATCACGGTCGAGAACCGCAACGCCTTCATGGGTCTGCGCGGCCTGGAGAACGGCGTCACCCGCTTCCACCGGGTCAGGGTGCCCGCCGCCAACCGCATCGGCCCGGAGGGCGCCGGCCTCAAGATCGCCCTCACCACCCTCAACACCGGCCGTCTCTCCCTCCCCGCCATGTGCGTCGGCGCCGGCAAGTGGTGCCTGAAGATCGCCCGCGAGTGGTCGGCGGTGCGCGAGCAGTGGGGCAGGCCGGTCGCCCTGCACGAGGCGGTCGGCTCGAAGATCTCCTTCATCGCGGCGACGACCTTCGCCCTCGAAGCCGTCCTCGACCTCTCCTCCCAGATGGCCGACGAGAACCGCAACGACATCCGCATCGAGGCCGCCCTCGCCAAGCTCTACGGCTCCGAGATGGCCTGCCTGATGGCCGACGAGCTGGTCCAGATCCGCGGCGGCCGGGGCTTCGAGACCGCGGCCTCCCTCGAAGCCCGCGGCGAGCGCGCGGTCCCCGCCGAGCAGCTCCTGCGCGACCTGCGCATCAACCGCATCTTCGAAGGCTCCACCGAGATCATGCACCTGCTGATCGCGCGCGAGGCGGTCGACGCCCACCTCTCGGTCGCCGGGGACCTGATCGATCCCGACAAGACCCTCTCCGACAAGGCGAAGGCGGGCGCGCAGGCCGGCGTCTTCTACGCCAAGTGGCTGCCGAAGCTCGTCGCCGGCCCGGGACAGCTCCCGCGCTCCTACGCCGACTTCCACCCGTCCGGCCACCGCGACCTCTCCGTCCACCTGCGCCATGTCGAGCGCACCGCCCGCAAGCTCGCCCGCTCCACCTTCTACGCCATGTCCCGCTGGCAGGGCCGGATGGAGACCAAGCAGGGCTTCCTGGGCCGCGTCGTCGACATCGGCGCGGAACTCTTCGCGATGAGCGCCGCCTGCGTCCGCGCCGAGCACCTGCGCGCCGAGGGCGACCACGGCCGCGAGGCCTACCAGCTCGCCGACGCCTTCTGCCACCAGTCCCGCATCCGCGTCGAGGAACTCTTCGGCCGCCTGTGGACCAACACCGACGACCTCGACCGCAAGGTCGTCAAGGGCGTGCTGGGCGGTGCCTACGAGTGGCTGGAACAGGGAGTCGTCGACCCGTCGGGCGACGGCCCGTGGATCGCGGACGCCGCGCCCGGCCCGAGCACCAGGGAGAACGTCCGCCGGCCCATCGGCTGACGCCACACCCCGTGCCTCGGCGCCGCTTGTACGGCGCCGAGGCACACAGGGGCTCTGTGAACGGCCGAGTTTCGTCACTGCCAGGACGCTGCTTCGTCCGCGTTGAACGAAGCGTCGAGTCGGGGCCGGGCCGGGACAGGTAGCGTGATCACATGCAGTCCGATCCGCCGCCCGACTGGGTGACCCACCAACTGCGCCTGCTCGGGCGGCGCATCTGTGCCCGACGTGAAGCCCTCGGCGTCAGCCAGGACGAACTCGGCGAGAGGACCGGGCTCGGGCGCAGGAGGATCGACCAAGTCGAGAAAGGTGCCGACGACACCAACCTCGACGACTTGATCCTCATCGGGCACGTGCTGGACGTCCCGCTCGCCGAATTGGTCGCCGATGACTGAGTGAGCACGCCCCAGGTGGGGCCCGGCTCGGTGGCCCCCTGTCCTCGCACGACACCCTTGCGAGGGACGCGCTGTCCTCCCGGAGGGCCGTTGCGGCCACAATGGGGGAATGAGCGACAGTCCAGCCCCCCTCGCCGACCCCCACCTCGTGTACGACCCGGTGGCGGGCGACGGCCCGAAGGACGTGGTGATCCTCGGGTCCACCGGGTCGATCGGGACCCAGGCCATCGACCTCGTGCTGCGCAACCCGGGCCGCTTCCGGGTCACCGCCCTGTCCGCCAACGGCGGCCGGGTCGCCCTCCTCGCCGAGCAGGCGTACCGGCTGAAGGCGCGGACCGTCGCCGTCGCCCGCGAGGACGTCGTACCGGCGCTGCGGGAAGCCCTGCGGGCGCAGTACGGCAGTGGGGAGCCGCTCCCCGAGATCCTCGCGGGACCGGAGGCGGCCACCCAGGTCGCCGCCTCCGACTGCCACACCGTCCTCAACGGCATCACCGGCTCCATCGGACTCGCCCCGACCCTGGCCGCCCTGGAAGCGGGCCGCACCCTCGCGCTCGCCAACAAGGAATCGCTCATCGTGGGCGGCCCGCTGGTCAAGGCCCTCGCCAAGCCCGGGCAGATCATCCCGGTCGACTCCGAGCACGCCGCTCTCTTCCAGGCGCTCGCCGCCGGCACCCGCGCCGACGTGCGCAAGCTCGTCGTCACCGCCTCCGGCGGGCCCTTCCGGGGGCGTACCAGGGAGCAGCTGGCGGCCGTCACCGTCGAGGACGCCCTCGCCCACCCCACCTGGGCCATGGGCCCGGTGATCACGATCAACTCCGCCACCCTCGTCAACAAGGGCCTGGAGGTGATCGAGGCCCACCTCCTCTACGACATTCCCTTCGACCGCATTGAGGTGGTCGTGCACCCGCAGTCGTATGTCCACTCGATGGTCGAGTACACGGACGGATCGACAATGGCCCACGCCACGCCCCCCGACATGGGCGGGCCCATCGCCGTGGGCCTCGGCTGGCCCGAGCGGGTCCCCGACGCCGCCCCCGCCTTCGACTGGAGCAAGGCCTCGACCTGGGAGTTCTTCCCGCTGGACAACGAGGCCTTCCCCTCCGTCGACCTGGCCCGGCACGTCGGGCAGCTCGCGGGCACGGCTCCGGCGGTGTTCAATGCCGCCAACGAGGAGTGCGTCGAGGCGTTCCGCTCCGGCGCGCTGCCGTATCTCGGGATCATGGAGACCGTCACGCGGGTGGTCGAGGAACACGGCACCCCCCGTGCGGGAACCTCGCTGACCGTCCCGGACGTCCTCGAAGCGGAGACCTGGGCACGCACCCGGGCCCGGCAACTGGCGGCACAGACGGCGGAGGCCCGTGCATGACGACCCTGATGTTCATCCTCGGCATAGTCGTCTTCGCGGTCGGCCTGCTGTTCTCCATCGCCTGGCACGAGCTGGGGCACCTGTCCACCGCCAAGATGTTCGGCATCCGCGTGCCGCAGTACATGGTCGGATTCGGGCCGACGATCTTCTCGCGGAAGAAGGGCGAGACCGAGTACGGCGTCAAGGCCATCCCCTTCGGCGGCTACATCCGCATGATCGGCATGTTCCCGCCCGGTGCCGACGGCAAGCTGGAGGCCCGCTCCACCTCGCCCTGGCGCGGCATGATCGAGGACGCCCGCTCGGCCGCCTTCGAGGAGCTCCAGCCGGGTGACGAGAAGCGCCTGTTCTACACGCGCAAGCCGTGGAAGCGCGTCATCGTCATGTTCGCCGGCCCGTTCATGAACCTCATCCTCGCGGTGGTGCTCTTCCTCACCGTCCTGATGGGCTTCGGCATCTCCCAGCAGACCACCACCGTCAGCTCCGTCTCCCAGTGCGTCATCTCGCAGAGCGAGAACCGGGACGACTGCACCAAGTCCGACCCGGCCTCCCCGGCCGCCGCGGCCGGCCTGCGCGCGGGCGACAAGATCGTCGCCTTCGACGGCGTACGGACCGACGAATGGGACCGGCTGTCCAACCTGATCCGCTCCCACCCCGGCGAGACGGTGCCGGTCGTCGTCGAGCGGGACGGCCAAGAGGTCACCCTCGAGGCGACCATCGCCACCAACCAGGTCGCGAAGAAGGACTCCAACGGCCGGATCGTCGAAGGCGAGTACGTCACGGCCGGCTTCTTCGGCTTCAGCTCGGCCACCGGCGTGGTGAAACAGGACTTCGGCCAGTCCGTGACCTGGATGGGCGACCGGATCGGCGACGCCGTCGACTCCCTCGCCGCGCTGCCCTCCAAGATCCCCGCCCTGTGGGACGCGGCCTTCGGCGACGGCCCCCGTGAGGCCGACTCCCCGATGGGCGTCGTCGGCGCGGCCCGCGTCGGCGGCGAGATCGCCACCCTCGACATCCCGCCCACCCAGCAGCTCGCGATGTTCGTCATGCTGGTGGCCGGCTTCAACCTCTCCCTGTTCCTCTTCAACATGCTCCCGCTGCTGCCGCTCGACGGCGGCCACATCGCGGGGGCGCTGTGGGAGTCGCTGCGCCGGAACGCGGCCAAGGTGCTGCGCCGCCCGGACCCGGGACCGTTCGACGTGGCGAAGCTGATGCCGGTGGCCTACGTGGTGGCGGGCATCTTCGTCTGCTTCACGCTGCTCGTCCTGGTGGCGGACGTAGTCAACCCGGTACGGATCAGCTGATTCCCGTACGAACCGGACCACACCTGTGGTCCGACGAGAAGCCCGATCCGGAGAGCATGTCCCTCCGGACCGGGCTTCACGCCGGTCGTACGGCAGATGGACGCCAAAGGGTGCATCTCCCGTACGCCGTGTGCCGGACGTTCATGTCCGTGCCGTAATCTCGAATGCCGGAGCCCGCCGCTGACGGGACCGGACCTTGATCCACGACTTGGGGTTGCACAGCAGATGACTGCGATTTCTCTCGGCATGCCGGACGTTCCCACCAGGCTCGCGGAGCGCCGCAAGAGCCGGCAGATCCAGGTCGGGACCGTGGCGGTGGGCGGCGACGCCCCCGTGTCCGTGCAGTCCATGACCACGACCCGTACGTCCGACATCGGCGCGACCCTCCAGCAGATCGCCGAGCTGACGGCGTCCGGCTGCCAGATCGTGCGCGTGGCCTGCCCCACCCAGGACGACGCCGACGCCCTCCCGGTGATCGCGAAGAAGTCGCAGATCCCGGTGATCGCCGACATCCACTTCCAGCCGAAGTACGTGTTCGCCGCGATCGAGGCCGGCTGCGCGGCGGTCCGCGTGAACCCGGGCAACATCAAGCAGTTCGACGACAAGGTCAAGGAGATCGCGAAGGCGGCCAAGGACCACGGCACGCCGATCCGCATCGGCGTGAACGCCGGCTCCCTCGACCGCCGCCTGCTCCAGAAGTACGGCAAGGCGACCCCGGAAGCCCTCGCCGAGTCCGCCCTGTGGGAGGCGTCCCTCTTCGAGGAGCACGACTTCCGCGACATCAAGATCTCCGTCAAGCACAACGACCCGGTCGTCATGGTCGAGGCCTACCGCCAGCTCGCCGCCCAGTGCGACTACCCCCTCCACCTCGGCGTCACCGAGGCCGGCCCCGCCTTCCAGGGCACCATCAAGTCGGCCGTCGCCTTCGGCGCGCTGCTCTCCCAGGGCATCGGCGACACCATCCGCGTCTCCCTCTCCGCCCCGCCGGTCGAGGAGATCAAGGTCGGCATCCAGATCCTGGAGTCGCTGAACCTGCGCCAGCGCGGCCTGGAGATCGTCTCCTGCCCGTCCTGCGGCCGCGCCCAGGTCGACGTCTACAAGCTCGCCGAAGAGGTCACGGCAGGCCTCACCGGCATGGACGTCCCCCTCCGCGTCGCCGTCATGGGCTGCGTCGTCAACGGCCCCGGCGAGGCCCGCGAGGCCGACCTCGGCGTCGCCTCCGGCAACGGCAAGGGCCAGATCTTCGTCAAGGGCGAGGTCATCAAGACCGTCCCCGAGTCCAAGATCGTGGAGACCCTCATCGAGGAAGCCATGAAGATCGCCGAGCAGATGGAGGCCGACGGCGTGACCTCCGGCGAGCCCTCGGTCTCCGTCGCGGGCTGATCCACTCCTGCTCCTGCCGCGTCGCCCCAGGGGGGCGGCGCGGCATATTCGTGGCAGGTACAGTGCGGAGACCAGCAGATCTCAGGGTGAGGCCCCCGCACGTGTTGACGCAGACCACCTCCCGCGTGCTCGAACCGAGCGACCTGGACGCCGCGCTCGCCGTCCTCGACCGCGAGCCGGTCGCCAACGCCTTCGTGACCGCACGCGTGCAGATCGCCGGCCTCGACCCGTGGCGCCTCGGCGGCGAGATGTGGGGCTGGTACGAGCACGGCATGCTGACCTCCCTGTGCTACGCGGGCGCCAACCTCGTCCCCATCTGCGCCACCCCGCGCGCCGTCCGCGCCTTCGCCGACCGCGCCCGCCGGGCCGGCCGCCGCTGCTCCTCCATCGTCGGCCCCGCCGACACCACCGCCCAGCTCTGGCGACTCCTCGAACCGGGCTGGGGCCCCGCTCGCGAGGTCCGCACCCGCCAGCCCCTCATGGTCACCGACCACCTCCCCGCCGACATCGCCCCCGACCCCTACGTCCGCCGCGTCCGCAAGGACGAGATGGAGCGGATCATGCCGGCCTGCGTGGCGATGTTCACCGAGGAGGTCGGCATCTCCCCGCTGGCCGGCGACGGCGGCCTGCTCTACCAGGCCCGGGTCGCCGAACTGGTCGGCTCCGGCCGTTCCTTCGCCCGCTTCGACGCCGACGGCAAGGTCGTCTTCAAGGCCGAGATCGGCGCCGCCACCGACCGCGCCTGCCAGATCCAGGGCGTGTGGGTGGCCCCCGAGTACCGGGGCAGGGGCCTCGCGGCCCCCGGCATGGCGGCGGTCCTGCGCTACGCCCTCGCGGACGTCGCCCCGGTCGTGAGCCTCTACGTCAACGACTTCAACACGGCGGCCCGGCGCACGTACCAGCGGGTCGGCTTCCAGGAGATCGGCGCGTTCATGAGCGTCCTGTTCTGACCCGCACGACCGGTACCCGAACGGCAACCCGCACCCCTGCCCTGACCAGCGAAGCGCTAGGCTCCCGCACATGGACGTCGTGATCGGCCCACTGGACCTCTCCGCCCACGTCGACGAGGCCCTGGCCGTCCAGGCCGTCGCGTTCGGCCTCGGCCCCGACGAGGTCGCCGTCCGCCGCCAGATCGTCCTGCGCCACATGACCTACCCCGGTGCCCGGGCCCTCGGCGCCACCGTCGGAGGCGACCTGGTCGGCTTCGTCTACGGCATGCCCAACGACCGCTCCCACTGGTGGTCGACCGTCGTCGAGCCCTACCTCCGCGCCCAGGGCAACGACACCTGGCTCGACGACTCCTTCGTCATCACCGAACTCCACGTCCACCCGGCGCACCAGAACCGCGGCCTGGGCCGCTCCCTGATCACCACGATCACCGACGCCGCCACCCAGCCCCGCTCGATCCTCTCCGCGATCGACCGGGACAGCCCCGCCCGCGGCCTCTACCACTCCCTCGGCTACCAGGACCTCGCCCGCCAGGTCCTCTTCCCCAGCGCCCCCAAACCGTACGCGGTGATGGGCGCCCCGCTCCCGCTCCGCAGGCACTAGCCGGGGCATAACCGATTTCCACCGCACCGGACCCCCCGGCTAACCTCCTAGCACCACCCTTACGCAGCAGGAGACACGAGAACCATGGCCAACGCACAGGTCCAGCGCATGTCGAAGTTGATGGCGAAGACGCTGCGCGACGACCCGGCGGACGCCGAGGTCCTCAGCCACAAGCTGCTGGTCCGCGCCGGCTACGTGCGCCGCACCGCCGCCGGCCTGTGGAGCTGGCTGCCGCTCGGCAAGAAGGTCCTCGGCAACATCGAGCGCATCGTCCGCGAGGAGATGGACGCCATCGGCGCCCAGGAGGTCCAGCTCCCCGCCCTGCTGCCGCGCGAGCCCTACGAGGCCACCGGCCGCTGGGACGAGTACGGCCCCGAACTCTTCCGTCTCCAGGACCGCAAGGGCGGCGACTACCTCCTCGGCCCCACCCACGAGGAGATCTTCACCCTCCTGGTGAAGGACCAGGCAGCGTCCTACAAGGACCTGCCGGTCATCCTCTACCAGATCCAGAACAAGTACCGCGACGAGGCCCGCCCCCGGGCCGGCATCCTGCGCGGCCGCGAGTTCCTGATGAAGGACTCCTACTCCTTCGACGTCGCCGACGAGGGCCTCGCCGAGTCCTACGCCCTGCACCGCGCCGCCTACCAGCGCATCTTCGAGCGTCTCGGCCTCGACTACCGCATCTGCGCGGCCACCGCCGGCGCGATGGGCGGCTCCAAGTCCGAGGAGTTCCTGGCCCCCGCCGAGGCCGGCGAGGACACCTTCGCGGACTGCCCGAACTGCGACTTCGCCGCCAACACGGAGGCGATCACCTACGCGCTCACGCCCACGGACGCCACCGCCACCCCCGCCGCCGAGGACATCCCCACCCCCGACACCCCCACCATCGAGACCCTGGCCGCCTCCCTCGGCGTCGAGGCCTCCGCCACCCTGAAGAACCTCCTCGTCAAGGTGGACGGCGAGATCGTCGCCGTGGGCGTCCCCGGCGACCGCGAGGTCGACATGGACAAGGTCGAGGCCCACTTCGCCCCGGCGGCCGTCGAACTGGTCACCGCCGAGGACTTCGTCGGCCGCCCCGACCTGGTCCGCGGCTACGTCGGCCCGCAGGGCCTGGGCGACAAGGTGAAGTACATCGCCGACCCGCGCGTAGCCCCCGGCACCGCGTGGATCACGGGCGCCAACAAGGAGCACACGCACGCCAAGAACGTCGTCGCCGGGCGCGACTTCGAGGTCGACGCGTACGTGGACGTCGTGGTCGTCCGCGAGGGCGACCCCTGCCCCAAGTGCGGCACCGGCCTCAAGCTGGACCGCGCCATCGAGATCGGCCACATCTTCCAGCTGGGCCGCAAGTACACCGACGCCCTCAAGCTCGACGTCCTCGGCCAGAACGGCAAGCCGGCCCGCGTCACCATGGGCTCCTACGGCATCGGCGTCTCCCGCGCGGTGGCCGCCCTCGCCGAGCAGCACGCCGACGAGAAGGGCCTCGTCTGGTCCAAGGAGGTCGCCCCGGCCGACGTCCACGTCGTCGCCGCCGGCAAGGCCCTCCAGACCGAGCTGGCCCTGGAGGTCTCCGACAAGCTGGCCGCCGCCGGCGTCCGCGTCCTGGTGGACGACCGCGCGGGCGTTTCCCCGGGCGTCAAGTTCACCGACGCCGAACTCATCGGCGTCCCGCAGATCCTGGTCGCCGGCCGGCGCTCCGCGGAAGGCGTGGTCGAACTGAAGGACCGCCGCACGGGCGAGCGCGAAGAGGTGACGGTCGAGGAGGCCATCACCCGCCTCACCGCCTGACGGCGCCGGCCGCGGGCCGCCGGCGGGTGGGCGAGGTGGCCCGGTGCCTCCTTCCCACCCGGCGTGGGTGTGGGCGTCGGGGGCGGGTGCGCGGCCCGGCGTAGCGGGGTGCCGCTGCGCCCACCCGTGCCGCCCCAGCGGCACGACTGCCCGCAGCTAGGGCAGCTGGGGCGGCAGGCGACTGCCCGCAGCCCGGCGGCGGAGCGCCCACCGCCCGCAGTCGCGCACGATGGCGCGGCACACCCCCGGTCGCCGCGCACCCCGTGCGGACGGTCAGCCGCGTACGGCGAGAAGGGGACGTGTCGGGGGGTGTCCGCCCGCAGCGGTTGGCGCGTCAACGCCCCGCACCTTTTCAAGTGACCGATTCCGCGCCGTTCCGAGGACGGACACCCCCCGGCGCGGCCCCGACCCACAGACAACGCACCGCGCTGCCCGCACCCCCACCGAACCCGCACAGGCCGCCGCAGGCACCCCACCCGCCCCACCGCCGGAGGCCACCGTCACAACCAGCCGGCGAACTCCAACAACAGCTCCGCGTCCCGCTCCCGCCCCACCCGCCGGGCCCGTACCCCCGACTCCACCGCCCGGAAGAGCGTCCACCCCCGCAGCCGCTCCTGGTCCACCTCCAGCGACTCCGCGAGCCGTTTGATGCGGCGCCGGGTCGTCGAGGCACCCGAGGGCTGGGCGACGAGGTCCTCCACCCGGTCCCGCACCAGCCGCGCCAGGTCGAAGGCGCTCTCACCGACCACCGGATCGGGCCCCACGGCCAGCCACGGCATCCGGTCCCCGGCCAGCACCTTGCTCTGCCGGAACGTGCCGTGCAACAACCGCTCCTCAGGAGCCCCGTCCAGCAACTCCCCGCGCACCGCGAGCGCCGCGTCGACCAGCGGCGCCACCTCCGGGTCGGTCACCGCGCGCGCCCGCATGGCCTCGGCCTGCCGCCCGGTCCGCTCCGCCACGGTCTCGAAGCGGTGACCGGCGGGCGGCTCCACCCACAGCCGGCGCAGCGTCCCCGCGGCCTCCAGCAGCGCCTTCGACTCCGCCAGCGACCGCACCGACACGTCCGGGTGCAACCGCTCCAGCAGCAGTACGCCCTCGCCACCGCCGGCGGACTCGTCGAGCAGCTGCACGGCACCCAACCCGCCCCAGTGGGCGAGCGCGGCCCGCTCACTCTCCGGGCGCGCCCGGCGCGGGGCCAGCTTCAGCACGGCCGGTGTCCCGTCGGCCCGCCGCACCAGGACGACCAGGCTGCTGCGCCCGCCGGGCACCTGCACCCGCTCCACGGTCAGGTCGCGCGACTCCACGGCCCGCTCAGCCGCCCCGGGCAGCTTCTCCAACCAGTCGTCACCGTCCGGTGCCGTCTCACCGAGCGCCCTGACCAGACGCCGCGGCGGTTCGAAAGCCATGCGCGAGCCGTTCCCTTCCCGTACGGGCAGCCGTACGTGTTGCGCAGCTGTACGTGTTACGCAGTCGGTGTCGCCGAACCGGCCCGCTCGGCGAGCCCAGGGAAGGCTACGCTCCCGCCCCGCCACCGCACCGCACGGACCGCCGCCTCCCGCAGAGCCCCGGCCGCCGCCGCCCGCCGGTCACCGCCGGCGGCCCGCACCAGGTCGGAGTAGACGCCGGCCACCCGCTCCTCCAGCTCGGCCGCCAGCCGCACCGCCGACGCCGCGTCCGGCACCTCGAAGGGCAGCGCGTACCCCGCCGCCGCCGCGACCGGCTTCGCACCGAGATCGCGCACCTCGCGCGCCAGCGCGTCCCGCCGAGCCCGGTGCGCGTCGTACGCCGTCCGTGCCTCGGTGCGCCGTTCCTCGCCGATCCGCCCACCGACGACCCCGTAGCCGTACACGGCCGCGTGCTCCGCCGCCAGCGCCGCCTGGAGGGCGTCCAGCTCCCGGTCCTCAGCCTTGCTCACCCGTCACCCTCCGTCAGCAGATACACGTGCGCCGCCCCGGCCGCCGCCACCGAGGCCAGCAGTCGCGCCAGCTCGCCCGGCACACCCGCCAGCGCCCCGGTCCGCCGGTCGGTCAGTTCGCGCTCGGCGGCGGCGAGCAGGGCCAGGGCCTCCTTCTCGCTCGCGGGCACGGCACCGTCCTCCGGCCCGGCGGCCCGCGCGGAGACCGAGGGCGACGCCTCGGCCGACGCCTCGGGAGAGGCCGCCCGCACCGCACCGAACGCCTCCGCGTGCCGTACGACTTCCTCCCGCAGCGGCCGCAGCCGCTCCGCCAGCCCGGGATGCGCGGCGATCACCGCCGCGTACCGCCCGGCCAGTGCCTCGCTGTCCCGAGCCGCACGCGCGCGGGCCCGCTCGGTGGCGGACGGATCGTCGCCCGGGCCACCGGGGTCCGAGCCGCCGGAACAGCCGACGAGCAGGGCGGCCCCGGCGGCCGACGCGAGCAGGCTCCTTCTGCGCGGCCCCGAGGGCAGGCGCGGCGATGCGGGAAGCGACACGACAGACGTCCTCGACGGGCTCGTACGGAAGCGGAGACAGACGGCGGAGACAACCAACAGCGGAGCGAAGGGCGGCGCGAACGGAACCCGCGCTGAACGGAGCCCCGCGCTGCGGCCGCCCGCCCGTGATCACGGTACCCGGGCCCCGCCCGGGCACCACCCATCGGCACCGCCGAGCCGGGGTGGACGGCAACACCCCTCGCGACCGGATACCCTTTGACCAGACACGCGCACCGTCCCACAACAGCACACGCGGCCGAGGAGTCACCCGGATGAGCACCACCCAGAGCGAGAGGCTGCGAGAGCTGCTTGAGCCGCTCGTCGCCTCCCAGGGACTGGACCTCGAGGAGATCGCGGTGGACTCGGTCGGCCGCAAGCGTGTGCTGCGTGTGGTCGTCGACTCCGACACCGGTGCCGACCTGGACCGGATCGCCGATGTGAGCCGCGCGCTCTCGGCGAAGCTGGACGAGACCGACGCGATGGGCGACGCGGAGTACACCCTGGAGGTCGGCACCCCGGGCGCCGAGCGCTCCCTCACCGAGCACCGCCACTTCGTGCGCGCCACCGACCGCCTGGTGCGGTTCCAGCTGCACGAGGGTGGCGAGCTGGTCGCCCGCGTCCTCGGCGTCGACGACGACGGACTCGACCTCGAAGTCCCCGGAGTCAAGGGCCGCAAGGCCACCACCCGCAGACTTCCCTTCGGTGACATCGACAAGGCACGCGTCCAGGTCGAGTTCAACCGCAAGGACACCAAGAACACCGACAGCGACACCGACGACAACATGAAAGAGGAGGAGGCGTAGCCGTGGACATCGACATGAGCGCCCTGCGGGGTTTGGTCCGGGAGAAGGAGATCTCCTTCGACCTGCTGGTCGAGGCGATCGAGTCGGCCCTCCTCATCGCCTACCACCGCACCGAGGGAAGCCGCCGGCACGCGCGCGTGGAGCTCAGCCGTGACACCGGACACGTGACCGTGTGGGCGAAGGAGGACGCCGACGACCTCGAGGAGGGCCAGGCGCCCCGCGAGTTCGACGACACCCCGTCCGACTTCGGCCGCATCGCCGCCACCACCGCCAAGCAGGTCATCCTGCAGCGGCTGCGCGACGCCGAGGACGACGCGACGCTCGGTGAGTACGCCGGCCGCGAGGGCGACATCGTCACCGGCGTGGTCCAGCAGGGCCGCGACCCGAAGAACGTGCTGGTCGACATCGGCAAGCTGGAGGCCATCCTGCCGGTGCAGGAGCAGGTGCCCGGCGAGACCTACCCGCACGGCACGCGCCTGCGCTCGTACGTCGTCCGGGTGGCCAAGGGCGTACGCGGCCCCTCCGTGACGCTCTCCCGCACGCACCCCAACCTGGTGAAGAAGCTCTTCGCCCTGGAGGTCCCGGAGATCGCCGACGGGTCGGTCGAGATCTCCGCGATCGCCCGCGAGGCCGGCCACCGCACCAAGATCGCCGTGCGCTCCACCCGCTCGGGCCTGAACGCCAAGGGTGCCTGCATCGGCCCCATGGGCGGCCGGGTGCGCAACGTCATGGGCGAGCTGAACGGTGAGAAGATCGACATCGTCGACTGGTCGGACGACCCGGCCGAGATGGTGGCGAACGCGCTCTCCCCGGCCCGCGTCTCCAAGGTGGAGGTCGTCGACCTGGCGGCCCGCTCCGCCCGGGTGATCGTGCCGGACTACCAGCTGTCGCTGGCCATCGGCAAGGAGGGCCAGAACGCCCGCCTCGCGGCCCGGCTGACCGGCTGGCGGATCGACATCCGGCCGGACACCGAGCAGCCCTCCGACCAGTCGTCCGGCGGGCACGGGGAGTAGGTCCGGGCCGTCCGGCGGGTACGGGGGAATAGATCCAAGCCGCACGGCGCTGAGATCACGACAGTCTTGCGTGCGGCACGTGTTCGATTCTTGCCCCAAAGGGGTGAGGTCGGTCCGGGGAGGTAGACTTAGGAGTGTCTGGCCGGACACGTACCCGAGCATGCCCCGAGCGCACCTGCGTGGGGTGCCGGGAGCGAGCGGTCAAGAGCGAGCTGCTGCGCACCGTGGCGGTCGAGGGCGAATGCGCCCCCGATCCACGCGGTACGCTGCCCGGCCGGGGTGCGTACGTGCACCCTGTACCGGTCTGTGTCGACCAGGCAGTGCGCCGCAAGGCGTTCCCGCGGGCGCTCCGCGTCCCGGGACCGCTCGACGTAAAGGCGTTGCGCCACTACGTCGAGCAGGCACAAGGTTGCAGCACGGCTGCTGAAAGCAGCATGTGAGCAACGTGGTAAGGAAGACATGCCGCGCGGAACCCCGTGCGGTCTGGTACCTCGCGAGTCGAAAGCAGGTCGAGATTGCGATGAGCACTCGATGAGTACGCGATGAGTACGCCCATGAACTAGCGACGGTCCGGACGCAACCCGGACCTCAGAGGAGCGAAGTGGCTAAGGTCCGGGTCTACGAACTCGCCAAGGAGTTCGGCGTCGAGAGCAAGGTCGTCATGGCCAAGCTCCAGGAACTCGGTGAATTCGTCCGTTCGGCGTCTTCGACCATCGAAGCGCCCGTAGTACGCAAGCTGACAGACGCCTTCCAGCAGGGTGGCGGAAACGGCCGGTCCGCCGGTCGTCCCGCGGCCCCGAAGAAGGCTGCCCCCAGGCCGTCGGCGCCTTCCCCGGCGCAGGCGGCCCGCCCGGCTGCGCCCCGTCCGGGTCCGGCGGCTCCGGCTGCCCCCAAGCCCCCGGCCGCCCAGCAGCCCGAGGCCCCGTCCGCCCCGACGCCGGGCCCGCGTCCGACGCCGGGCCCGAAGCCGGCGCCCGCGCCGCGTCCGGCCCCGGCCGCACCGGAGTTCACCGCTCCGCCGGCCGCCCCTGCCGCCCCGGCCGCTTCGTCCCAGGCTCCGGCCGGTCCGAAGCCCGGTGGCGCGCGTCCCGGCGCCCCCAAGCCCGGCGGCGCCCGTCCGTCCGGTCCGGGTCAGGACCGCGGTCAGCAGGGCGGCCAGGGCCGTCCCGGTGGCCAGCGTCCCGGCGCCCAGGGCCAGCGCCCCGGCGGCCGTCCCGGCGGTCCGCGTCCGGGCAACAACCCCTTCACCTCCGGCGGCAATGCCGGCATGGCGCGCCCGCAGGCGCCCCGTCCGCAGGGCGGCCCGCGTCCGGGTGGCCCCGGTGCTCCCGGCGGCGGCCCGCGTCCGCAGGCTCCCGGCGGCCAGGGCGGCGGTCCCCGTCCCCAGGCTCCGGGCGGCAACCGCCCGTCCCCGGGCTCGATGCCGCGTCCGCAGGGCGGCGGCCAGGGCGGTCCCCGTCCCGGCGGTCCGCGTCCGAACCCCGGCATGATGCCGCAGCGTCCGGCTGCTGGCCCGCGTCCCGGCCCCGGTGGCGGCGGTCGCGGTCCCGGCGGTGCCGGTCGTCCCGGCGGCGGCGGTCGTCCGGGCGGCGGCGGCTTCGCCGGCCGTCCCGGTGGCGGTGGCGGCGGTCGTCCCGGTGGCGGCGGCGGTTTCGCCGGTCGTCCCGGTGGCGGCGGCTTCGGCGGCGGCGGTGGCCGTCCCGGCTTCGGCGGCCGTCCCGGCGGTCCCGGTGGCCGTGGTGGCACGCAGGGCGCCTTCGGCCGTCCCGGCGGTCCCGCGCGTCGCGGTCGCAAGTCGAAGCGGCAGAGGCGCCAGGAGTACGAGGCCATGCAGGCCCCGTCGGTCGGCGGCGTGATGCTGCCTCGCGGCAACGGCGAAGCCATTCGCCTGTCGCGCGGTGCGTCGCTCACCGACTTCGCGGAGAAGATCAACGCCAACCCGGCGTCGCTCGTCGCGGTCATGATGAACCTCGGTGAGATGGTCACCGCGACCCAGTCCGTCTCCGACGAGACGCTCCAGCTCCTCGCCGACGAGATGAACTACACGGTTCAGATCGTCAGCCCGGAGGAGGAGGACCGCGAGCTGCTCGAGTCCTTCGACCTGGAGTTCGGCGAGGACGAGGGCTCCGAGGAGGACCTGGTCGTCCGTCCGCCAGCCGTGACCGTCATGGGTCACGTCGACCACGGAAAGACCCGGCTGCTCGACGCCATCCGCAAGACGAACGTCATCGCGGGCGAGGCCGGCGGCATCACCCAGCACATCGGTGCCTACCAGGTCGCGACCGAGGTCAACGGTGAAGAGCGCAAGATCACCTTCATCGACACCCCGGGTCACGAGGCGTTCACCGCCATGCGTGCCCGCGGTGCCAAGTCGACCGACATCGCGATCCTGGTCGTCGCGGCCAACGACGGCGTCATGCCGCAGACGGTCGAGGCGCTGAACCACGCCAAGGCGGCCGAGGTCCCGATCGTCGTCGCGGTCAACAAGATCGACGTCGAGGGTGCCGACCCGACCAAGGTGCGCGGTCAGCTGACCGAGTACGGCCTGGTGGCCGAGGAGTACGGCGGCGACACCATGTTCGTCGACATCTCCGCCAAGCAGGGGGAGAACATCGACTCCCTGCTGGAGGCCGTGGTCCTCACCGCGGACGCCTCGCTCGACCTGCGGGCCAACCCGAACCAGGACGCGCAGGGCATCTCGATCGAGTCCCGTCTCGACCGCGGCCGCGGTGCCGTGGCGACGGTCCTCGTGCAGCGAGGCACCCTGCGGGTCGGCGACACGATGGTGGTGGGCGACGCCTACGGCCGCGTCCGCGCCATGCTCGACGACAACGGCAACAACGTCGCCGAGGCCGGTCCGTCGACGCCGGTCCAGGTCCTGGGCCTGACCAACGTCCCGGGCGCCGGTGACAACTTCATCGTGGTCGACGAGGACCGTACGGCCCGCCAGATCGCGGAGAAGCGCGCCGCCCGCGAGCGCAACGCCGCGTTCGCCAAGCGCACGCGCCGCGTGTCGCTGGAGGACCTGGACAAGGTGCTGAAGGCCGGCGAGGTCCAGCAGCTGAACCTGATCATCAAGGGCGACGCGTCCGGATCGGTCGAGGCGCTGGAATCCTCCCTGCTCCAGCTGGACGTCGGCGAAGAGGTCGACATCCGCGTCCTGCACCGCGGCGTCGGTGCGGTCACGGAGTCCGACATCGACCTGGCGATGGGCTCCGACGCCATCGTGATCGGCTTCAACGTGCGCGCCGCCGGGCGGGCACAGCAGATGGCCGAGCGCGAGGGTGTGGACGTCCGGTACTACTCGGTCATCTACCAGGCGATCGAGGAGATCGAGGCGGCCCTCAAGGGCATGCTCAAGCCGGAGTACGAAGAGGTCGAGCTCGGTACGGCGGAGATCCGCGAGGTCTTCCGCTCGTCCAAGCTGGGCAACATCGCGGGTGTCCTCATCCGCTCCGGCGAGGTCAAGCGCAACACCAAGGCGCGCCTCCTGCGCGATGGCAAGGTCATCGCGGAGAACCTCAACATCGAGGGTCTGCGTCGCTTCAAGGACGACGTCACCGAGATCCGCGAAGGCTTCGAGGGCGGTATCAACCTCGGAAACTTCAACGACATCAAGGTCGACGACGTCATCGCGACGTACGAGATGCGCGAGAAGCCGCGGGTGTAAGACCCCCGACTTCGAAGACGGTGCGGTCCGGGGCCGGTCGGCGGAGAGCAATATCCGTCGATCGGCCCCGGCCGTTCGTTGTACGGTTCTGATGTCCCCGCCCGTGGATGGCGGGGCCATCGATCCCGGACCGGCGGGTGAACCGGTTGCACATGTATGTGGGGACGCTGTCCTTCGATCTTCTCCTCGGCGACGTACATTCGCTGAAGGAGAAGCGCTCCGTCGTCCGCCCGATCGTCGCCGAACTCCAGCGGAAGTACGCGGTGAGCGCGGCGGAGGTGGATCACATGAACCTCCATCGCCGGGCCGTCATCGGCCTGGCCATGGTGTCCGGCGACGCCGGGCACCTGGGTGACGTACTCGACCGGTGTGAACGGCTGGTGGCCGGCCGGCCCGAGGTGGAACTGCTGTCCGTCAGGCGGCGCTTCCACGGCGAAGACGACTGACCGCGAACACGACTGACCCACGAAACACAGAGAAGAAAGAACGGGAGACGGACCAGTGGCCGACAACGCGCGGGCGAAAAGGCTGGCGGACCTCATCCGAGAGGTGGTGGCCCAGAAGCTGCAGCGCGGGATCAAGGACCCGCGGCTCGGCTCGCACGTCACCATCACGGACACCCGGGTCACGGGTGACCTGCGGGAGGCGACCGTCTTCTACACGGTGTACGGGGACGACGAGGAGCGGGCGGCGGCCGCCGCGGGCCTGGAGAGCGCCAAGGGCATCCTGCGCTCCGAGGTCGGCAAGGCGGCGGGCGTGAAGTTCACGCCGACCCTGGCCTTCGTCATGGACGCCCTCCCGGACACCGCCCGGAACATCGAGGACCTCCTCGACAAGGCACGTCAGTCCGACGCCAAGGTGCGCGAGGCGTCCGCGGGCGCCGCGTACGCCGGCGAGGCGGACCCGTACCGCAAGCCGGACGAGTCCGAGGACGAGCCCGCGGCCGACGAGACGGACGACACCGCTAAATGACCGAGAAGCACACCACGCCCGACGGCCTTGTCATCGTCGACAAGCCGTCGGGCTTCACTTCGCACGACGTCGTCGCCAAGATGCGGGGCATCGCCCGCACCCGGCGCGTCGGGCACGCCGGCACGCTCGACCCGATGGCGACCGGTGTCCTGGTCCTCGGTGTGGAGCGCGCGACGAAGCTCCTCGGGCACCTGGCCCTCACCGAGAAGGAGTACCTGGGCACCATCAGGCTCGGGCAGACGACGCTCACCGACGACGCCGAGGGCGAGATCACGGGGTCGCGGGACGCCTCGAAGGTCACCCGGGACGCCGTCGACGCGGCCGTCGCCAAGCTCACCGGCGACATCATGCAGGTGCCGTCCAAGGTCAGCGCCATCAAGATCAACGGCGTGCGCTCCTACAAGCGGGCGCGCGAGGGCGAGGATTTCGAGATCCCCGCCCGCCCCGTCACCGTCTCGTCCTTCGCGGTGTACGACGTCCGGGACGCCGTCGCCGAGGACGGCACCCCGGTGCTGGACCTGGTGGTCTCGGTGGTCTGCTCCTCCGGCACCTACATCCGGGCCCTGGCCCGGGACCTCGGCGCCGACCTCGGCGTCGGCGGCCACCTCACCGCGCTGCGCCGCACCCGCGTCGGCCCCTACAAGCTGGACACGGCGAAGACGCTGGACCAGCTCCAGGAGGAGCTGACCGTCATGCCGGTCGCGGACGCGGCCCGCGCCGCCTTCCCGCAGTGGAAGGTGGACACCAGACGCGCCCGGCTCCTCCTCAACGGCGTGCGGCTGGAGATGCCCGACGAGTACGCGGGCGCCGGTGCCGTCGCCGTCTTCGACCAGGAGGGCCGCTTCCTCGCGCTCGTGGAGGAACAGAAGGGCAAGGCCAAGAGCCTGGCCGTCTTCGGCTAGCTGGACGGGCCCGCCGACGGGCTCCGTCCGTGGAGCGGCGACCACGGGGACTTCCACCGCCGCCGCTCCACGGCCCCCCTCGGTTCCCCCACCCCCTAGGGTGTATGCAACCCGCCCCGTCTGTTCACCCGTCCGGGCAGGCGCTCGGAGTGAACCGGGGGAGTGGAAGGGGGCGCGTTGACCACGCGCCCTGTCCCGCTGATCATCACGCGCCTACCGTCGAACACACAGCACGGGTGTACGGCGGGGAGGTGCGGCGATGGCGTCGCGTAACCGGTCCCGGGAGGCGGGGAGCGGCAGGGTGGGACGGCGGTCGGGGCACGACATCCGGGATCCGCACGCCGGGCCGCAGGCCCAGGACACGGACCCCGCGGGGCATGGGCCCGACGACGCCCTGGTCCGCGTCCACGATCTGGCCGGGCGCCCCCGCGGCACCGGGTTCGCCGCCGACCACCACGGCACGGTGATCACGAGCCACGAGGCCGTCGACGGTCTGTCCCGGCTCGTGCTGAGCGCCGCCGGGGGCCGCCGCCGCGTCGTGGCCGCCGCCGACGTGACCCCGCTACCCGCGCTCGGTCTGGCCCTCGTACGCGCCGAGGGCCTCGGCGTGCCCCCGCTGCCCGTCGGCACGCGGGGCAGGACCGAGGCCGGGACGTACGTCCGGATCGCCGCCGGCGGCTGGCGCGAGGCCCGGGTGCTGGGCACCACCGACGTCCACTACGCGGCCACCGACCGCTTCCACCTCCTCGCCGACGCGCTGGAGCTCGCGGTCGGCACCTCGGGGCGGGACGCGCTGCGGCTGGGCGGCGGCGCGGCCGGCGGACCGGTCCTCGACCTCACCACCGGAGCGGTCCTCGGGGTCCTCGGCACCGCCCTGAGCTCCGGCCACAGCGACGTCGGCTTCGCCGTACCGCTGCCGCACGCCCCCGGCCCCCTCGGCGGCCTGCTCGCCGAGAACGCGGCGACGGTCCCGGCCTACGGCGCCGATCTCAACCTGGCCGGGGTGCTCGCCCTCACGGCGACCCAGGTGGGGCAGGACGGCCCGCCGGGTCGGCTTGAAGGGGGAGACGTGACGGATGCGCCCGCCGGGGGAGCCGACCGGGTGGAGCCGGTCGAACGCGCCGACGTGGTCCGGGAGTTCGCCGCCTTCACCGAGCCCCGCGCCCGGGCCCGTGTCCTCGGACTCGTCGGGGCCCCCGGCAGCGGCCGTACGACCGAGCTGGCCGCCCTCGCCGCCCGCCGCTCCCGGGGCACGGAACCGGCACCCACCCTGTGGCTGCGCGGCGCCGACCTGCACGACGACGACATGTCGGTGGCGGACGCGGCACGCAGGGCGCTGGGCCGGGCCGCCCGCATCGTGGCCGCCGCCGACCGCTCCCGCCCCGCCGGCCTCGGCGACATCACCCCGGAGCGCCTGGCCCACCTCGCCCACACCGCCGGACGCCCCCTCCTGCTCCTCCTCGACGGCCCCGAGGAAATGCCGCCCGTCCTGGCCCACCGCCTTCCCGAGTGGACCGAGGGCACGGCGGCATGGCTGACGGAGACGGAGGCACGGCTCGTGGTGGCCTGCCGGGCGGAGTACTGGGAGCGGGCGGGGGCGGAGTACCCGCGGGAACTGCTGCACGGGGAACGCGGGTGCACGTCGGCCGGTCCGGTGCTCGGCGTCGGCTGCTCCTGGCCGACCGTGACACCGGGGCCGTGCACCGGGCCGGACGGCGACGATGCCGACGCCGACGACAGTGACCGCACGGCGTGGCGGGCGACGACGGCGGGGCCGTCGTCGCCCGGGGCGGAACCTGCCGGGCTTTCGTCCGGGTCGGCGTCCACCGGACTTGCTTACGGTTCGGAGTCCACCGGGCTTTCGTACGGGCCGGCGTCCACCGGGCTTTCGTACGGGGCGGCGTCCGCCGGGCTGTCGTCCGGCTCCGGGCCTGCCGGGGTTGCGGCCGGTTCGGGGTCTGCCGGGTTTTCGTCTGGGTCGGGCGGCAGTGGCTTTTCGTGTGGGTCGGCGTCCACCGGGCTTTCGTACGGGGCGGCGTCCGCCGGGCTGTCGTCCGGCTCCGGGCCTGCCGGGGTTGCGGCCGGTTCGGGGTCTGCCGGGTTTTCGTCTGGGTCGGGCGGCAGTGGCTTTTCGTGTGGGCCGGCGTCCACCGGACTTCCGTACGGTTCGGAGTCCGCCGGGCTGTCGTCCGGCTCCGGGCCTGCCGGAGTTGCGGCCGGTACGGAGCCTGCCGGGGTCTCGCCCCGTTCAGGCCCCGCCGGGCTCCCGTACGGATCGGGCCCCGCCGGGCTTCCGTCCGGCACCGCCCCCCAGGCGCCCCACTTCGCACCGGCCGGTGCGGGAGCGCCGCCCTGCGTCCGCCTCGGTGACCTCTCGGACGAGGAGGCCCGTGACGCGCGCGCACGCTACCGCGTGCCGGAAGGCGCCCTCGACGGCCCGGACGCCCGGCACCCCCTCACCCTCCGCCTGCTCGCGGAGGTCCACGGGGCCCTGCCCGGAGTGCCGCCCCCCGCCCGCGTCGACCGGGACGCCGTCTTCACCGCCTACCTGGACCTGATCTGCCTGCGCGTCGCGACCCGGCTGGCCCGGGAGAACGCCCTGCACGGCACCGGCGTACGCCGCCGCCTCGCGGCGAAGGTCTCCGGGCAGGTGCACGAGGCGGCCCGGCGCAGTCTCGGCCCCGGGCAGGGCGAGCTCGACCGGGAGTCGTTCGAGGCGGTGTTCCCGTGGGGCCCGGCCCCGGCGCGGCTCGGCGGCGGCACCGGCTGGGCGACGGCCGTGCTCGCCGAAGGCCTCCTCGTCCCCGCCGGCAACGGCTACCGCTTCGCCCACGAGGAACTCGCCGACTGGCTCCACGGCACCCACCTCGACCTGGACGAGGCCCTGCGCGCCCTCGTCCACCGCGGCGCCGTCCCGCAGCACGCGCACGCCCTCCCCGTACCGCACCACCGCATCGGCCCCGTCGTCGAAGCCGTTCTGCTCCTCGCCCGCCAGCACGGCATCCCCCAACTCGCCCTCACCCTCGAAGAGCTGGTGGGCGCCCTCGACACCGACCCGCACTCCTGGTGGGCCGCCCGGCTGCTCACCGAGGCGCTGACCCGCGTGCCCGACGCCACGCCGTACACGGACGTGCTGCGGCTGCTCGCCGACGGCATCGCGGAACGGAGCGGCGAAAAACCCTCGGGGCAGGGAGAGTTCGGACCGGCATTCTGGACCGCCCTGCGACTGCCGGAGGCCACCCGCCTGGACCTGCTGCGCCGTCTCGTCCTCGCCGACGGCCCCCCGCGCGAACCCGGCCCCCGCCACCTCGACACGGCCGCCCGGCTGCTCGCCGCCGACCCCACGACCGTACAACCGCTCCTCGTCCGCTGGTTCGACGACGAACGGCCGCTGCCCGCGACCCCGCACGCCACCGTCGCCACGGCCGCGCAGGCGCTGCTGTACACCCACCGCCACCGCGGCCTGGACGCCCTCACCGAGGCGCTCGCCGACAGCACGCACCGGCGGGCCGACGAACTGCTCGCCGTACTGTCAGAGGAGGAGCCCTCCGCCCTCTGCCGGGCCGTCGAACGCTGGGCGCGCGACGAGCGGCCGGAGCGGCGGGCGCAGTCCGTCACCCATGGCCTGCGCACCGCCCCGCACGCCCGCACCGGCGCCGACCGCACCCTGCTCCGCCACGCGGCCCTGCTCCTGCTCGCCGGTCCCACCGACGAACGGCTGCACGGCGGCGCCCTCGCCCTGCTCGTCATGGACCCGGGCAGCCGGGACCGCCACCTCCCGCGAGCCCTCGGCCGTTTCGCGGCGGCAGACCCGTACCTCCCGCCGAGCGCGGTGGCCGCCGCCCTGCCGACCCACCCGGAGCCCGTCCTCGACGCCTTCCGGGCCAGGCTGCGCGGACCCGACGCCGGGGAGGCGCTGCGCAGGCTCGCCGACGCCACCACGCCCGCGCTGGCCCACCGGGTGGCCGTACTCGTCGGGGAGGCCGTCGCGGAGCGCCCCGAGACCGCCGGGCACGTGGCCGCCTACGTCGACCGGCGCCTCGACCACGACCCGGCGGCCCGCGCCGTGCTCCAACCCCTGGTCACCGGCCTGCTGGACGCGGGACCCGAGCCGGTGCGGGCCGCACTCGCCGGAGTCCTCGCCGCCGACGGCACCTCGGCTCGCGGCTTGCTCCGCCACGAGCTGCGCGAGCACCTCCTGGCCCACGAGCAGGACCCCGCCGTGCTCGACGCGCTGCTGCACGCGGCCGCCCGGTGCGGCGGCGACGGCCAGCGCGCCCTGGTCCACCGCACCGGGCGGCTCCTCGTGCGCACCCCGGACGGCGCCACCCGCTTCGACCAGGGCCTGGTCGACCTGGCCCGCCACCTGCCGGGCTTCGCCGGCCGCCTGACCGACTGGCTGGCCGACGCACCCCAGGACTGGGCCGCCCTGGTGGGCCCCAGCGCCCGCCGCACCATCGAGGGCCTGGCGGGTGAACGGGTCCCGGCATGACGCGGGCGCCCCGCGGGACCGGCCGGCGTGCACCCGGTCACAGCGCCCATGCCGATGCGGGCGCGAGACGGGCGGCATGGCACTCTTAGAGCTGCGTAAGAGGCATCGACTCCGACGAGTTTGCGACAAGGAGCAGACACAGTGCAGCGCTGGCGTGGCTTGGAGGACATCCCCGAGGACTGGGGACGCAGCGTCGTCACCATCGGCTCCTACGACGGTGTCCACCGAGGGCACCAGCTGATCATCAAGCACGCCGTCGACCGCGCCCGCGAGCTGGGCGTCCCCGCAGTCGTCGTCACCTTCGACCCCCACCCCAGCGAGGTCGTCCGCCCCGGCAGCCACCCGCCGCTGCTCGCCCCGCACCACCGCCGCGCCGAACTGATGGCCGACCTGGGCGTGGACGCCGTGCTGATCCTCCCCTTCACCACCGAGTTCTCGAAGCTGTCCGCCGCCGACTTCGTGGTCAAGGTCCTGGTCGACCGGCTGCGCGCCAAGGCGGTCGTGGAGGGCCCCAACTTCCGCTTCGGCCACAAGGCCGCCGGGAACGTCGACTTCCTCACCGAGCAGGGCAAGGTCTACGACTTCGAGGTCGAGGTCGTCGACCTGTACGTGACCGGTGAGGCGGGCGGCGGCGAGCCGTTCTCCTCCACCCTGACCCGCCGCCTGGTCGCCGAGGGCGACGTCGGGGGCGCCGCGGAGATCCTGGGCCGGCCGCACCGCGTCGAGGGCGTCGTCGTCCGGGGCGCCCAGCGCGGCCGTGAGCTGGGCTTCCCCACGGCCAACGTCGAGACCCTCCCGCACACCGCCATCCCGGCCGACGGTGTCTACGCCGGCTGGCTGAACGCCCAGGGCGAGGTGATGCCGGCCGCGATCTCCGTCGGCACCAACCCGCAGTTCGAGGGCACCGAGCGCACGGTGGAGGCGTACGCGATCGACCGCGTGGGCCTCGACCTGTACGGGTTGCACGTCGCCGTCGACTTCCTGGCCTTCGTACGGGGGCAGGCGAAATTCGACACGCTGGACGCGCTGCTGGACCAGATGGGCGAAGACGTCGAGAAGTGCCGCGAGATCATCGCGGCACACGCCGACCGCTACTGACGACGAGGCCGGTGGCCCGCCCGTCCGACGGCGCCACCGGCCTGCTTCCGCGCAGCCCCCGTCCCTGCCCGGCCCCGTGCAGGCACCCCGCCGCACCGACGCTCACGCCTCGCGGCGGCCGCTCTACGCCGCACGACGGCCCGTGACCGACCGACCGGACGCCCTGACACGACAGCACCCGGTGCCCACCCGCCACGCCCTCGCCGCCCACCACGTAACCGGCCGTGGCTGGCCCACACCACGCCGTGCGTGAACGCCCGTCACGGGTCGTGGGCCGGCCCGTCACGGTGGCGGGTGCGCCCGCCATCGGTGTTGAGCCCGCCCGCAACGACCGTGCGTGAACGCCTGTCACCGGTCGTGGGCCGGCCCGTCGCGGTGGCGGGTGCGCCCGCCATCGGCCTTGAGCCCGCCCGCAACGACCGTGCGTGAACGCCTGTCACCGGTCGTGGGCCGGCCCGTCACGGTGGCGGGTGCGCCCGCCATCGGTGTTGAGCCCGCCCGCAACGACCGTGCGTGAACGCCTGTCACCGGTCGTGGGCCGGCCCGTCACGGTGGCGGGTGCGCCCGCCATCGGTGTTGAGCCCGCCCGCGACGATCGCGCGTGAACGCCCGTCACCGGCCGCCCGTCGGTCCGTCACGGACACGCATGCGCCCGTCTCCGGTGGTGGGCCCGCCCGCCACGGCCCCGCGCCCGCCCGTCACCAGCCACCCGCCGGCTCGGCCCCCCTGTCAGCTCGGCACCCGTCAGCCCCGGCACCCCTCAGCCCGGCTCCACAGCCGCCCCGCCCCCGGCCCCGCCCCCGACCGTCGTCGCCTCGACCGCCCGGGCCCGCGCCCAGTGGCAGGCGACCTGGGACTCGCCGCCGCCGTGCAGGATCCCCAGGTCCCGGTTCCGGCAGGCGTCCGCGACACCGGCGCGTGCCGCATCGCCCCCGGCCAGGACCTGGCAGCGGACGTGGAAACGGCAGCCGGTGGGGATGTGCGCCGGGTCGGGCGGTTCGCCGCTCAGCACGACGGGGCGGCCCGGCGCCTCCGGCAGGACGGACAGCAGGGCCTGGGTGTACGGATGCCGGGGCGCCGTCAGCACCTGTTCCACCGCACCCGTCTCGACGATGCGACCGAGGTACATCACCGCGACCCGGTCGGCGATGTTCCACGCCAGCCCCAGATCATGGGTCACCACCAGCGCGGACAGGCCCAACTCGTCACGCAGCCGCAGCAGCAGCGCCAGGATCTCCCCGCGCACCGACGCGTCGAGGGACGCCACCGGCTCGTCGGCGACCAGGAACTCGGGTTCCAGGACCAGCGCGCCCGCGATGACGACCCGCTGGCGCTGACCGCCGGACAGCTCGTGCGGGTAACGCAGGAAGAAGCGCTCCGGTGGACGCAGCCCCGCACGGGCCAGCGCCTCGGCCACCGCCGTCCGCTCGTCCCCGGCGTGACGGTGGATGCGCAGGCCCTCGGCGACGATGTCGTACACCGTGTGCCGGGGGTTCAGCGAGCCGCTCGGGTCCTGGAGGACCAGCTGCGCCCGCTTGCGGTACGCCTTCAGCGCGCGGCCGGAGTGTTCGAGCGGCGCTCCGTCGAAGGTGATGCGGCCTCCGGTCGGCCGGACGAGACCGAGCAGGCTCCGGGCGAGTGTCGTCTTGCCGCAGCCCGACTCGCCGACCAGCGCGACGATCTCGCCCCGCCGGACGTCGAGGTCGACCCCGTCCACGGCCCGGGCGGGCGGCCCGCCGCCCCGGCCGGGGAAGGCGACGTGCAGCCCCTGGACGCTCAGCAGTTCGGGCGTGGTGCCGGTCATGGGGTGCCGCTCCTCACTTCCTCGTCCCGCGCCGGCGGTGTGCCGGCGCCGGAACCCACGTGGACGCAGGCCGCCCGCCGGTCCATCCCCGCCTGCCGCAACGGCTGGTCGTCCGTGGCACAGACGTCCAGCGCGACCGGGCACCTCGGATGGAACGCGCACCCCGACGGCACCGCCGCCGGGTCGGGCGGGTCACCCGGCAGCCCCCGCGGCGCGAACCGCGAGCCCGGGTCCCCGATCCTCGGGAATGCCTCCGACAGCGCCCGGCCGTAGGGGTGCAGGGCGTCCTCGTAGACCTGCCGGGCCGGGCCCTCCTCCACCACCCGGCCCGCGTACATCACCGCGAGCCGATCGCAGGTGTCGGCCAGCACGGCGAGGTCGTGGCTGATCATGATCAGGCCGACGTCCTGCTCACCCACCAGGCCCTCGATCAGCCGCAGGATCTGCGCCTGGATCATCACGTCGAGTGCCGTGGTGGGCTCGTCGGCGACGATCAGACGCGGGTCGCAGGCCAGGGCCATCGCGATCATCACGCGCTGCCGCTGCCCGCCGGACAACTCGTGCGGGTAGGCGCGCGCCCGCGCCGCCGGGAGGCCGACCTGCTCCAGCAGCTCCCCGGTCCGCTTCCGCGCACCGGCGGGTGTGGCCCTGCGGTGCAGCAGGATCGGCTCGGCGATCTGGTCCCCGATGCGGTGCACGGCGTTCAGCGAGTGCATGGCGCCCTGGAAGACGATCGACGCCCCGGCCCAGCGCACCGCCCGGACCCGGCCCCACTTCATCGTCAGTACGTCCTCGCCGTCCAGCAGGATCTCCCCGCCGACCCGGGCCCCGGCCGGCAGCAGCCGCAGCAGCGCCAGCGCCAGGGTGGACTTGCCGCAGCCGGACTCGCCCGCGACGCCGAGCTTCTCGCCGGCCGCCAGGGTCAGGCCGGCCCCGCGCACGGCCGCCACACCTCCCGGATACGTCACCTTCAGGTCGCGCACCTCGAGCAGACTCAACGGGACACCCCCAGCCTGGGATTGAGCACGGCCTCCACCGCACGTCCGCACAGCGTGAACGCCAGCGCCACGGCCGCGATCCCCACGCCCGGCGGCACCAGGTACCACCAGTCGCCCGAACTCACCGAGCCCGCCTCCCGAGCGTCCTGCAGCAGCCCGCCCCAGGACACGACCGTCGGATCACCGAGCCCGAGGAAGGCCAGGGTCGCCTCGGCCAGGATGGCGGAGGAGATGATCAGGGTCGTCTGGGCGAGGACCAGCGGCATCACGTTGGGCAGCACGTGCCGGGACATGATGTGCCAGTGCCCGCCCCCGAGCGCCTTCGCGCGTTCGATGTAGGGCCGGGACTCCACCGCCAGCGTCTGCGCCCGCACCAGCCGGGCCGTGGTCGGCCAGGTGGTCACGCCGATCGCCAGCACGATCGTGCCGAGCGAACGGGACAGGACCGTCGCCAGCACGATGGCGAGCACCAGCGTCGGCATCACGAGGAACCAGTCCGTGATCCGCATCATCACCGTGGCGTACCAGCCGCGGAAGTGCCCGGCCGTGATCCCGATGAGCGCGCCGATCGTCACGGACAGCGCGGCGGCCAGCAGCCCGACCAGCAGCGAGACGCGGGAGCCCCAGACCAGCAGGCCCAGCAGGCTCCGCCCGAACTGGTCGGTGCCCAGCGGGAACTGCCCGCTCGGGCTCTCCAGCGGCTGCCCCGGTGCGTTGGTCACGCTCTCCACGTCCGAACCGACGGTCAGCGGCGCCGTCAGCGCGACGAGCACGAACAACGACAGCGCCACCAGCCCGAACACGCCCGCGCGGTGCCTGCGGTACTCCCGCCAGAAGCGCGCGAGGGAAGCCCGGCGCCGCCGCCACGCGAGCGCACGCGAACCGGGCGGTGTCTCGGAAGCCCCGGCCGTCTCGGCAGTCTCCGCCGTCCCGGACGTCTCGGCCTTCTCGGCGGTCATCGGCCCACCCTCGGATCGAACAGCGGATACAGCAGATCGGCCAGGGTGTTCATCAGGATCACCGCCGCGGCGAAGACGAAGAACAGCCCCTGCACGAGCGGCAGATCGGGCACGCTGAGCGCCTGGTAGAACAGCCCGCCCAGCCCCGGCCAGGAGAAGACCGTCTCGACGAGGATGACACCGGCCACCGTCCGGCCGAGATTGACGAAGACCAGCGTCACCGTCGGCAGCAGCGCGTTCGGCACGGCGTGCCGGCGCCGTACGAGATCGTCCCGCAGGCCCTTGGCCCGCGCCGTCGTCAGATAGTCGCCGCCCATCTCGTCCAGCAGCGCCGACCGTGTGACCAGCAGCGTCTGCCCGTACTCCACCGCGACCAGCGTCACCACCGGGAGCACGAGGTGGTGCGCGACATCGACGACGTAGGCGAACCCCTCCTCACCGCCCCCCGATTCCATGCCCCCGGTCGGGAACAGGCCCGGCAGCGGGTCCACCCCCACCGACAGGACGATGATCAGCAGCAGGCCGAGCCAGAAGGACGGAACGGAGTACAGCGTCAGCGCCAGCCCCGTGTTCAGACGGTCGCCGAGCCGGCCGTGCCGCCACGCCGAGCGAGTGCCGAGGAACGCGCCCAGCGCGGTGTACAGCACGAAGGCCGTGCCGGTGAGCAGCAGCGTGTTCGGCAGCGCCTCGGTGATCTTGTCGACGACGGGCGCGCGGAACTGGTACGACGTGCCCAGGTCCCCGGTCAGCGCCTTGCCGCAGTACTCCGTGAACTGCTGCCACAGCGGCAGGTCGAGCCCGAACTCCCGGCGGTAGGCGGCGATCTGCTCGGCCGAGACCGGACGGCCGCCGGTCATGAACTTCACCGGGTCGCCGGGGATCATCCGGAAGAGGAAGAAGCTGGTGACCAGGACGGCGAACAGGGAGACGACGGCTCCGGCCAGCTTGCCCGCCACGTACCTCGGGTACGCGCGGCGCGTACGGGACGGGCGGCCGGCGGTGTCGCCACCGCCGGCCGGCCCGGTTCCGGCCGGCGCGGACGCCGCCACCTCACTCACGTTCGTCCGCCGAAGCCCGCCGGCGGAGGGCGAAGAACACCACGAGCCCGACGAGGACGACGCCGCCCGCGACGGCCCCGATCACGACCCCGGTCGACGACGAGCCGCCGGAGGAGTCACCGGAGTCCGCGGGGACGGCCGACCACCAGCTCCAGTAGCCGTCCTGCCCGTAGATGTTGCCCGCCGCCGACGGCATGGTGGTGATCGACTCGATGTGGTCCGTGCGGTAGGCCTCGACCGCGTTCGGGTAGGCCATGACGTTCATGTATCCCAGGTCGTACAGCCGGGACTGCATCTGCTTGACGATCTCCGCCCGCTTGCCGGCGTCGTACTCGCCGAGCTGCCGCGCGTACAGCTCGTCGTACTTCTCGTCGCAGATGAAGTTGTCGGTGGCCCCCGTGTCCTTCGGCGTCGCCGGCAGCGCCGCGCAGGTGTGGATGGACAGCACGAAGTCCGGGTCGGGGTTGACGGACCAGCCGTCGAAGGCGAGGTCGTACTCGCCGGCCAGCCACGGGTCGGTCACGTTGTCCCGGCAGTCCAGGGTCATCGAGATGCCCAGCTCGCCCCACCACTCCTGGAGGTACTTGCCGACCGCCTTGTCGTTCGGGTCGGTGGCGTGGCACAGGACGCGGTAGTTCAGGGGTTCGCCGTCCTTGCCGACCCGCTTGCCGTCGGCGTTCTTGCGGTAGCCCGCCTCGTCGAGCAGCCGCGCCGCCTCCGCCGGGTCGTAGGCCAGCTCCTGCTCGGCCGACGGCTCGAAGAAGTACTGCGAGAAGCGCGGCGGGATGTAGCCCTCGCCCTTGACCGCGTGGCCCTGGAACACCTTGTCGACGATCGCCTCGCGGTCCACCGCCATGAACAGCGCGTGCCGCACCCGCTGATCCAGCAGCGAAGGATGGCCGTCACCGATCTTCGTGCCGTCCTTGGCACGGGCGCCCGGGTTGGTGGCGAGGGCGTAGAAGCGGCGGCCGGGGGCGTCGTTCACATGGATGTTCTCGTCCTCCTTGAGGGAGGCGGCCTGGGCGGGCGTCAGCGACGGCGAGCCCGCGACGAACGACACCTCGCCCTTGCGCAGGGCGGCGACGGCGGCGTCCTGGTCCTTGTAGTACCGGAACACCAGCTCGTCGAACTTCGGCGCGCCACGCCAGAAGTCCTTGTTCGCCTCCAGCCGTACGTAGCTGTCCGGCTTGTAGTCGGTGAGGACGAAGGGACCGTTCCCGACGACCGGGAAGTCCTTGTCGTTGTTGAACTTCGAGAAGTCCCCGACCTTCTCCCACACGTGCTTGGGCACGATCGGCACGTCCAGCGCGGTCATCGTGGCCTGCGGCTTCTTCAGCCGGATCACCAGCTGGGTCGGGCTGGGCGCGGTGACCTTCTCGAAGTTGGCGACGAAGCTGCCGTTGGCGGTGGCGGCGCCGTCGTCCGTCATCATCTTGTTGAACGTCCAGGCCGCGTCCTCGGCGGTGGCCTGCTCCCCGTCCGACCACTTGGAGTCGGAGCGGATCGTGTACGTCCAGGTCAGCTTGTCCGGCGACGACTTCCACTCGGTGGCCAGGCCCGGGATGACGTGGTTGTCCTTCGGGTCGTAGTTCGTCAGGTACTCGTAGGTCAGCCGGTGGATGCTGGTGCTGAGCAGCCGCACCGCCAGGAAGGGACTGAGCGAGTCGACACTCTGCGCCACGGCGACGGTGAGCACCTTCTTCTGCCCCTGGTCGTCGTCCGCGGCCCGCGCCGTCGAGGCCGCCGGGGTGACGGTCCCCGCCGCCAGGAGGAGCGCCGCGGCGCCCGCGGCGGCGAGCAGCCGTGCCCTTCTCGGACGGGGGCCGGAACGTCCACTGCCGTGCTGATCGTGTGTGCTCATGACTCCCTGACCTCACGTCATCGCACGCGGGAGACGCCGTGCGCCCCCGCGTGAGGCGGGCTTGAACAGGTGTGAACAGTTGTGAACAGGTTGGAGCGAACGGCGAATGGCTGGATCGTGCTTGATCGGGTGACGCCGGCGGAATGAAGTGTGTGTCTATCAGCGGCAGTCTGCACGCGTCAACGGTCCGTCAAACCCCATGTGGCCTGCGGAAACAAGGAGTTGACCGAAGGACCACTCTCATTGGCTCAGACCTCTGGTGCCTCCCTGGTGAGAGCGTGACGGCCGAGTCCCACCGGTTCTGCCTGCGAACGGCGTTAACGCCGTTAACGCCATGAACGCGCGAACGCCCGCGCCGTCGGCTGACGGCGCGGGCGTTCGGGGGCCGGTGGGCTACTGCTGCGGCGGGGGAGGCGCCTGCCCCGGCTGCGGATACCCGTAACCGGGCTGCTGCGGGTACGGCTGCCCGGGGTACGGCTGTCCCGGGTGGTGCTGTCCGGGCTGTGGCTGCCCGGGCTGGGGGTACTGGCCCGGCTGGCCGGGCGCGCCGGGCTGGCCCGGCATGGGCTGCTGGCCGGGCACGGCCTGCTGGCCCGGCATCGGAGGCTGGGCCTGGTGGTGCGGGCCCGGGTGGTGCTGGCCCGGCATGGGCGGGGCGGCGACCGGCGGCGGGTTGCCGTCGGACGTCCACAGCCCGTGCATCTGCTGGTGGCGGACGAAGTCCTCGGCGACCATCGCCGCCAGGTTGAAGTACGCCTCCCGCACCTTCGGCCGCATCATGTCGAGGTCGACCTCGGCGCCGGCGGCCAGATGCTCGTCGAACGGGACCACGACCACGCCCCGGCACCGCGTCTGGAAGTGCCCGACGATGTCGTCCACCTTGATCATCTTGCCGGTCTCGCGGACACCCGAGATGACGGTGAGGGAACGGGACACGAGGTCGGCGTACCCGTGCGCGGAGAGCCAGTCCAGCGTCGTACTGGCGCTGCTCGCGCCGTCCACGGACGGCGTCGAGATGATGATGAGCTGGTCGGCGAGGTCGAGCACGCCACGCATGGCGCTGTAGAGGAGACCGGTGCCCGAGTCGGTGAGGATGATCGGGTACTGCTTGCCGAGCACGTCGATCGCGCGCCGGTAGTCCTCGTCGTTGAAGGTCGTGGACACGGCCGGGTCCACGTCGTTGGCGATGATCTCCAGCCCCGACGCGGACTGCGAGGTGAACCGCCGGATGTCCATGTACGAGTTGAGGTACGGGATCGCCTGGACGAGGTCGCGGATGGTCGCCCCGGTCTCGCGGCGCACGCGGCGGCCGAGCGTACCGGCGTCCGGGTTGGCGTCGATCGCGAGGATCTTGTCCTGCCGCTCGGTGGCGAGCGTGGAGCCGAGGGCGGTGGTGGTCGTCGTCTTGCCGACGCCGCCCTTGAGGCTGATGACCGCGATGCGGTAGCAGGAGAGCACCGGGGTGCGGATCAGCTCCAGCTTCCGCTGCCGCTCGGCCTCCTCCTTCTTCCCGCCGAGCTTGAAGCGGGAACCGCCGGCCGCGGGGCGGCTGCTCTTCGCCTTCTGCTTCTTGTTGTTGAGCAGCCGGTCCGACGACAGCTCCACGGCCGCCGTGTAACCGAGCGGCGCGGCACCCGGGTTGGTGGGCTGCCGCTGGTCGTGCTGCATGGGCTGCGGCCAGGCGGCGCCGAGGCGGGGGTCCACGGGCTGCTGGGGGTGGGGCTGGCCCGGCTGCCCGGGCTGCGGCGCGGGCGGTGCCTGGTGCGGCTGCTGGGCGGTCGGGACCGGAGGGGTCTGCGCGGCCTGATCCGGCTGGGCCATGGGCTGAGCCGCCGACTGGGCCGGGGGAACCTGCGGAGCGAAGCCCTGCTGAGCGGCCTGCGGCGCGGCAGACGGGGGCTGCGCGGCAGGGCCCTGCGGCTGCCCCTGCTGCGGTACGCCGGGGTGGGGCTGCGGCATACCGGGGGCCACGCCGGGCTGCGGCTGGGGCTGCGGCTCCTGCCCGTGCGACGCGGGCGCCTGCGGGAACCCGTAACCGGCCGCGGGGGTGGGAGCGCCGCCCGGTTGCTGGACCGGCGGCTGCGGTGCCGCCGGAGCCGTGGCGCCCGGCTGCGGGAAGCCGTAGCCCTGCTGCGGCGCGGGCTGCGGGGGCGCCTGGTTCGGGAACGCCTGGTTCGGCGGCGTCGGCGCGGTGGCCGGCGGATTCCACGCGGCGGGCGCCGGCTGGGGCGCCTGCGGCTGGAAGGGAGGTTGCTGTGCCGGAGCGGCGGGGGCGGGCTGCGGCTCGGCGGGCCACTGGTTCGCCGGGGCCGGGGCGACGGGAGGGTACGACGGAGGCAGCGGCGGCACCGCAGCCTGCGCCGCGGGCGGGGCGTCGGCCGGGACGGCGTCCTCGGGCGCGGCGTCCGAGCTTGCGCTGTCGGCCGGGACGGCGTCCGCGGGCTCGGCAGCGGGCGTCACGACGTCCGTCGTGGGCAGCGGGGTGTCCCGAGGCTCGGGAACCGCGTCCTCGGGCTCATTGCCCGGAGCCGGAGCCGGAGCCACAGGCAGCGACTCGTCCCCGTCGGGCGTGACCGACGTGTCGGCAGCTGCGGCCGTGCCGCCTTCGTCAAGTACGTCGTCCCGCCCGTCGGCGTCGGCGTCGGCGTCACCGAGTCGGGGATCGTCGGCGTGCTCGGGCTCCACGGCGTCGTCCGCCACCGACAGACCCTCGTCCGTAGCGCCCGCCGCATCCGTAGCGCCCGCCGCATTCTCACCGGCCTCGTCGGCAGGCCCCGGTACGTCGTCCCCGACGCCGGCGCCGGCTTCGGCTTCGTCGGTCTCCGACTCCGGCCGCTCCTCGTCCTGCCCGGCGTCATCGGCCGCGGCACGCTCGGTGATCTCCCGCTTCAGGGCGGCGGCGGAGAAGCGCATGGTGGCGCCGCTCTCCAGGTCACCGTTGCCGGGCTCGTCCTCGGGCTCCGGGTCCTCGGCCGGTGGGGGAGCGGGTGCCTGGAGCTGGAACCCACCAGCCGGAAACGCCGGTACGGCCGTCGGGGAGGCCGGGTCCGCGGCGGGCACCGGGGCGGCCACGCCCTCCGGCTCGGACCGTACCTGCGGCTCCGCCTCGGGCTCGGGCTCGGACTCCTCACGCCCCTGCGGCTGCTCGGGCGGCTGCGGCTGCTGCGGCTCGAAGCCGCTCCCGGCCGGCAGCTTGGGAACTCCGGCCGGCCCGGCGGCCGACGGCGCGGGCGGAGTGAAGGGCGCCCCGGGACCCGACGGCGCGGGCGGAGTGAAGGGCGCCCCCGGACCCGGCGGCGGAGGCGGCGTGAACGCGGTGCCCGGAGCGGGCGGCGGCGGAGGCGGCGTGAACGCGGTGCCCGGAGCGGGCGGCGGCGGAGTGAAGGGCGCCCCCGGCGAGGGAGCCGGAAAGGACGAGGAGCCGCCGGCCCCGGCAGCGTGCGGCGGGGGAGTCAGCCCCGGCAGCGGCGGAACCGGCCCCCGAGGAGCAGCCGGATCGGAAGGAGCGGCGGCGCCGGAAGCGGTACCGGCCCCCGGACTCCCCGTCGGTCCCGCCCCTTGTCCCTGACCCTGCCCCGAGTCGCTGGAGGCGTTCTGCGTGTACCAGGCGGGCGGGGCGTAGTCGATGGTGAACTCGCCCGTCGTCTCGACTGCGGACTCCGTGTCGGGTTGGTCATCGCCGGGCGTCGCCCAGCCCCCGCGGATCCCGTCCCGATCGCTGCTCACAGTTCCTCCTGGTGTGGTCGAGCCCCTCAAGCCGTGCTGGGGCGACCGTTTTTGTCGTCCGACGTTGTCCGAAGTGAAACGAGGTCGTCCGATCGTCGGCCCTCCCCGTACGACGCCGACGCCCCGTCCACGGGTTCTGGCGTCGCGCCGGACACCAGCCTAATCACCACACGCCCCGCCCCGGCAGCCCCGTCCTCACCTCAGCATCTGCCCATTGCGTCACAGCCTGCCCCGAAGTGCCGTACCTCGTTTCCGAATCCGTGCATCCGCCACACGACATCCCTGAACAAGTCGGCCAGAACTCGGACAGAACTCGGTCGGAGAGGTCTCTCCAGTACCCGCGAGTGATCAAGGCACCGGCATAGTAGGGACGCTTGTCGATCCCTTTGTCGTCATCCCTTCGCGGGAAGATCCCATGACCAGGAAGAGGACCCACGCGTGAGCTTCGGCCCGCCCCCCTCCATGCCCCAGCCCCCGCCGGCCGCTCAGACCCACGAACGGAAGCCCGGACGGAAGGCACGCAAGGCACTGACCGCGCTGCTCGCGGTGGTTCTCGTCGCGGCGTTGGGCACCGGCGGCTGGCTCCTGTGGGGCGGCGGGGACGGCGAGAACGCCTCCCGGGACGAGAAGGGGGCCACGGAGGCGCAGGGCCCCCTCGACGTGCGGCAGACGGTCGAGAAGCAACCCGCGAGCACCGTGGGCGAGATGGCCTTCCGGTTCTCCGTGGACGACATGAACCCCGGTGAGCGCGTGGAGATGCCGGGCATGTGGGCCACGGACCGCATCCTCGCCAAGGGCATCAACAAGACCCTCGTCGGCATGCGCATCGGCACCGACATCGAGCCGGGCAAGGAGGAGTGGAAGCTCGGTCTCGACGGTCCCATCTGCGGCTACACCCGCCATGTGACCGGCGACAACCGCACCGCCGTCCTCTTCCGGGCCAACGACTGGGCGGAGGACGCCTACTGCAACCAGGTCGCCTTCGTCGACCTCGACGACGGCCGCATGGTCTGGGAGGCCCGCTTCCCCACCTCCCCGTCCGGGCTCCAGTCGGCGCAGGACGCCGGCCAGGACCGGCCGAGCGTGACCCTGACGCACGACACGGTCGCCGTGACCTGGGGCGGCGGCACCACCGCGTACGGGATGGAGAAGGGCGAGCGCCGCTGGTCCACTACGGCCACCAGCCCGTGCCAGGACATGGGCGCCGCGGGCGGACACGCGCTGATCGTCCGCCAGAAGTGCTGGAGCGGCGACAAGAGCGTGCCGGACACCTCCTACCAGTACATCGGGTACAAGGTGCGCAAGGTGGACCCCGCCACGGGCCGGACCGTGTGGACGTACTCCGCCGCCGAGGGCATCCGCGACCTCAAGGTGGCCTCCACCGAGCCGACGGTCCTCGCCGTCGCGGGCGGCGACATCGAGATCACCGACCTGCTGTCCCTCGACGACAAGGGCCGCGACCGCGCCACGATCAGCCTGCGCAACGGCGCGTACGTCGCCGACTGCTCCTACACGGACTACCTGGTCATCGACGACTGCCCGACCATCGCCGTGGGCGCGGACCAGGTCTTCATCCGCAGCGAGGACCAGCTCGAGAAGCAGGTCTCCAACTGGATCATCGGCTTCGACCTGGAGACGGGGAACACGACGAAGAAGTTCGACTCCGGTCCGGGATCCCTGCTCCAGCCGGTGCGGATGAGCGGCGGCCGGCTCCTCGCCCTGCGCCTGAGCGAGGACCACATCGCACCGAACGCACTGGTCGCGCTCGACCCCGGGACGGACAAGCAGATCCCGTACTTCTACTTCGGGCTCCCGGCCGAGGCCGAGACGATGACATTGATGAACGAGAACGACATCGTCGTCCAGAACGGCCGGATCTTCTTCGGCCGCAAGTCCGCGAACGGTCCGTCTGGCGAACAGAAGAAGCAGTGGCTCTACCTGGTCCTGGGCATCGGGAGCAGCGCGGCGGAGAAGCCCTGAGCCTGCCCGGTGCCTCTCCGCCCGCACGTCACCGCGGTCCGGCGTCCCCGTCCGGCGACGCCGGCTCCAGATCGAACTCCCCGTCCCGCGCCCCCAGCACGAACGCCCGCCACTCCGCCTCCGTGTACCGCAGTACGGTGTCGGGGTCGAGCGACGACCGCATGGCGACGGCGCCGGCGGGGAGGTAGGCGATCTCCACCCGCTCCTCGTGCTCCTCGGTGCCGGGCGCGCTGTGCCACTCGACACCGGAGATGTCGAGGGAGTAGAGCTCGTCCCGCTCCCGTTCCTTGCGCGCCTTGAGTTCGAGGTCCTCGGCATCGGCCATCGCGGCTGGGTCCTTCCTGTCCTGCGGTCGGCTGTGCGGCTACCCTAGTGGCCGCGATTCACCTGGTCAGCGGTTTGTCCATGTCCGTGCCCGCCGGAGTGACGGCCCGCTCCCCGGGCCACCGGCCGGGGGTGTCCACCCGGACTGGTACGCTGTGTGACGGCCGTTTGTGTACGCGCCCCCGGAGCCCCGAGCCCTGGAGGCCGCGCCCAGCGGATCCCCGCCTTCCGAGTCACGGAAGATCCCCCGAGACGTAGACCGGGGGCACTCGGTGGCCACTCACAGACCAGAGGAGTACGCGTGTCGCTCGACGCCGCAGTGAAGAAGCAGATCATCACCGAGTTCGGTACCAAGGAGGGCGACACCGGCTCCCCCGAGGTCCAGGTCGCTCTGCTGTCCCGTCGCATCTCCGACCTGACGGAGCACCTCAAGACCCACAAGCACGACCACCACTCCCGCCGTGGTCTGCTGATCCTGGTCGGCCAGCGCCGCCGGCTGCTGCAGTACCTCGCCAAGAAGGACATCCAGCGCTTCCGTGCGCTGGTCGAGCGCCTCGGCATCCGCCGCGGTGCGGCGGGCGCCAAGTAAGACGCCGTGAAGGGAGCGGTTCCCATCGTTCGGGGGCCGCTCCCTTTGCTGTACGTGCGCAGTGTCGCCGCGGCTTTGTAGTGTGGTAGCAGAACACGAGACGCACGACACACGACGTACGAACGCACGACACCGAACGAAACGCACACACACGCACACGCGTACAAGACGTACGCGGTGCACGAGGAGAAGCGCACCTTGCCGCCGCCGGTCCTCGGTAGTGGCCCCCGGGGACAGCACCCCGGGTGCTTCGATCGAAGACCGGCCCGCACCGGATGAGCGCTTCTCCGCCCCGTCCCCCCGCCACACGGGCGAGGAGGGACAAAAGACGACACGTAATGGAGAATTCGCTAGTGGAGAACGAGACCCACTACGCCGAGGCCGTCATCGACAACGGCGCCTTCGGCACCCGCACCATCCGCTTCGAGACGGGCCGCCTGGCCCGTCAGGCCGCCGGTTCCGCCGTGGCGTACCTGGACGACGACACCATGGTGCTGTCGGCCACCAGCGCCTCCAAGAACCCCAAGGACCAGCTCGACTTCTTCCCCCTCACGGTGGACGTCGAGGAGCGGATGTACGCCGCCGGCAAGATCCCCGGCAGCTTCTTCCGCCGTGAGGGCCGGCCGTCCGAGGACGCCGTCCTCACCTGCCGCCTGATCGACCGCCCGCTGCGCCCGTCCTTCAAGAAGGGCCTGCGCAACGAGATCCAGGTCGTTGCCACGATCATGGCCCTCAACCCCGACCACCTGTACGACGTCGTGGCGATCAACGCCGCCTCCGCGTCCACGCAGCTGGCCGGCCTGCCCTTCTCCGGCCCGATCGGCGGCGTCCGCGTCGCGCTGATCCGCGGCCAGTGGGTGGCCTTCCCGACGCACACCGAGCTCGAGGACGCCGTCTTCGACATGGTCGTCGCGGGCCGCGCCCTGGAGGACGGCGACGTCGCGATCATGATGGTCGAGGCCGAGGCCACCGAGAAGACCATCAAGCTGGTCGAGGGCGGCGCCGAGGCGCCCACCGAGGAGATCGTCGCCGCCGGTCTGGACGCCGCGAAGCCCTTCATCAAGGTGCTGTGCCGCGCGCAGGCCGACCTCGCCTCGAAGGCCGCGAAGCCGACCGGCGAGTTCCCGATCTTCCTGGACTACCAGGACGACGTCCTCGAGGCGCTCACCGGCGCCGTCAGGCCCGAGCTGGCCCAGGCGCTCACCATCGCCGGCAAGCAGGAGCGCGAGGCCGAGCTGGACCGCGTCAAGGCGCTCGCCGCCGAGAAGCTCCTGCCGGAGTTCGAGGGCCGCGAGAAGGAGATCTCCGCCGCGTACCGCTCGCTGACCAAGTCCCTGGTCCGTGAGCGCGTCATCAAGGAGAAGAAGCGCATCGACGGCCGCGGTGTCACCGACATCCGCACCCTGGCCGCCGAGGTCGAGGCCATCCCGCGCGTGCACGGTTCCGCGCTGTTCGAGCGTGGCGAGACCCAGATCCTGGGCGTCACCACCCTCAACATGCTCCGCATGGAGCAGCAGCTGGACACCCTCTCGCCGGTGACCCGCAAGCGCTACATGCACAACTACAACTTCCCGCCGTACTCCGTCGGCGAGACCGGCCGCGTCGGCTCCCCGAAGCGCCGCGAGATCGGCCACGGCGCTCTCGCCGAGCGCGCCATCGTGCCGGTCCTGCCGACGCGCGAGGAGTTCCCCTACGCGATCCGCCAGGTGTCCGAGGCCCTCGGCTCCAACGGCTCGACGTCCATGGGCTCGGTCTGCGCCTCCACCATGTCGCTGCTGAACGCCGGTGTGCCGCTGAAGGCCCCCGTCGCCGGTATCGCCATGGGCCTGATCTCCCAGGAGATCAACGGCGAGACGCACTACGTCGCCCTCACCGACATCCTCGGTGCGGAGGACGCCTTCGGCGACATGGACTTCAAGGTCGCCGGCACCAAGGAGTTCGTCACCGCCCTCCAGCTCGACACCAAGCTGGACGGCATCCCCGCCTCCGTCCTGGCCGCCGCCCTCAAGCAGGCCCGTGACGCCCGCCTCCACATCCTCGACGTGATGATGGAAGCGATCGACACGCCGGACGAGATGTCCCCGAACGCGCCGCGGATCATCACCGTGAAGATCCCCGTCGACAAGATCGGTGAGGTCATCGGCCCCAAGGGCAAGATGATCAACCAGATCCAGGAGGACACGGGCGCCGACATCACGATCGAGGACGACGGCACCATCTACATCGGTGCCGCCGACGGCCCGGCCGCCGAGGCCGCCCGCGCCACGATCAACGGCATCGCCAACCCGACCATGCCCGAGGTCGGCGAGCGCTACCTGGGCACGGTCGTCAAGACGACCACCTTCGGCGCGTTCGTCTCCCTGCTGCCCGGCAAGGACGGCCTGCTGCACATCTCGCAGATCCGCAAGCTCGCCGGCGGCAAGCGCGTGGAGAACGTCGAGGACGTCCTCGGCGTGGGCCAGAAGGTCCAGGTCGAGATCGCCGAGATCGACTCCCGCGGCAAGCTCTCCCTGATCCCCGTGATCGAGGGCGAAGAGGGCGACGACGACAAGAAGGACGACGCCGACCAGTGACGTCCCGTGGCTCCAAGGCGACGGCCCGCACCTCCACGGAGGCGCGGGCCGTCGCCCGTACCCAAACCCTGATCAAGGGCGAGCACGGCATCGGCACGGTCCGCAAGACCACCCTCCCGGGCGGCCTGCGCATCGTCACCGAGACCCTGCCCTCGGTCCGCTCCGCGACCTTCGGCATCTGGGCGCACGTCGGCTCCCGCGACGAGACCCCGGCCCTGAACGGCGCCACCCACTACCTGGAGCACCTGCTCTTCAAGGGCACCCGGGGGCGCAGCGCGCTGGACATCTCCTCCGCGATCGACGCGGTCGGCGGCGAGATGAACGCGTTCACGGCCAAGGAGTACACGTGCTACTACGCACGCGTGCTCGACACCGACCTGCCGCTCGCCATCGACGTGGTCTGCGACATGCTGACCGGCTCGCTCATCCGCGAGGAGGACGTCGACGTCGAGCGCGGCGCGATCCTCGAAGAGATCGCGATGACCGAAGATGACGCCGGCGACTGCGTGCACGACCTGTTCGCGCACACCATGTTCGGCGACAACGCGCTGGGCCGCCCCGTCCTCGGCACCGTCGACACGGTCAACGCCCTCAACGCCGACCGCATCCGCCGCTTCTACCGGAAGCACTACGACCCCACGCACCTGGTGGTCGCCGCGGCCGGCAACGTCGACCACAACAAGGTCGTACGCCAGGTCCGCGCCGCCTTCGAGAAGGCCGGCGCCTTCCGGGAGCCGGTGGCCGCGCCCATCGCCCCGCGCGACGGCAGGCGCACGATCCGTGCCGCGGGCCGCGTCGAGCTGATCGGCCGCAAGACCGAGCAGGCCCACGTCATCCTCGGCATGCCGGGCCTGGCCCGCACCGACGAGCGCCGCTGGGCCATGGGTGTCCTCAACACCGCTCTCGGCGGCGGCATGTCCTCGCGCCTGTTCCAGGAGGTCCGCGAGAAGCGGGGCCTGGCCTACAGCGTCTACTCGTACACCTCGGGCTTCGCCGACTGCGGCCTGTTCGGCGTGTACGCGGGCTGCCGGCCCTCCCAGGTGCACGACGTGCTGAAGATCTGCCGCGACGAGCTCGACCACGTCGCCGAGCACGGTCTCACCGACGACGAGATCGGCCGCGCGATCGGCCAGCTGAGGGGCTCCACGGTCCTCGGTCTGGAGGACACCGGCGCGCTGATGAACCGTATCGGCAAGAGCGAACTGTGCTGGGGCGAGCAGATGTCCGTCGACGACATGCTGGCCCGGATAGCCTCGGTCACGCCGGACGACGTCCGTGCCGTCGCCCGCGACGTCCTGGGCCGGCGACCGTCCCTGTCGGTCATCGGCCCGCTGAAGGACAAGCAGGCGTCGCGGCTGCACGACGCCGTCGCCTGACGGTCCCGTTTCGAGAAGGAAGCATGTGACATGAGCAAGCTGCGCGTGGCCGTCCTCGGTGCCAAGGGCCGGATCGGCTCCGAGGCGGTACGGGCGGTCGAGGCCGCCGAGGACATGGAGCTGGTCGCCGCCCTCGGCCGGGGCGACCGCCTGGACACGCTGGCCGAGACCGGCGCCCAGGTGGCCGTCGAGCTGACCACCCCCGACTCGGTGATGGACAACCTCGACTACTGCGTACGCCACGGCATCCACGCCGTCGTCGGCACCACCGGCTGGACCGACGAGCGCCTCGCGCGGCTGACCTCCTGGCTCGACGCCTCCCCGGAGACGGGCGTGCTCATCGCGCCCAACTTCTCCATCGGCGCCGTACTGACCATGAAGTTCGCTCAGATCGCGGCCCCGTACTTCGAGTCCGTCGAGGTCGTCGAGCTGCACCACCCGAACAAGGTGGACGCCCCCAGCGGCACCGCCACCCGTACCGCGCAGCTCATCGCCCAGGCCCGGCAGAAGGCAGGCGCCGCCCCGGCGCCCGACGCCACTGCCACGGCCCTGGACGGCGCCCGCGGCGCGGACGTCGACGGTGTCCCGGTCCACGCGGTCCGGCTGCGCGGCCTGCTGGCCCACCAGGAGGTCCTGCTGGGGGCCGAGGGGGAGACCCTCACCGTCCGGCACGACTCCCTGCACCACAGCAGCTTCATGCCGGGCATCCTGCTGGGCACCCGCCGGGTGGTCACCACGCCGGGCCTCACCTTCGGCCTGGAACACTTCCTGGACCTGAACTGAGACCCGAACCGAGCCCCTGACCCCATGCGCGCGAAAATCTCCTACGCCGTCACGGCCGCCGTCCTGGTCTTCTACTTCGTCCTGGTCGGCAGCCGCGGTGTCATGCTCATCGGCACCGGCACGCCCGTCGCCGTCGCCTTCGGCGTCGCGGTACTGATCCTGCCGGTGATCGGCGTCTGGTTCCTCTGGAAGAACACCCAGTTCGTTCGCAGGGCCAACGCCCTCGCCGCCGAACTCGACGCCGAGGGCGGACTCCCCGTCGACGAGCTGAAGCGCACCCCCAGCGGCCGCGTCGACCGCGACTCGGCCGACGCGGTCTTCGCCCTGCGCAAGGCCGAGACGGAGGACGCCCCCGGCGACTGGCGCACCTGGTTCCGGCTGGCCGTCGCCTACCACGACGCACGCGACACCCCGCGCGCCCGCAAGGCGATGCAGCGGGCGATCGCCCTGCACGACGGCAAACCCGTCGAGACCGCCTGAACACAGAGCGAAGGGCGGGGCCCGAACCGCGACGCGGTTCGGGCCCCGCCCTTCGCTCTGTCTCCTCAGTCCTGCCGGTACTCGGCGGCCCACGCCTCCACGGCGTCCGCCGCCCGGTCGAAGGCCTCCTCCCGGGCGAGGAAGTCGGCGTTGTGCGTGGTCAGCAGCGGAGGAAAGGTCTCTCCGGACCGGCCCTGCCGGTCCAGGAGCAGCGCCTGCCCCTGGACGGTGCGCGGCAGCCCGAGCCAGCGCACCGGCTGCTGCACCGTCCGCACGCTGGCGACCTGCTGCCAGGCCACCGTGCGCGTGCTGAAGAAGCTCACGTGCCGCAGCCCGTGCGCGCTCACCCACGCGCCCATGCGGAGCAGCCGCAGGGCACACACGATGACGACCAGCGCGACGCCGAACACCACACCGGCGGCGGACAATGAGTCCGTCGCCGCGATGATGACCGCCGCGAACAGGACGAACGAGGCGAGCAGCAGCATCAGCGCCGCCGCCCCCACACGCCACGGCCCCGGCCGGTAGGGCCGGCGCCAGAGGTCACGGTCGTCGTGCGGCAGCGCGACGTCGTCGGTGGCGTCGAAGGCGCGGTCGGCCGTCAGGAAGGGCAGGGGCACGGCTGGTCCTCACTCGTTCCATGGCAGGTGCTGTGCCCGGTGAGGCTACCGACCTGTGTCTGAGCTCACCACCCTCGGGTCCCCGGATGGAGTCAGGGCCGACCGGCCCGAGCCGCTGCTAACGCCTCTCGGAGGCCTGCGACGGCTGTTTGTGCCCGGACGGCTGGTCGGCCGACAGCGCGGGCATCCCGATCACGAGGGAACCCGCGATACCGGCGACGACGGTGAGGCCGAGCAGCCAGCGCCCGGCCAGCTGGCCGAAGGACGCCCGCTCCCGGGGCGGGGGTGTGACATTGCTGCGGAACCTGTCGGCTTCGGCGACGAAGGCGAACGGCACGGGTTCACGCCGGCGGATCATAGGGGCTGCGTCTCCCTTCAGGGACTGGAATGAAGTGCTGTTACTCATACAGACGAACGAACGCCCTCGCGGGTGCCCTGTTTCACCGAATTCATCGCGGCACGGCACCGAACGCCCCATTCGGCGGGCGTGGGGTCCGCGGCCGTAGAGTGGCGTCGCCAAGCGACCAGATGGGAAGGCCCTCCACCCGTGACCGACACCCCCGCCGACGATTTCAAGATCGACCTCCGCAGCGACGTCACCGTCGAGCTGGTCAAGAACAGCGCGACCGACTCCGACGTGCTGTTCGCCGCCCGCGTCTCGACCGTCGGGGAGCAGTCCCTGGACGAGCTGCGGAAGGACCCGGAGCGTTCCAAGGGCCTGATCAACTACCTGATGCGGGACCGGCACGGCAGCCCGTTCGAGCACAACTCGATGACCTTCTTCATCAGCGCCCCGATCTTCGTCTTCCGCGAGTTCATGCGGCACCGCGTCGGCTGGTCGTACAACGAGGAGTCGGGCCGCTACCGGGAGCTCCAGCCGGTCTTCTACGTGCCGGGGCAGGACCGCAAGCTGGTCCAGCAGGGCCGCCCGGGCAAGTACGTCTTCGTCGAGGGCACCCCCGAGCAGCACGAGCTGGTGAGCCGGTCGATGGAGGACTCCTACCGCCAGGCCTACCGGACGTACCAGGAGATGCTCGCCGCCGGCGTCGCCCGCGAGGTGGCCCGCTCCGTGCTCCCCGTCGGCCTCTACTCGTCGATGTACGCCACCTGCAACGCCCGCTCGCTGATGCACTTCCTCGGCCTGCGCACCCAGCACGAGCTGGCGAAGGTCCCGTCCTTCCCGCAGCGCGAGATCGAGATGGTCGGCGAGCAGATGGAGAAGGAGTGGGCCCGGCTCATGCCGCTCACGTACGCGGCCTTCAACGCCAACGGCCGCGTGGCGCCGTAAGCCGCCGCCGGACGCGGAGCCGGCCCGCTGACGCGCCGCGAGTACACATGTACGCATCAGCCACCCGAAGTGTCCGTATTGCGGCATTCTGAGAAGTTCATCTAGCCTGATCAAAGGGACCCGGCACTGCTTGAACCCCCGAGCAGGCAGTGCCGGGCTCCACCTCTCTCCCGGCCTGCCGCCTCCCCCGAGGGCAGACCCCGCCCTGAGCAACGAGTAGCGTGTAACCCATGGCTCCGACCTCCACTCCGCAGACCCCCTTCGGGCGGGTCCTCACCGCCATGGTCACGCCCTTCACGGCGGACGGCGCACTCGACCTCGACGGCGCGCAGCGGCTCGCCGCCCACCTGGTGGACGCAGGCAACGACGGCCTGATCATCAACGGGACCACCGGCGAGTCCCCCACCACCAGCGACGCGGAGAAAGCGGACCTCGTACGGGCCGTCCTGGAGGCCGTCGGCGACCGGGCCCACGTGGTCGCCGGAGTCGGCACCAACAACACCCAGCACAGCATCGAGCTGGCCCGCGCCGCGGAACGCACCGGCGCCCACGGCCTCCTGCTCGTCACGCCGTACTACAACAAGCCCCCGCAGGAGGGCCTGTACCAGCACTTCACGGCCATCGCCGAAGCCTCGACGCTGCCAGTCATGCTCTACGACATCCCCGGCCGCAGCGGCGTCCCGATCAACACCGAGACGCTGGTCCGGCTCGCCGAGCACCCGCGCATCGTCGCCAACAAGGACGCCAAGGGCGACCTCGGCCGCGCCAGCTGGGCCATCGCCCGCTCCGGCCTCGCCTGGTACTCCGGCGACGACATGCTGAACCTGCCGCTGCTCTCCGTGGGCGCGGTCGGCTTCGTCTCGGTCGTCGGCCACGTCGTCACCCCCGAGCTGCGCTCCATGGTGGACGCGCACGTCGCGGGCGACGTGCAGAAGGCCCTGGAGATCCACCAGAAGCTGCTCCCCGTCTTCACCGGCATGTTCCGCACCCAGGGCGTCATGACCACCAAGGCCGCGCTCGCCCTCCAGGGACTGCCGGCGGGACCGCTGCGCGCCCCCATGGTCGGCCTCACGCCCGAGGAGACCGAGCAGCTCAAGATCGATCTTGCCGCCGGCGGGGTACAGCTCTGACAACGGACTTCGCACCACCGCACGACGGACGGACTTCGAACTTCACAACTGAATAGGCGGGCCACCGGTGCCCGCACCCCACTACGACAACTGCTTCTGCACGAACGTCACGCGCGCCACGTGCCCACCGGTACGTGGCGCGCGTGGTTGAGGAGAGTCTTTTGAGTCATCCGCACCCTGAACTGGGCCGTCCCCCCGCGCTCCCCAAGGGTGGCCTCCGGGTCACGCCCCTGGGCGGCCTCGGCGAGATCGGCCGCAACATGACGGTCTTCGAGTACGGCGGCCGTCTGCTGATCGTCGACTGCGGAGTGCTCTTCCCCGAGGAGGAGCAGCCCGGAATCGACCTGATCCTGCCGGACTTCTCGTCCATCCGGGACCGCCTCGACGACATCGAGGGCATCGTCCTCACCCACGGCCACGAGGACCACATCGGCGGCGTCCCCTTCCTCCTCCGGCTGAAGCCGGACATCCCGCTGATCGGTTCCAAGCTGACCCTCGCGCTCATCGAGGCCAAGCTCCAGGAACACCGCATCCGCCCGTACACCCTCGAGGTGGCGGAGGGGCATCGCGAGCGCATCGGCCCCTTCGACTGCGAGTTCGTCGCGGTCAACCACTCCATCCCGGACGCCCTGGCCGTCGCCATCCGCACCCCCGCGGGCATGGCCGTCCACACCGGCGACTTCAAGATGGACCAGCTCCCGCTGGACGGCCGCCTCACGGACCTGCACGCCTTCGCGCGGCTGAGCGAGGAGGGCATCGACCTGCTCCTCTCGGACTCGACGAACGCCGAGGTCCCGGGCTTCGTCCCGCCCGAGCGCGACATCTCGAACGTGCTGCGTACGGTCTTCGCAGGCGCCCGCAAGCGGATCATCGTGGCGAGCTTCGCCAGCCACGTCCACCGCATCCAGCAGATCCTGGACGCGGCCCACGAGTACGGCCGCCGGGTCGCCTTCGTCGGCCGCTCCATGGTCCGCAACATGGGCATCGCCCGGGACCTCGGCTACCTGAGGGTCCCGCCGGGCCTGGTCGTGGACGTCAAGACGCTGGACGACCTCCCCGACAGCGAAGTCGTCCTGGTCTGCACCGGCTCGCAGGGCGAACCGATGGCCGCCCTCTCCCGCATGGCCAACCGGGACCACCAGATCCGCATCGTCCAGGGCGACACGGTGATCCTGGCGTCGTCCCTCATCCCGGGCAACGAGAACGCGGTCTACCGGGTGATCAACGGCCTGACCCGCTGGGGCGCCAACGTCGTCCACAAGGGCAACGCCAAGGTCCACGTCTCGGGCCACGCCTCGGCCGGCGAGCTGCTGTACTTCTACAACATCTGCCGCCCCAGGAACCTGATGCCGGTCCACGGCGAATGGCGCCACCTGCGCGCCAACGCGGAACTGGGTGCCCTGACCGGCGTTCCGCACGACCGCATCGTCATCGCCGAGGACGGCGTCGTCGTCGACCTGATCGAGGGCAAGGCGAAGATCTCCGGCAAGGTCCAGGCGGGATACGTCTACGTCGACGGCCTGTCGGTAGGCGATGTGGGCGAGCCGGCCCTGAAGGACCGCAAGATCCTCGGCGACGAGGGCATCATCTCGGTCTTCGTGGTCATGGATTCGTCCACCGGCAAGATCACCGGGGGACCGCACGTCCAGGCCCGCGGCTCCGGCATCGAGGACTCGGCCTTCGCCGCGGTGCTCCCCAAGGTCGTCGAAGCACTGGAACGCTCGGCCCAGGACGGGGTCGTCGAACCCCACCAGCTCCAGCAGCTGGTGCGCAGGACCATCGGCAAGTGGGTCTCGGACACCTACCGGCGCCGCCCGATGATCCTGCCTGTCGTGGTGGAGGTCTGACGGACCGTCGGTTCGCCGGCAGCGCCAACCTGGAGCGGGGCGCCTCGATTTGCATCGAGGCGCCCCGCTCCAGTACGTTTACATCTCCGCTCGGACGGGCACCCGACCACTTCGTGGAGGGGACGCCCGGGGGTGGAAATCCCGACTCAGAATCTCTGATAAAGTCGGAACCGCCGGAAAGGGAAACGCGAAAGCGGGAACCTGGAAAGCACCGAGGAAATCGGATCGGAAAGATCTGATAGAGTCGGAAACGCAAGACCGAAGGGAAGCGCCCGGAGGAAAGCCCGAGAGGGTGAGTACAAAGGAAGCGACCGTTCCTTGAGAACTCAACAGCGTGCCAAAAGTCAACGCCAGATATGTTGATACCCCGACCTGATCGGTTCGATCGGGTTGAGGTTCCTTTGAAAAAACACAGCGAGGACGCTGTGAACGGTCGGATCATTCCTCCGACTGTTCCGCTCTCGTGGTGTCACCCGATTACGGGTAAACATTCACGGAGAGTTTGAT
>NZ_JAGMUF010000060.1:0-1790 GCF_019049125.1 Streptomyces sp. AC602_WCS936 | reverse complement strand
CTACACCCTTACCCCGGGACAACCACCGCCCGGGATGGACTACCTTCCTGCGTCACCCCATCACTCACCTACTAACCGCTTGGTTCAGCGGCTCCACCACTTTCCTTTCCCCGAAGGGTCCGGAACGGCTTCACGGCCTTAGCATCACGATGCTCGATGTTTGACGCTTCACAGCGGGTACCGGAATATCAACCGGTTATCCATCGACTACGCCTGTCGGCCTCGCCTTAGGTCCCGACTTACCCTGGGCAGATCAGCTTGACCCAGGAACCCTTAGTCAATCGGCGCAAACGTTTCTCACGTTTGTATCGCTACTCATGCCTGCATTCTCACTCGTGAACCGTCCACAACTCGCTTACGCGGCTGCTTCACCCGGCACACGACGCTCCCCTACCCATCACAGCCGGCGTTAGCCGTCATGCTGCAATGACACGACTTCGGCGGTACGCTTGAGCCCCGCTACATTGTCGGCGCGGAATCACTAGACCAGTGAGCTATTACGCACTCTTTCAAGGGTGGCTGCTTCTAAGCCAACCTCCTGGTTGTCTGTGCGACTCCACATCCTTTCCCACTTAGCGTACGCTTAGGGGCCTTAGTCGATGCTCTGGGCTGTTTCCCTCTCGACCATGGAGCTTATCCCCCACAGTCTCACTGCCGCGCTCTCACTTACCGGCATTCGGAGTTTGGCTAAGGTCAGTAACCCGGTAGGGCCCATCGCCTATCCAGTGCTCTACCTCCGGCAAGAAACACACGACGCTGCACCTAAATGCATTTCGGGGAGAACCAGCTATCACGGAGTTTGATTGGCCTTTCACCCCTAACCACAGGTCATCCCCCAGGTTTTCAACCCTGGTGGGTTCGGTCCTCCACGAAGTCTTACCTCCGCTTCAACCTGCCCATGGCTAGATCACTCCGCTTCGGGTCTTGAGCGTGCTACTCCACCGCCCTGTTCGGACTCGCTTTCGCTACGGCTACCCCACAACGGGTTAACCTCGCAACACACCGCAAACTCGCAGGCTCATTCTTCAAAAGGCACGCAGTCACGAGGATGAAGCAAGCTCCATCCCGACGCTCCCACGGCTTGTAGGCACACGGTTTCAGGTACTATTTCACTCCGCTCCCGCGGTACTTTTCACCATTCCCTCACGGTACTATCCGCTATCGGTCACCAGGGAATATTTAGGCTTAGCGGGTGGTCCCGCCAGATTCACACGGGATTTCTCGGGCCCCGTGCTACTTGGGTGTCTCTCAAGCAAGCCGCTGACGTTTCGACTACGGGGGTCTTACCCTCTACGCCGGACCTTTCGCATGTCCTTCGCCTACATCAACGGTTTCTGACTCGCCCTACGGCCGGCAGACCGTAGAAGAGAGATCCCACAACCCCGCACACGCAACCCCTGCCGGGTCTCACACGTATACGGTTTGGCCTCATCCAGTTTCGCTCGCCACTACTCCCGGAATCACGGTTGTTTTCTCTTCCTGCGGGTACTGAGATGTTTCACTTCCCCGCGTTCCCTCCACACTGCCTATGTGTTCAGCAGCGGGTGACAGCCCATGACGACTGCCGGGTTTCCCCATTCGGAAACCCCCGGATCAAAGCCTGGTTGACGACTCCCCGGGGACTATCGTGGCCTCCCACGTCCTTCATCGGTTCCTGGTGCCAAGGCATCCACCGTGCGCCCTTAAAAACTTGGCCACAGATGCTCGCGTCCACTGTGCAGTTCTCAAACAACGACCAACCACCCATCACCCCGGGACAACATCCCGAGTGCACTGGGGCCGGCACTGAA
>NZ_JAGMUF010000059.1:0-10834 GCF_019049125.1 Streptomyces sp. AC602_WCS936 | reverse complement strand
TGATGGAGTCGATGCCGAGGTCGGCTTCGATGTCCATGGTGGTCTCGAGCATGTCGGCGGGGTAGCCGGTCTTGGCGGAGACGCTCTCCAGGAGCACCCTGCGCACCTCCTCGGCCGACGTGGCGGCCGGCGCGGGCGAGGCGGCGGGGGCGGCGGCCGGCTCCGGTGCGGCGGGCGCGACGGCTTGCTCCGGTGCGGCGGGCGCGACGGCTTGCTCCGGTGCGGCGGGGGCGACGGCTTGCTCCGGTGCGACGGGCGCCGGGGCCGGTGCCGGGGCGGGGGCCGCGGCCTGGGCGAGGATGGGCGCGTACGTGTCGTACGACGGTGCCGTCGCCGTGTACGGGGCGGGGTGGCCGTTGCCGTTGCCGCCTGCCAGGGCATGCCCGTTGCCGTTCGTGAGCGCGTGGCCGTTGCCGCCTGTCAGGGCGTACCCGTTGCCGTGGGCGAGCGCGTGTCCGTTGCCGCCTGCCGGGGCGTACCCGTTGCCGTCGGTCACGGCGTGGCCGTTGCCCACCGCGACGCCGCTCTCCAGCTGGGCGAGGCTGCGCAGCACCTCGCTGGCCTGGACGTGGCTCTGCCCGATGGCCAGGCTGTGCTGGGTGACCGCGGTGATGCCCGCGACGACGTTCTCGCTCGGGCCGCCGCGCCCGGTCTCCTCCAGCAGCACGCCGCTGAGCCGGTCGGCCACCCGGAGCTGGCCGTCCAGGTACTCCCGGTGCATCGACAGGTGCTCGCCCGCGACCATGCCGGTGGTGACGTAACCGGTGGTGAACGGCACGTCCTGTCCGGCCGCCGGGTACTGCCGCGCGGCCGGAACCGGCGCGGGAGCCGCGGGCAGCGGCGCGGCGGGTGTCTCGGGAGGGGCGCCCGTGACGGGCGCGGGGGCGTCGGCCTCGGTGGCGGACGCGACGGTGTAGCCGTTCTCAAGGGCCTGCCGGTAGGCCTCGCGGCGAGCCTCGGGCACGTGGTTCACTCCATTCAACGGGATGGTCATCCCCTCGGCCGGCGCTGCCGGTTCGGTGTCTGCGGTGTGTCGGTTGATCCGGGTCAGCGGCAGACCCAGGACGAGCAGGTGGGCCGCGAGCTGCTTGAGCGCGCGGTCGCCGTCCCCGCCGGGACCGGCGTCGGCGCTGAGCACGACGACGTCGTCACGGCCCTCGAGGGTGGCCCGGACCAGGCCGGACAGCACCGACCGGGGACCGAACTCGACGAAGACGCGGTAGCCGGCGTCGTACATCTCGCCGACCCGCGGCGCGAAGTGCACCGGCGCGGCCAGCTGCCCCACCAGCACCTCGCGATTGGCCGCGACGCGCTTGCCGTAGCTCGCGCCCGGGGTGTCGGCGAACACCGGGACCTTGGGCGCCCGCACCCGGGCGGACGCCACGGCCGCGCCGAACTCCTCGACGGCGTGCGTCACGTACCGCGTGTGGAAGGCCGCGGCGACGGGCAGCTCCCGCGCCGCGACACCCGCCTCGGCGCACGCGGCGACGAAGGCGCGCACCGCCTCGGTGCCGCCGCCGACCACCACTTGCTGGGGCGCGTTGACGTTGCACACGACGACGTCGTCGTGACCGGAGATCAGCTCCGCGACCCGGTCGGGCCCGGCCTTGACGGCGGCCATCGTGCCGGGGTCCTCGGCACCCTCGGGCCGGGCGGCCATGGCCGCCCCGCGCGCCCGGGAGAGCCGGAAGAAGTCCTCGTCGCCGAGGCTGCCGGCCGCCCACAGCGCGGTCAGCTCGCCGTAGCTGTGACCGAGGACGCCGTCCGGGGCGAAGCCCAGCCCGGCCAGGTAGCGGTACTGCCCGGCCGCCAGCGCGCCGATCGCGGGCTGCGCGTAGTCGGTGCGGCGCAGCTCCGCCTCCTGCCGCTCGCGGGTCTCCTCGTCGAACGCGGTCGGCGCGAACACCACCCTGCCGAGCGGCGTTTCGCCGGCGAAGTGCCGGGCGGCGGCGTCGAAGGCCGCCGCGACCGGCGGCACCGCGAGCGCCGTACGGGCGCCCATGCCGACGTACTGGCTGCCCTGGCCCGCGAACAGCGCGCCCACCTTGCCGCCGCCGTCCAGGGCCGCGCGCCGGTAGAAGGCGCCGCGCGGCAGCGCGAACCCGGACGCTTCCGGGTCCTCGCGCAGCCGCGCCGCGGCCGCCTCCCGCAGCGTCGCCGCCTCCTCGGCGTCCCGGGCGACCAGGGCCAGCCGCGCGTGCGCCGCCGGCACCGGCTCGCCCGGGTCCTGCCCGGGCTCCCCGGACTCCAGCAGCGTGAGCAGCGCCTGCGGGTCGGCGGCGTGCCACACGTGCACCCGGGCCGCGGGGCCCAGCACCCGCCGCTCGGGCGCTTCGCCCGGGTCGTGCTCCTCCAGCAGGCAGTGGAAGTTGGTCCCGCCGAAGCCGAACGAGGACACCGCCGCGCGGCGCCGCTCGCGGGCCGGGTCGGCCACCCACGGCTTGGCCGTGGTGTTCAGGGCGAACGGCGAGCTCGCGAAGTCCACCGCCTCCCGCGGCCGTTCCACGTTGATCGTCGGCGGCAGCGTCCGCTCGTGCAGCGCCAGCGACACCTTGATGAGGCTCGCCGCCCCGGCCGCGGCCTTGGTGTGCCCGATCTGCGACTTGACGCTGCCCACGGCCGCGAACTGCCGCTCCTCGGTCGCCGCGCCGAACACGTCGCGCAGCGCCGTCAGCTCCGTCAGGTCGCCCACCGAGGTACCGGTGCCGTGGCACTCCACCAGGCCGACCTGCTCCGGCCCGAACCCCGCGTCCTCGTACGCCCGCCGCAGCGCGACGACCTGGCCCTCGCGGCGCGGCGCGTAGATGCTCTTGAACCGGCCGTCGCTGGAGGAGCCCATGCCCTTGAGCACCGCGTAGATCCGGTCCCCGTCCCGTTCCGCGTCCGCCAGGCGCTTCAGGGCGAGCATGCCGATGCCCTCACCGATCAGCGTGCCGTCGCTGTCCTCGTCGAACGGCCGGATGCGCCCGCTCTTGGAGAAGGCCGGCGTCTTGGAGAAGCACAGGTACATCAGGATCGTGTTCTCGGCGTCGCAGCCGCCCGTGAGCATCAGGTCGGCGCGCCCGGACACCAGCTCCGACACCGCCATGCGCACGGCCGCCAGCGAACTGGCGCAGGCCGCGTCCACGGTGCAGTTGGTGCCGCCCAGGTCGAACCGGTTGGCGATCCGGCCCGCGACGACGTTGCCCAGCATCCCGGGGAAGGAGTTCTCCTCCCACGGCGCGAACGCCTTGGTGAACTTGTCCGCGATCTCCTCGGCGTCCCCCTCGGACAGCCCGCAGGAGCGCACGACCTCCTTGAGCACCGGCGTCTGCAGTCGCGTGGCCAGCGGCTGGGTCAGCGAGTTCGCGCCGGTGATGCCGAGGACCACACCGGTGCGGGAGGGGTCGTACCAGCCGGAGCCGGTGGCGCCCGCGTCGCGCAGGGTCTGCCTGGCCACCGTCAGGCTCAGCAGCTGCAGGACGTCGGTCACCTCGAGGGTGTTCGGGGGCAGCCCGAACTCCATCGGGTTGAAGGGCACCGTGGGCACGAAACCGCCGCGCTTGGCGTAGGTCTTGTCCGGTGCGCTCGGGTCGGGGTCGTAGTAGTCGGAGATCTTCCAGTGCGTCTCGGGAACGTCCTCGATGCAGTCGGTTCCGTCGACGACGTTGTTCCAGAACTCACCGAGATCACCGGAGCGCGGATAGAGCGCGCCCAGGCCGATGATCGCGATCGGTGTGTCGGCGAGCCTCCGACTGGTGGTGCTGTGCTGAACCATGACGACTCCATGCCGTGGGGCAGGGTGTGGGAAGGCGTGGGCGTACGGGGGTGGGGCGGGGTCGGTCGGTGGAATCGGGGGACCGCGCGGGACGGCGCTCGACCGCGCCGGGCGGGCGGTCCTAGCCCCGGCTGTCGAGGGCGATCGCGGCGGCGCTCTTCATGGCCACCGGGTCGCGCAGCATCGAGTAGTGGTCGCCGGGCGTGTGCTCGACCCTGAGGTCGCCGGCGAGCTGCTCCCAGCCCAGCGGGGCCGGGGTGTCGAGCAGGCCGCGCTCCGGGCGCAGCAGCGTGACGGGGACCCGGGCCGGACCCGGGCGAAAGCCCCGCACGAGCCGGTTGTTGCGCAGCAGTCCGTCCAGGTAGGCGTCGTAGACCTTGCGCAGTCCGGGCAGGGTCGTGCCGGGCCGCAGCACACCGTGGTCCAGTGCCTGGCCGAGCACCGCGGTCAGCGGGCCGTCCACGTCGCCGGGTCCGGCCGGGCCCGCCGCGGGCGCGGTGAGCGTCCCGCCGCGCTTGGCGGCCAGGTACATGCAGAACCAGGGCATCACCAGGTCCGCGCCGACCTCGTCGTCGTCGCGGGTGTAGTCGGGCACCGGCGCGATGCTGTCCAGCAGCACGGCACGGCGGGGGAGCTCCTCCGGGTCGAGCAGCGCGGTCATGGCATGGCCCACCACGCCGCCGAAGGACCAGCCCACCAGCGCCCACGGACGGTCGAACAGCCCGCGTGAGCGCAGTGCGCCGGCGGCCGTTGCCGCCAGCTCGGGCACGGTGGTGCCGGCCCGGCCGCCGCGCAGGGCGGCCTGGAAGTACTCCGGCACCTGCTCCAGGTCCACCACGTGCAGTTCGGTGTGCGGGGGCAGCGCCGTCGCCAGCTCCGCGTAGTGCCCGGCCGGCAGGGCGCCCGGGTGCACCACGAGCACCCGCCGCCGCGGCGTGCCGGACTCGGTGCCGAACGCCTGTATCAGTGGCGGTGCGGGGCGACGTCCGTCAGGCCGCATGCTGCTCCGCCTGCTTCTCCACTATGTGGCGGGACAGCTCGGCGATGGTCGGGTGGTACCACAGGGCGGTGGTCTCCAGTTCGAACCCGAGCCAGTTCTCCAGCTCCCCGGAGAGCACCAGGGCCTCCGTGGAGTCGAGGTCGAACTCGTCGAAGTACTGGTCCGGGTCGACGTCGGACGGCGGCACGCCCAGCTTGTGGGCCACCTTCTCCACGAGCCATGCCTGGACGGCCGCGGGCGTCAGCGGCGCGGTGTTGCGCCCAGCGATGGTTTCGGACACGGTCCACCTCTCAGGTGCGGTGCGTTCTTGTGGTCGGGCGAGGGGGAAGGGAGGGGGACGGCACGGCCGGCTAGCCGGCGGCGGCCCGCAGGGACCGCCGGATCGATTCGGCGGCCGCGCTCCCGGAGTCGAAGGCGGACTCGTGGGAGCCGATGATGTCCGGTCCCATCTTCCGCGAGTGGAAGTACGACCCGGCGAACCGGACGCGGGAGCCGGAGTCGTTGACCGAGTAGATGTCCGCCTGCAGCCGGCGGGCCGGCAGCGAGAAGACCGGGTGCCGGTAGGAGATGTCCGCGACGACGCACTCGTCGCGGATCGGCACCCCGGAATCCAGCGTCAGGAAGTAGTCGCGGGAGGCGGTCAGGCACTGCAGGTCGTTGAGGTAGTAGTTCACCCACGACGCCTGCTTGCCGTCCACCTGCCGGCGCCCGTAGTTCCAGCTGCGCCAGCCCGTGGTGTCCTTGGGCATCACGGCGGCGTCGGTGTGCAGCGTGGCGCGGGTGGGGTGGTAGCGGACGGCCTCCAGCCGGCGCTGCCGCTCGTTGGGGTTCTCCAGCACGCGCAGCGCGTCGTCGGCGTGCGTGGCCAGCACCACGTGGTCGAACCTGGCCGGCTCCGCGTCCCCGGCCAGGACCTCGACGCCGTCACCGGTCTCCCGGACCCGGGTCACCGGTGTGGCCGTCCGCAGCTCGGCCCCCGCCTCGCGCAGGACCCGCTCGGCGGCCCTCAGGTAGCTGACGCTGCCCCCGGTGACCGTCCGCCACGGTGCGGTGCGACCGCCGAGGCCCTCGGCGCCGTGCGCGTAGAAGAAGGCGATGACCGTGCTCGCGGGCATCTCCCAGATCTGCTCGGCCGGGACCGACCAGGCGGCGGTGGAGATGAGCACGATGAAGCCGTACCGGAACTCGTCCGAGTAGCCGTGCCGGTCCAGGTACTCGCCGAGCGGGATGTCCGCCTGCCGGCGCATGAAGTGCCGCGGCGACTCCCGCAGGAACCGCCGCGCCTCCCGCCACAGTTCGACGAAGTCGCCCGGGTAACGCGCCCGGACCTCCTCCTCCGGCAACTCGAAGTCGTCGGAGACGTACGTCGACTGGGCGTCCAGGTCGAAGAAGGAGAACTTCCCCGGATGGCTCTGCGTGGCCACCCCCAGATCCGCGAAGAACCGCGTCAGCTTGGGATAGTGCGGCTCGTTGAACACGATGAACGCCGTGTCGAGGCCCAGGGTGCGCCCCGAGTCCTCGACCTCGATCGTGTTGGCGTGGCCTCCCAGCCGGGGTTCCGACTCGAACAATGTGACCTGTGCGTCGTGGCGCAGGTGGTAGGCCGCGGAAACGCCCGCCACGCCACCTCCCACGACCGCCACTCGTGCTTTCACAGTCCGCCTCCGACTGGCTTTGATGGACGCACCTTGTGCTGTCTCGAACTGTCTTGAACGAGACCGTCGATTCAGACAGAGGCGGGCGGAGCCTTCCGGATACACGGATTCACAAACCGCCTCCTGCTTCGCTGATCCGCGGGGACCGCCGAACGCACGGCCCGGCCGCCCGCGGCCCCGGGGGGTGCCTCGGCGGCGCCCCGGATGGCCGGTATCGGACGGTAGGGGGGCGCGGGCCGCCGGGGCTATGCGGCGGTCCGTCCCACCAGCTCGCTCAGCTGGGCGATCGCCGACTGCAGGGCATGCTGGTCCGACGCTATCCGGTCCACCAGCGCCCGCAGCCGGTCCAGTTCACCGCCCTGACCGGTACCGCGGTGACCGGCGCCGACCTGACCCGCACCGCCGTGACCGGCACCGGCCTGAACGGCGCCGCCCGGTGCCGTACGAACCGGCCGCAGGGTCCGCCCGGTGCCGGCCGGCACCGGCCCGCGGGGACCGGCCATGGCGCGGCTCAGCTGCTCCCGGAAACGTGTGCGCGCCGGGTGCGCGAGGACCGCCTCGCGCAGCTCGGGCACGATCCGCCGGTGCTGCCCGGTGTGCAGCGCCAGGTCGAACACCGCCTCCAGCGCGCCGAGCCGTTCCTGCTCCAGTACGACGGCCAGCGCGGCCCCGATCGGTCCGCGGGGGCCCGCGAGCGCGGCTCCCCGCCACTGCCCGAGCGCCTGACGCAGGAGCAGACCCGCCTCCTCGGGATCGGTGCCGACGAGCGCCCGCGCCCGGTGCACACCGAGCCGGAAGCGCGCGCTGTCCAGCTCCTCGGGCCGCACCCGCAGCAGGTAGCCGCAGTCGCGGGCCACCAGCCGGGCCGCCCCGCAGCCGCCGGGCTCCGCCCGGGACATGGTCTGGCGCAGCCGGGAGGCGTGGGCCTGCAGCGCGTTGCCCGCCTTGGCCGGCGGCCGGGCGCCCCACAGCTCCCGCACCAGGTCGGCGGTGGGAACGAGGGCGCCGGGCCGCGCCAGCAGCGCCTTCAGCAGCTGCTGCTGCTTGGGGCTGGTCGGCGTCGTCACCGTCCGCCGCTTGTCATCGTGCAACTGAAGCGGTCCGAGCATTCGGAACTGCATGGCATGCCTCCCCGTACGGCGTGCGGGCTCCGTCCTCGGCATCGAGTCCACCACGCGCCGTCGGCCCGGTCCTGAGTGGCGATCACTCATCACCCGCCGCCCGCACCGCCCCGCGCCCCGTCCGAAGCTGAGTGATGTCCACTCAGGCGCCGGCGGGGCGGCGCCTGCTTTCCTGACGCCATGTCCCTCTCCCGCACCCGACACCGGTACGCCGGTCCGCACGCACGCCCGTACGCCGGTCCGGGCGTCACCGGCCGGGTCAGCCGTTCCCGAACCGCAGCGCCGAGTGGTGCTCCTGCGCGAGCCGCCGCAGGGCCAGCAGCGCGGGCTCCAGCAGCACGGTCAGCAGCACGGCCCGCTCGGCCTGCTGCAGCGGGTCGCCCGCGTCCCGGAGCTGGTCGAGGTCCAGCCGCGCCTGCCGGTCGGCGAGTTCGGCGTACGGGACGAGCGAGCGCCAGTCGTAGTCCACCCCGAGGGCCCGCATCGTCTCCAGCGTCTCGGCGACCACCTGCGCGGCGGGCGGGTTCGGGGACGTCTTCCAGCCCATCTCGGCGGTCAGCGCCGCCACGTCGTCGCCGGCCTCCCCCGAGGCCGGGTCCGGGTCCGCCCCGGCGGCGGACGGTTCCGCGGCCCCGGCCCGGCGGGGCGGCCTGCCGGACCGCTCGACGGGCAGCGCGCCGAGCACCAGCCCGAGCAGCAGATGCACATCGCCCTGCTGCTCGTCCACCGCGGCCAGTACGTCCTTGGTGGCGCTCACCGACAGCCCCCTCACTCCGATCAGGGAGCGGATCAGCCGCAGCCGGCGCACGTGGTCCTCGTCGTACGCGGCCTGGTTGGCGGCCGTGGAGCGGCCGGGGGGCAGCAGTCCGTCCCGCAGGTAGTACTTGATCGTGGGGATGGAGACGCCGCTGCGGCGGCTCAGCTCGGAGATGCGCATCCGGTTCGCTTCCTGCTCGTTCTGATTTTCCATTGTCCATTCGGATAACGGGTAGTGCCACTGTCCATTACTGTCTACTATGGATAGTGCCACTCACCACTCCTGAAGGCGAGACCACGGTGCCCACGCTTCCCTGGACCGTCCCGAATCCGCCCCCGCCGAACGGCACGGCGTTCGTCATGGCGTCCCGCTTCGAAGTGCGGTCGCTCAAGGACGTGCCGCGCTTCTTCCTGCGCTCCCTGGCCGCCTGGAAACAGGTCCGCTCGGCCCCCGGCGCCTACGGCGCCTCACTGATCGCGCAGCCCGCCGCCCGCGTCTTCTACACGCTGTCCGCCTGGCAGGACCGCGACGCCCTGTACGCCTACGCCAGGACCGAGCCGCACCGCGGCATCATGACGTCGCTGCGCTCCACGATGCGCGACTCCACCTTCACCTTCTGGGAAGTCGACACCGCCGGACTGCCCATCACCTGGGACGACGCCAAACGCCGGCTGACGGAGCAGGCCCGCACCGACGCGGCGGGCAGCGCCTGAGCCGCGACGAGACCTCCGGCCCGGGGGCGTCCCCCGACCCCGGGCCGGAATCCCCCTCCCGAAGGCCGCGCCGCGCCGCGCCCCGTCTCCCCGAGGAGTCCCCTTGAGCACCGCATCGCTCCCGAGCGCGGCCGAGCGCCGCCGCCCGCCCCTGTGGCTGTCGATCGTCGCCTGCAGCGTCCCCATGTTCATGGTGGCCCTCGACAACCTGGTCGTCTCCACGGCGCTGCGCACCTTCGCCACCGAGTTCCAGGCCGACACCACGGACCTCCAGTGGTTCGTCAACGCCTACGTCCTCAGCTTCGCCTGCCTGCTGCTGACCGGTGCCGCCCTCGGCGACCGCTTCGGCAGGCGGCGCCTGTTCGTCCTGGGCATCGCCGCCTTCACCCTCGCCTCCCTCGGCTGCGCCTTCGCCGAGACCAGCGGCGAGCTGATCGCCGGCCGGGCCGCGCAGGGCGTCGGCGCCGCGGCCGTGATGCCGCTGTCGCTGACGCTGCTGGCGCAGGCGGTGCCCGACCGGCTGCGCAGCCTGGCCCTCGGTCTGTGGTCCGCGGTCAGTGGCCTGGCCGTCGCCCTCGGGCCGGTCGTGGGCGGTGCGGTCGCCGACGGCCTCGGCTGGCAGTGGATCTTCTGGATCAACGTGCCGGTCGGCGTGGTCGCCATCCCGCTCGCCCTGGTTGTGCTGCGCGAGAGCAAACTGCCCGGCACCCGCGTCGACCTGCTCGGCATGGTGCTGGCCACCGGTGGCCTGGTCGCGGTGGTCTGGGCGATCGTCCACGGCGAGTCCGACGGCTGGACCTCGGGCACGGTCCTGGGCGCCTTCGCCGCCGGTGCCGTACTGCTGGCCGTCTTCGTCCTGTGGGAGCGCCGCGCCGAACAGCCGCTGCTCCCGCTGTCGTTCTACCGGATCCGCCCGTTCGTGCTGTCCAACGTCGTCTCGGTCGCGATGTACTTCGGTGTCTTCGGCTCGATCTTCCTGCTCGCCCAGTACCTCCAGGTCGCCCCGGAACGCAGCCCGCTGCACGCCGGTGTCCTCACTCTGGCCTGGACGCTCATGCCGATGTTCATCGCCCCGCTGGCCGGCGCGCTCACCGACCGGGTGGGCGGCGGACGGCTGATGGCGCTCGGCCTGTTCCTCCAGGGCGCGGGCCTGGCCTGGCTCGCTCTGGCGGCCGGCCCGGACACCCCCTACTCCCGGCTGGTCGGCGGCATGATCATCGCCGGTGCGGGCATGGGCTTCGCCTTCGCGCCCACGGCCGCCGTCGTCCTCGGCTCCGTCGCCCCCGAACACCACGGCAAGGCCTCCGGTGCCAACACCACCGTCCGCGAGGTCGGCGGCGCCCTCGGCATCGCCGTGCTGAGCACGGTCTTCCTCCACCACGGCAGCGACCGCGCCGGCCCCGAGCAGTTCGTCGACGGCCTGCGCCCCGCCGTCTGGACGGGCGTGGCCGTGGTCCTCGTCGGCGCCCTGTGCGCACTGGCCATCCCCCGCCCGGCCGCCGGCCCCGCCCCGGCCCCCGCCGATTCCGACCACGCCAAGACCCCGGCCCCGGCCTGACCCGCGCCCGACGGTCTCGCCCCGACCGTCCCGGCGCCCTCGCGACCGGGCCGGCCCGCCGCCGACGCCGCCCCGCCGAGGACCCTTCCGGCGGGGCGGCGTCCCACGCGCCGGGGTACGGCGAGGGGTCACTCTCCTGGGGTTGCCCAGGGGCCGCCGCCCGGGGCACCCTCCCCGCAGCTCTCGCAGCTCTCGCAGCTCTCGCAGCTCTCGCAGCTCTCGCAGCTCTCGCAGCTCTCGCAGCTCTCGCAGCTCTCGCAGCTCTCGCAGCTC
>NZ_JAGMUF010000058.1:0-141886 GCF_019049125.1 Streptomyces sp. AC602_WCS936 | reverse complement strand
CGACGAGAGAGAGCGACCCGATGCGCCGCACCATCCTCAGCGCCGTGGCCCTGGCCTGCACCGCCGTACTGGCGAGCACCGCCCCCGCGTTCGCCGACGATCCCACCCCGACCCCCTCCGCCCCGGCAACGTCCGCCCCGGCCACCGCCACCCCGAGCCCCACCGCCGCACCGTCCGAGGCGCCGACGCCCTCCGCCAGCGTCCCGGCCCCCGCGGCCGAGCCGTCCGAGGCGCCGGCCGACGGCCAGGTGTCCGTCGTGCCCGAGGGCGGGGCCGACACCGGGACGGCGGCCCCGTCGTCCTCCGGGAGCGACGCCGGGCTGATCGGCGCGGGCGCCGGTGCCGGGCTCCTCGCGGGCGGCGCGGCCCTCTTCGTCGTACGCCGCCGGCGGGCGGCGACCGGGGCATGACCCCGCGCTCCGGGCGCGCCCTCGCCACCGCCGTACTGGCCGCGGTCCTCCTCGCGGGCTGCGGCGGCCAGGGGAACGACGCGGGCGGTCCAGGGCCCGGCGACGGGAACACGACCGCCCGGCCGCCCGCGGCCACGGCCCACGCCCCGGCCGGGAAGCAGGTGCGGCCCCTGGCGCCTTCGGTGCCGGTCGGCCTGCGCATCCCGGCCATCGGCGTGGACACCCCGGTGATGCGGCTGGGGCTGGCGGCCGACGGCACGGTGGAGGTCCCGCCGGTCACGGACGACGACGTCGCGGGCTGGTACCGGCACTCGCCGACCCCGGGCCAGGTCGGACCGTCCGTCGTCCTCGGCCATGTCACCGTCGGCACCCACGGGGACGGGGTCTTCCGCCGGCTCGGGCAACTGCGCCGGGGCGACCGGGTCGAGGCGCGCCGGGAGGACGGCACGGCGGCGGAGTTCACGGTCACCGAGGTACGTACGGTGGCGAAGGCGGACTTCCCGACCGACGACGTCTACGGGGACGTGGACCGCCCGGAGCTGCGGCTCATCACCTGCGGCGGGCCGCGCAGCGGCGACGAGTACCGGGACAACGTCATCGTCTTCGCCGAGCTGAGCGCGACCGCGACCGCCACCGCCACCGCGACCACGAGCGGAGAGCGTTGAAACGGTCCCGTGACAGGGCGGCGTCCGAGCTGTTCGCCGCCTTGTATCCGCGCCTCGCCGGCTGGTGCCGCCGTCTCGTCGACGACGACGAGACGGCCCACGAGATCGCCTCGGAGGCGTTCACCCGGCTCTGGGCCCGCTGGACGTCCGTCGACGAACCCCGGGGCTTCCTCTACGTCACCGCCGCCAACCTCGTCCGCGACCACTGGCGCAAGCTGGAGCGCGAGCGCCGGGCGGTGCGCCGGGTCACGGCCGAGGTCGCCGTGCGCCCGCACCCGGAGCAGGCAGACCCCTCGGTGCGGCTGCTCGTACAGTCCTTGCCGGAGCGGCTGCGCGTGCCGATCCTGCTGCACTACTACGCCGACATGCCGATCCGGGAGGTGTCCGTGCTGACCGGGCGCAAGGAGGGGACCGTCAAGGCCGACCTGCACGCGGCTCGTGAACTGCTCCGCGTCCACCTGAGGAGAAGCGTTGACCACACGCCTTGAGGACGGGCCGGACGACCCGGGGCCCGAGCGGGACGGCGACGATCCGCTGCTGGTCGTGCTGCGCCCGGGGGCCGACTTCCTCGGCCCGCCGCCGGGCCGCTACGAGGCGATCCGCCGGGCCGCGTCCCGCCGCCGGCTGCTGCGCGCCGCGGCCGGCGCCGCCGCGACCGCTGCCGCCGCCGTGCTGATCGCGCTGCCGCTCAACCGGGCGGCCCCGGCCCCGCCCACGCGTCCGGCGCCACCGCTGGCCCCGGCCCCCGTCGCCCCCACGCCGGAGACCTCACCGAGCCCGGCCCCGCCCCGCGACTCCACGCGGTCGCCGTCGCCCGACCCGAGCCCCGCCCTGCCGACCGAGGGCGCCGGGCCGACCGCCGCCACGCCGTCGGCCTCCGCACCGTCGGCCGAGCCGAGCGATCCGCCCGTCCGCCAGGCACCGCCGAGCGCACCCGGCACCGCGGCGCCCACGCCCTCGGCGCACGACCCCGTGGAGCGGGACGGCACGGCGGGTACGGCTGCTACAACTGCACGATGATCTACCACGTGCTGCCGCTCGCCGAGTGGAACGCCGACCCGGACCGGCCGTACGCGCCCGCATCCCTCACGCGGGACGGGTTCGTCCACTGCTCGCCCGACGAGGAGACGACGCTCGCCGTCGTCAACGCCTTCTACCGCGGCGCGCCGCGGCCCCTGGTGGCGCTGCTCCTCGACGAGGACCGGCTCACCGCGAGGTGCGTGTGGGAGGCGGCGGAACCCGGCCCGCCGCCGGGCGTCGCCGACGGCACACTCTTCCCGCACGTGTTCGGCCCCGTCGACCGCGCGGCCGTCCAGCGCGTGCTGGAGGTCCGCTGGGACGACGAGGGCCGGGCCACGGAGCTGTTCTGACCTCAGCGGTCCTGAGGGGCGGGGGTGCCGCCGAGCAGCGCGGACGCCGCCTCGACCGGCGTGACGGCGGACGCCGACGGCGCGGGCTCGGCACCGGGTGCGGCGTGGCAGGTGAAGCCCAGGCGGGCCATGGCCCGGGTGACCTCGCCGGCGGAGAAGTCGCGGCGGTCCTGCCGGGTGACGACCTCGCCGACCTGCTTGACGGGGTACCGGCGGCGGCCGACGGTCACCGACTCGCCCGTGACGGGTTCCGGCGTGATGCCCTTCATCGACTCCACCACCCCGCCCTTGGTGAGGTCGAACGGGTACCGGGCGATGACACAGCGCATGATGCCTCCACGTAGGGGACGGGGCGGATGGGATTTGCCGGGTCGTGGTTCCTAGGCCGACGCGCCACCGGAGGACCGGCGTCGCGGCCCGCGACGGGGGGCGTCACCGGCGGGCCGGCCCTGGGTGCCCGGGGCGCCGCGCCGCCGGCCGGGGCCCTCCTGACGGGTGCGGCCCTGCCCGGCGTTCTCCTGGCGGGCACGGCTCTGCCCCGCGCCGCCCTGGCCGGCGCCCGGCTGGCCGGTGCGGCCCTGCCCGCCACCGCCGCCACCGCGGCGCCGACGGGAGGAGGAACCCCCGCCGGCCGCCGCACGACGCGGGCGCTCCACGACGGGCGCGGTGATGACGACCGGCACTCCGGACGGCGCCTGCGCACCGGTGATGCGGGTCAGCTCCGCCTCGCCCGAACGTACCGGCGTGACCAGGGGGGTGATGCCGGCCAGGGACATGAGCCGGGTCATCTCGCGCCGCTGGTCGGGTGTCACCAGGGTGACGACGCTGCCGGACTCGCCGGCCCGGGCGGTACGGCCGCCGCGGTGCAGGTAGTCCTTGTGGTCGCCGGGCGGGTCGACGTTGACGACCAGGTCGAGGTTGTCGACGTGGATGCCGCGGGCCGCGACGTTCGTCGCCACCAGCGCGGTCACGTGCCCGTCCTTGAACTGGGCGAGGGTCCGGGTGCGCTGCGGCTGGGACTTGCCGCCGTGCAGGCCCGCCGCGCGGACGCCGCTCTTCAGCAGCTGCTTCACCAGCCGGTCCACCCGGTGCTTGGTGTCCAGGAACATGATCACCCGGCCGTCGCGCGCCGCGATCTCGACGGTCGCGCGCTGCTTGTCCTCCTCGTGCACGTGCAGCACGTGGTGCTCCATCGTGGTCACGGCACCGGCCGACGGGTCGACGGAGTGGACCACCGGGTCCGTCAGGTAGCGGCGGACCAGCCGGTCGACGTTGCGGTCCAGGGTGGCCGAGAACAGCATCCGCTGCCCGTCCGGCCGCACCTGGTCGAGCAGGGCGGTGACCTGCGGCATGAAGCCCATGTCGGTCATCTGGTCGGCCTCGTCCAGGACGGTGATCATGACGTCGTCCAGCCGGCAGTCGCCCCGGTCGATGAGGTCCTTGAGGCGTCCGGGCGTGGCGACGACGACTTCCGCGCCGCCCCGCAGCGCGCCGGCCTGCCGGCCGATCGACATGCCGCCGACGACGGTCGCCGAGCGCAGGCCCACGGCACGGGCGTACGGCGCCAGCGCGTCGGTGACCTGCTGGGCGAGCTCCCGGGTGGGGACGAGGACGAGCGCGAGCGGCCGCTTGGGCTCGGCGCGCCGGCCCGCCGTGCGGGCCAGCATGGCGAGACCGAAGGCGAGCGTCTTGCCCGAGCCCGTGCGGCCACGGCCCAGCACGTCCCGCCCGGCCAGGGAGTTCGGCAGGGTCGCCGCCTGGATCGGGAAGGGCACGGTCACGCCCTCGTCGCCGAGCGCGGCCAGCATCCGGGCCGGCATGTCGAGTTCGGCGAACGTCTCGACGGCGGGCAGTGCCGGTGTGACCGTCTTCGGCAGCGCGAACTCCCCCTGCGGGGCGGCCGGCCTGCGGCCGGGGGCCTGGGAGCGGCGGGGACCGCCGCCGCCGGAGCGTCGGCGGTCATTGGTGCGTACGCGGTTCATGGGGAACCTTCCTTGATACGGCACGTATCAAGGGAGTCCCGCAGCGAGGGAACTGCGCGGTGAATCGCAAGAACGAGCCGGCTCGGCCGCTGTCGGCGCATTGCTCTGCGCGGACGCGGACCGGGAAACGAAAAAAAGAGAATCGAAACGCAACGAATCGAAACGCGGCGAATCGGAATGCTACGAAGCGTAGCGAAGCGAAGAGAAGTGAAACGAAACGCGAGCGAGGGCCCGCACCCCACGGTGCGGGCCCTGGCTGCGAAGTGATGCGAGCGCGTCAGGCGACGACGATGTTCTCGGCGGTCGGGCCCTTCTGGCCCTGCGCGATGTCGAACGTCACCTTCTGGCCCTCGAGCAGCTCACGGAAGCCCTGGGCGGCGATGTTCGAGTAGTGGGCGAAGACGTCGGGGCCGCCGCCGTCCTGCTCGATGAAGCCGAAGCCCTTTTCCGAGTTGAACCACTTAACGGTACCGGAAGCCATGTTTTTCTCCTTCGGGACGGTGCTCGGAGTTCACCCTGTGCGAACTCCGGTCGCCGTGATGATCACCCCGTCGGAAAAAACCTTCAGGCAACCACAACTGCAACTTCCTACGACAGTAGCACGCCAGGTTCGCCGGAGGGCCGGAAAAAAGCCGCTCCGACCGGGTCGGATGGGGAATATTCGCACCCGGCCCCGGGGCGACCTGCGGGGACGGCGCGCTACCCCCGGACCTGGGCAGTGACGTCCTTCACGGCCTTCAGGGTGAGGGCCGGAGGGCCGGCTGGTACTCGGGCAGCGCGGCGTACTGGCTCTCGTGCTCGATGATCGCCACGGGGATGTCCCCGGCGGAGCGGGCCTCCGCGTCGGCGATGAGCGCTCCGCGTCGGCGATGAGCGCTCCGGGGCGGTGGCGGACGACTCGGGGACGCCCCGCCGCCGGGGCCGGCGCGGACCCGTCAGTTTTCGAGAAGCACCGGCGGCCCGGCCGCCCGTACCGTCGACGACATGAACGCCATCGACTCCATCACCCTGGAAGTGGCCGACCCCGAGGCCGCCGCCCGTTTCTACTCCGCCGCCTTCGGACTGGACTCGTCGCGGCTGCGCCTGCGCGCCTCCGAGGCCCCCACGACCGGCTTCCGCGGTTTCACCCTCTCCCTCGTGGTCTCCCAGCCGGGCAACGTCGACGCGCTCTTCACCGCCGCCGTCGACGCCGGCGCCACCGTCCTCAAGCCCGCCGCCAAGTCGCTGTGGGGCTACGGCGGCGTGGTGCAGGCACCCGACGGCACGGTGTGGCAGCTCGCGACGTCCAAGAAGAAGGACACCGGCCCGGTCACCCGGGACTTCGACGAACTGGTGCTCCTGCTGGGCGTCGAGGACGTGAAGGCCAGCAAGCAGTTCTACGCCGGGCAGGGCCTCGCCGTCGCCAAGAGCTTCGGCGGCAAGTACGTCGAGTTCGACACCGGCTCCGGCGCCGTCAAGCTGTCCCTGTACAAGCGCCGCGGCCTCGCCAAGGTCGCCGGTGTCGCTCCCGACGGCACCGGATCGCACCGGCTCGTGCTCTCCGGCGCCTCCCGCCCGTTCAGCGACCCCGACGGATTCGTCTGGGAGGCGGCCGAACCCTCCAGGGCCTGACCCGCACCGGAACTCGCGCCGGAACCCGCGCCGGAACCCGTTCCGTCATCCCCCCGTCTTCTCCTGTCGACGGGCCCGTACATTTCCCTTCGACAGGAAGACGACCAGCCCCAGCTCACCGCCCGTCGTTTTCGCCGGATTCCTTGCTATTGAGGCCATTTCGGGCTATTTCATAGCAAACAGAATAAAGATTGAGACACATGCCACCGCGGGTGTTTTCACGAATATGCCGCCAGCCACGGGCGAGACTCTGGGCCGTGGCGGGTGTGGCGGCCCTCGCATTCCTCGTCGTGCTGGAGATCGCCGCGCGTCGCTACGGCGAGCGGGGCCCGCTCACCAATCAGGCGAGAGAGGCGATATTCGCCCCCGCGTCGGGGCCGCTGCTCTACGCCGGCCTGGCGTTGACGATGGTGGTGCTCACCTGGCGGCAGCGGTTCCTCGCGGCCGGCGCCGCGGTCGGCATCGACCTCGTCTTCGCGGTGGTGCGGTGGGCGGCCGGGGCGACGGTGACCGAGGGGCACTCGTTCGGCAACGGCGCCCTGTGGGCGATCCTCGGCTGCGCGGTCGTCGCCGTCACGCGCCGCACCGGCCCGGACCGCGTCCTGCTGCTGAAGGGCGTCGGGCTGGGCCTGCTGCTGGTGGCCGGGCGCAAGACGGGTGACGCCTGGCTGCTGATCACCTCCAAGACCCGCCCGGACGTCCTCGACCAGTACGTGGCGACCGCCGACCACGCGCTCGGCAACCCGTCGTGGGTGATGGGCCGCCTGGTCGAGGCCACCGAACCGGTCGGCCCCCACGTCCTGGACTGGGTCTACGCCCAGCTCGCGGTGGCCGCGGCCGTGGCCGCGCTGTACCAGCTGCGCAACGTGGCCGCCGAGCGCCGCTTCCCCCGGCACCACCTGGTGCGCACCTTCCTGCTGATCGGCCTGCTGGGGCCGGCCGTCTACATGATCTTCCCCGTGGTCGGGCCCGTCTTCCTCTACGGCACGGGCGCCTTCGGCACCGGCGGCGAGGAATGGGCCGTCGCCAACATCTGGCCGGACGCCCTGCCCCCGCTCGCCCCGCCCCACCCGGTGACGTACGACGGGGTCACGCCCCGCAACTGCATGCCCAGCCTGCACACGGCCTGGGCCGTCACGATCTTCATCCACACCCGCCGGAGCCCGCGCCTCCTGCGCTACGCAGGAACGTTTTGGCTGGTCGCCACGCTCACCGCGACCCTCGGCTTCGGCTACCACTACGGCATCGACCTCATCGCCGGCGTGGTGTTCGCGGTCACGATCGAGGCGGCGCTGCGCTCGTACGACCGCGGCTGGGACCGGTCGGGGGTCTGGCTGGTCGCTCACGGCACGGTGGTCTTCGCGGCGGTCCTGGCGTCGTCCCGCTACCTGTCCCTGGAAATGGCCCGCGACCCGTGGGTGTTCGGACCGCTCCTCCTGCTCGCCATGGCCTCGGTGGTCCACGGCTACGTGCGGACCACCAGAAAGTGGGAGCCGAAGCCGGTGACCGTGCCCCGGCAGGCGGAAGCGCGGCTCGAGCCGGCTCTGAGCCCGCTCGCTCAGCCGGCGCTGACCGCGAAGTCGTACACGGACCACTCGGCGACCGGGCGGTAACCGAGGCGCTGGTACAGGGCGTTGCTGGTCCGGTTGGACGCGTTGGTGTACAGCACGACCTCCCGGGCGCCGGCGGCCCGCGCGGCCCGGCTCACCTCGGCGGTCACGGCACCCGCGTAGCCGTGGCCGCGCAGGCGGGCCGGGGTGTAGACGGGGTCCACCTGGATCACCCCGGCGACCATCGGATTGGCGCCGGCCATGGAGACGGGCGTGCCGTCCGGCCGCTCCCAGTAGGTGTAGCGCTTGTCGGCGAACCGAGTGCCGGCCCAGGAGCCGGCGTCGATCGTGACGGCTTCCCCCACGTCCGCGGCGAACTCGGCGCACCAGCGCATGAGGTGGGCACGGTCCTCCTCACCCACGGCCCGGCCCCGGCCCGCCGGAAGGGGGTCCGGCGGGGTGAGCGTGCCGAGGCGGTGCAGGCGGAGCCGTACGCGCGGTGTGGGCGTCGCCCCCGTGCGGCGCTGCCACGCCTCGGCGAAGGCGGTGGCGGTGCGGTCCTCGGCGCTGACGTAGGGGAGTTGGTGGCCGAGGTCCGCCAGGTGCGCGGCGAGGGCGTCGGCCTGTCGGGAGGTGAGGGGTGTCGGGGCCAGGCCGCGGGACGGGAGGCGGTGGAAGGCGGCGCGGACCTCGCCACCGTCCACCAGCCGGCCGAAGAAGGCCGGCCCGGGACCGTACGCGGCCGCCCCGCGCGCCCGCAGCCTCTCGATCGCCGTCAGCGACGCGATGTGCAGGCCGGGGCGCGAGCGCAGGAAGTCCCCGGCGCGGTCCATGAAGTCGTCGACGTCCTCGGTGAGCCGCCAGTCGTCCGATCGCATGCCGCATGGTCCCCGGCGGACCCGGCCGCCGGGAAGAGCGCCTCGGCAACGGCTACTTGGTGACCGCGAACCGCATCAGCGCGTGCTCGTCGCCCTGCTTGACCTTCCCCGTCTCGTTGACGACCTCCAGCTTCCAGGCGCCGTCCACCCGCACGGCCTTGGCCACGGCGCAGGCGTTGTCCTGGCTGAGCAGGCTGGGCCAGATGTCGGCGACCTGCTGGGTGCTGCCGCCGGTCGCGTCGTAGACCTTGAAGCTGATGTTGCGGGCCTTCTGGAAGGCGCTGCCCTTCTTGTAGGCGGCGGCGACGAACACGACCGACGTGATGGGGGCGGGGAGCCGGGCGAACTCGACGGTCACCGTCTCGTCGTCGCCGTCCCCGTGCCCGGTCTGGTTGTCGCCGCTGTGCAGGAGCGAGCCGTTGCCCATGGGGTCGAGGGAGTCGAGGCCGGCCAGACGTACCGGGTCCCCGCCCTGCATGGCGACGGCGATCAGGTCGAGGTCGGTGCCGGTCTTGCGGCGGAGCTTGCCGAGCACCCCGCCGCTGCTGCCGGCGGTCGGGTCCCAGGAGACGCCGATGGACAGGTGGGTCACCCCGTCCAGGTCCGCGGGGCCGTCTTCCTTCGTCAGCGTGATCATGTGGCGTTCTTCCTTGGATGTCGTGTCAGACGTTGACGCCGAAGTCGGCGGCGATACCGGCCAGTCCGGAGGCGTAGCCCTGCCCCACGGCCCGGAACTTCCACTCCGCGCCGTGCCGGTACAGCTCGCCGAAGACCATCGCGGTCTCGGTCGAGGCGTCCTCGGAGAGGTCGTAGCGGGCGATCTCCCGGCCGTCGGCCTGGTTGACGACGCGGATGAAGGCGTTGCGGACCTGGCCGAAGCTCTGGCCGCGGTTGCTCGCGTCGTGGATGGAGACCGGGAAGGCGATCCGGTCGATCTCGGCGGGCACGGCGGCGAGGTTCACCTTGACCGCCTCGTCGTCGCCTTCGCCCTCACCGGTGAGGTTGTCGCCGGTGTGCTCGACCGAACCGTCCGGGCTGGTGAGGTTGTTGTAGAAGACGAAGTGACCGTCCGTCGGGACCTTGCCGGAAGCGTCGAGGAGCAGCGCCGAGGCGTCCAGGTCGTAGTCGGTGCCGGTCGTGGTGCGCACGTCCCAGCCCAGGCCGACCAGTACGGCGGTCAGGCCGGGGGCCTCCTTGCTCAGCGAGACGTTGCCGCCCTTGGCCAGGGACACTCCCATTGCGTACTCCTTCTCGATGTCTGTGACGCGACGTGACAGAGGGCTCGGCGGACATTCCGGTCAGCGCCGGGAGTTGCCGAACAACAGGCGGTAGCCGACCAGCAGCACGAGGGCGCCGACGACGGCGGACCCCCACGTCGCGGCGTCGAAGAACTCCCGCTGCACCGGTCGGTCGAGGAACTCGGCCGACAGCCAGCCGCCGAGGAAGGCACCGGCGATGCCGGTCACCGTCGTGCCGACGCAACCGCCGGGATCCCGTCCGGGCAGGATCGCCTTGGCGATCGCTCCGGCGAGCAGTCCCAGCACCAGCCAGGCGATGACACCCATACTTCCGCGCTCCTTCCCACTGCTGTCCGGACAGCTTAGCTTCTACAAATATGTAGAAGTATGGGTGGTGGCGGTGCCGGGCCGTCGGCACGGGGAGACTGCGACCCATGAACACACCAGCACCCCACCCCGGGCCGCGGCGCTCCACCGGTTCCACCGTCCGGATCGGCGCCCTCGCACCGCTGACCCGGCCCGGCTGGACCGAGGCGGGCCGGCACCTGCTGGCCGGACTCGAACTGGCCGTCGCCGAGGTCAACGACACCGGCGGGGTCGGCGGGCGGCCGCTCGAACTGGTGGTCCGGGACACCGCCGCCGATCCCCGGCGGGCGACCGCGGCCGTGGACGAGCTGGCCGGCCTCGGCGTGGCCGCCCTGGCCGGGGAGTACCACAGCGTCGTCGCCCGCGCCGCCGCCACCAGGGCCGACGTCATAGGGCTGCCGTTCCTCTGCTCGTCGGCCGTGCTCGACGCGCTCACCGACCGGCCGGCCGAATCGGTCGCGCGGCTTCCCCCGCCGCAGTCGCACGGCTGGCGGGCCTACGCGGACTTCCTCCTCGGCGAGGGCCACACCCGTATCGCCGTGGCGGCCGAACCGAGCGCGTACTGGGCCTCGGGCACCCGCATTCTCCGCGACCGCCTCACCCCGCGCGGCGGCACCGTGACCGAACTCGACGCCCGCGCGCTCACGCCCGCCGCCGTGTGCGACGAACTCGCCGCCGACGGAGCCACCGCCCTGCTCCTGCTGACCGGCTTCCCGGACCCGGCCGTGCCGCTCGTCAGGTCCGTCCGCCGCGACCGGCGCCTCGCCGGGCTCCTGACAGGCGCCCCGGCCGGACAGCCGGAGTTCACCGAGTGGGCGGCGCTGCTGGGCGACGACGGCGCCGGCGTCCCCTTCCTGCGGTACCTGCCCGAGCGACTGGGCCCTCTCGGGGCACGCGTCGGGGCGGCCCTGCGGGAGCGGCTGGCCGAGGCGCCCTCCTTCGTCGCCTTCGAGGGCTACGACACCGTCACGGTCCTCGCCGCCATGCTGCGCGCCCACGGCCCGGACCGGGCGAACCTCGCCGCGTCCTGGCCGCACACCGCGGTCGACGGCACCCGCGGCCGGATACGGTTCGACCGCACCCCCGGCACCGGTGTGTGGCAGTGGACCTCGCCCCCGGTCCAGGTCGTCGACCGGGACCCGGCGGCACCCGGCCGCTTCCGGGTGCTGCACGCGGCCGGCTGACCGTCACCCGTCCGCGAGGCCCCCAGCCCGGACACGCCCATGGCGTCCGGCCCCGGACCGGCCGGCCGCGCAGCGGCTCACCGGTCGCCAGGACCTCGTCGGTCAGCGCCCTCGGCGGACAGGCCCCGCACGCCCCGTCCGGCCGGGTCGCAGCGCGTGACCTCCTGTCCGGCGTCGAAGACAGGACGGGCCGCCGCAGTGGTGGCGGCACGGGCCCCCGTGGTGGCATCGGCGGGACGACGAGGAGCACCGCCACCGGTGGCCCTGGCGCTCCACGGCACTGCTCACGGCGTTCGTGCTGGGCGGGTCCAACTTCGCCGCCGCGTCGAAGACAGGACGGCGCGTCGAGTCGGGGCCGGGCCCCGCCCCGCTCACCACGCCTCCGTGTCGTCCGCCGACCCCCGCGCGGGACGGGGTCCGCGGCGCTCGCCCCCTCCCGCCCCGCCGCGCGCCGAACGCGCCCGCGACCGCGCCGCGAGCAGCGGGAGGACGAGCACGGAGATCATCGCGGCGCCGACCAGGGCCGCCGCCCGGTCCGTGCCCAGCAGCTCCTGGTCCACGCCGATGGTCGTGATCGCCACGACGAGGGGCAGGCACGTCGAGGCGAACAGGGCCAGCGCCGTCCCATCGGCGCGGTGCAGGTCCTTCGGGGCGAGGACGTACACGGGCCCGCCGCGCACCAGGACGAACAGCACCAGGAAGGCCGGCACCAGCAGCAGGGCGACCGGGTCGTGCAGCAGGGCGTCGAGGTCGAACTCGATCCCGGTGACCACGTAGAACAACGGCACCAGGAAACCGAACCCCATCGCCTCCACCTTGCCGAGAACCTCCTCGCCGGCCTCCGGCACGGTCCGTTGCAGCACGAGCCGGGTCAGCACCCCGGCGGCGAAGGCACCCAGCAGCACGTCCAGGCCGAACACCTCGGCGAGGCCCAGCATGCAGGCCAGCAGCAGCATGACGAACCGGACCGCGAACTGCCCGCTGCTGTGCAGGGTCCGCTCGGTCAGCTCGCCGAACCACCGGGGGCGCGGGCGCAGCGCCCAGAACACGGCGCCGGCCGTGACCACCCCGAACGCGACGAGCAGGGCCGCCGACTCGGCCGGCCGGCGCCCGCTGAGCAGCAGCGCCATCGCCACGATGGGCCCGAACTCACCGACCGCGCCGAACGCCGCCACCACCGTCCCGAAGCGGCCCCGCAGCTCCCCGCGGTCCCGCAGCATCGGCAGTACGGTCCCCAGCGACGTACTCGTCAGGGCCGTACCGACGACGAACGCCTCGAACACCTCGCCGCCGCTGAACAGGAAGCCCACACCGACACCCAGCGCGAGCGAGACCGGCCACGCCCACAACGCCCGGCGCAGCGTGTCGCCCCGGACCGCGGCGAACTCGATCTCGTAACCGGCCAGGAAGATCAGCATCGACAGCCCGAGGTCGGAGAGCGTGTCGACGACCTCGTCGGGACGCGCCCAGCCCAGCACCTGCGGACCGATGACGATGCCGAGGGCGATCTCGAAGATGACCAGCGGGACCCGGATCCGGCGGCCCGTGAGGTGCACGAGCAGGGGAGCCAGTACGGCGGCCGCCATGATCAGGATCAGGGTGCCGGGGTGGGTCATCGGCGTCCTTCTGGCAGGCGGCTGGCGCGGGCCGTCGTCGCACACGGCCGCTGCCACTCTCACCCGCCGGCCCGCGCCGGACCACCCGGGGTGAGCCGGCGGAGCGAAGACCCTGTCTGCGCGGCGTTCCGGAAGGTACTTTGGTGGGGAAGGCCCCATAAGGAGGGCGATTCGATGCCGTGGTTCGTATGGCTGCTCGCCGCCGCGGCACTGGGTGCCGCGGAGTTCTTCACCTTGACGCTGGTCCTCGGCCTGCTGGCCGGTGCCGCACTGGTCGCCGCCGTGGTCGCAGGGGTGGGCATCGGCCTGCTCGGGCAGCTGGTTGCGCTCGCCGTGGCGGCGGCGGCAGGGCTGGTCCTCGTCCGTCCCGTCGCGCTGCGGCACATGGCCCAGCAGCCCCTCAGCCGCGAGGGCAGCGACGCGCTGATAGGCAAGCGGGCCGAGGTCGTGCAGGAGGTCACCGCGACCCACGGCCTGGTCAAGCTCTCCGGCGAGGAATGGTCCGCCCGTGCCCTCGACGAGAGCCTGGTGATCCCGGTGGGCGCGCTGGTGGACGTCATGGAGATCGAAGGCGCCACGGCCGTGGTCTACCCCCGCGAACTCCTGCCGTGAGGCCATGACCGTGAACGGCTGAGCGGCTGAACGACTGAACGGCTGAACACACAGCAAGCAATGGAGGCACTGTGGACCCAGTTGTCATCCCCATCCTCGTGGCGGCCCTCGTCGTCGTCTTCCTCGTGGCCTCCACCGTGCGGATCGTCCCGCAGGCGCGCCGCTACAACGTCGAGCGGTTCGGCCGCTACCGGCGGACGCTGCAGCCCGGCCTGAACCTGGTCGTGCCGGTGGCGGACCGCATCAACACCAAGCTCGACGTGCGCGAGCAGGTGTATTCGTCCGACCCCCGGCCGGTGATCACCGAGGACAACCTCGTGGTGAACATCGACACGGTGCTCTACTACCAGATCACCGACCCGCGCGCGGCGGCCTACGAGGTCGCCGACTACCTCCAGGCGATCGACCAGCTCACCGTGACGACGCTGCGCAACGTCATCGGCAGCATGGACCTGGAGGAGACCCTGACCTCCCGCGAGGAGATCAACTCCCGGCTGCGCGCCGTCCTCGACGACGCCACCGGCAAGTGGGGCATCCGGGTCAACCGCGTCGAGATCAAGGCCATCGACCCGCCGCACACCATCAAGGAGGCGATGGAGAAGCAGATGCGGGCCGAACGCGACAAGCGCGCGGCCATCCTGCACGCCGAAGGCGAGCGGCAGGCCAAGATCCTCACCGCCGAGGGCACGAGGCAGAAGGACATCCTGGAGGCACAGGGTACGCAGCAGGCCATGATCCTGCGGGCGGACGGCGAGGCCAAGGCGGTGGAGCTGGTCTTCCAGGCCGTCCACCGCAACAACGCCGACCCGAAGGTGCTGGCCTACAAGTACCTGGAGACGCTCCCGCACCTGGCGAGCAGCGACAACAACACGTTCTGGGTGATCCCGGGCGAGCTGACCGAGGCGGTCCGGACCGTCACCCACGCCTTCGGCGACCAGTCGGCGGCGGGCCCCGCGAAGCCGGTGCCGGCGGAGGAGGAGGCCACCGCCGACGCCACCGACACCGCCGACGCCACCGGCACGGCGGCGGGCACGGGGACCCCCGAACTCGGCGCGGCGGGCCGGTCGGTCTCCCTCGACGCCGCCACGGCCGCCGACGAGGCCGGGAAGCAGGCCGCCGCCGCGGTCAACGACGCCAGGGCGGAAGCGGAGGCGGCACAGTCCCCGCAGGTGCCCCACCGGGGACGGACGTCCGGCGACCGATCGACGTAGTGACGTCAGGCGGTGTCGGCCGCCGACGCCAGTACCCGGGCCAGTTCGACCGGCCGGGAGACCATCGGCCAGTGGCCCGAGTCGATGTCGGCGAAGTCGACGTGCTCGGCGCGGGCCAGCTCCGGGACGTCGCCGGCGTCGATCCACGCCTTCGCCTGGGCAGGCGTGAACTCCGGGCACACGAGCACGACCGGGACACCGAACCTGCGCTCGTCCGTCAGCCGCACCACCCCTCGGGCCACACCGGCGGGCACGGGAACCGCGCCCGCCGCCAACCGCTGCCTGGCCGCGTCGTCCAGGTCGGCGGCGTCCGCTCCCTGGAAGGGGTCCCAGCCGGGAAAGGGCATGACGCCGTCGCGCACCTCGAAGAAGTCGGCGTAGGGCTGACCGTCCACGGTCGGGACACCGCCGATCAGGGCGACCCCGGCCACCTTCCCGGGCCGCCGGTCGGCGGCCAGCCAGGCCAGCGTGCAGGCGGCCGAGTGTCCCACCACCATGGGCCTGCCGGGCGCCGCGTCCACCGCGTCGAGCACCGCCGCCAACTGGTCGTCCAGCGTGGCGGACGCGTCACCCACGCCCTGGCCCGGAAGGGTGAGCGGCACCGGGCGATGGCCGAGCGCCGCCAGCGCGGGCACGACGCGGTCCCAGGCGGAGCCGTCCAGCCACAGGCCACCGATGAGCAGAATGTCCATGATCAGTACTCCGTCTTCGTCGTTCACGGCGTGTCGGAGCCACCGTAGAAAGAGATCCGGACGATCTGCTGCCGGTATTAGCCTGTTCCCGTGGTGAACGAACTCAGCCCCACCGCGCGGGCGTTGCGCACCCTGGACATCCTCCGGGCCCGCCCCGTCACCACGGCGGCGGAACTCGCCGAGCGGCTGGACGTGACGGAACGAGCCGCACGCCGGTACGTCGAGATCCTGCGGGAGGCCGGCATCCCCGTGGAGTCGGCCCGGGGCCCGCACGGCGGCTACCGCCTCGGCCGCGGAACGCGGCTGCCCCCCGTGCACTTCACGCAGTCCGAGGCCCTCGGCCTGGTGATGGCCGTACTCGGTGCCCAGCCGGCCGCGGACGACGCCGGCGACCTGGTCGACACCGCGCTGGGCAAGGTCGTCAAGGCGTTGCCGGAGACCGTCGGCCGGCAGGCGGCGAAGCTGCGCGAGTACGCGTCCGCCGCGCCGAACCCGTATGCGACCCGTCCGGACCCGGCCGTGGCCGGCGAAATCGTCGACGCCGTCGCGGCCCGGCGCCGCGTGTCGGTCACCTACCGCGGTGAGGCCGGCGACGAGTGGGAGGCGGAGCTGGACCCGTGGGCCCTCGTCGTCCGCCACGGGCACTGGTACGTGCTGTGCCACTCCCACCGCGCGAACGCGATCCGCACCTACCGGGCCGACCGGGTCCGTACGGTCCGGCCGACCGGGCACGCCTTCGAGCCGCCGGAGGACCTCGACCCGGTGGCGGTGCTGGAGCGGAACCTGGGCCTCGGCTGGGCGTTCCCCACCCGCGTGGTCTTCGACGCCCCGCCGGGCGAGGTCGCCCCGTGGATCCGCCCGCCCATGGGCGTGCTCGAACCCTTGAGGGAGGGCTGCGTGCTGACCGGCAGCACCCGCAACCCGGCCATGTACGCGCAGGAATGGCTGGCGAGGATGCCGTTCGCCTTCCGCGTCCAGGGCGGGGAGGAACTGCGGTCCGCGGTCGCGGCACTCGGCGCACGTCTCACCGCCGCCGCGGAGGGCGACCGCTGACCCGGGGCGACGTCCAGGTGGGGAAACCACCGTGCTCTCGCTGGTCATTCCGGGTAGTCGAGGAGCCGGACCGGGTTCGTGCCGGTGTTCTCCGGGGCGCCGGCGGCGAGCATGTCCAGCACCTTCTGACGGGGAGGGGGCATGAAGAACCGCTCCGCGCCCTCGCGTCCCAGTGCCTGGTGCTCGGCGACGAAGGGGCGCATCGTCTCCTCGTAGGCCGCGAAGGCGGCGGGTGAGCTCCGCCGGAGGCGCGACGGGCGCAACGGTCAGGCGCTGTGCCCGTCACTGCCAACGTCGTGATCAACAGGCGGCACTCACCCAGCGCACACGCCTACCCGGACGTCACCCGGGGGTGCGCCGGGTGATGTCCGCCGCCTCGCGGTCGACGCGCCTTCCCGGCCGGCCCTACGGGCGGATCAGCGCAGTCCGGCGAAGAGATCGTTCTCGGGCAGAGCCGCACCGGTGGCGTCCTGGACACGTACGAAGGTCTCCATGCCCATCAACTCGCCGAACCTCTCCTTCCCCATCTTGAGGAAGAAGATGCTCTCGCCCTGACTGGCATGCGCGGCCAACGCGTCGAACTTCTGACCGCTGTACGCGGTGGTGTCCACCCACGTGGTGATCTCATCGTCAGGCAGGCCGATCTCGGCCATCGCGGCGGCCTCGGCAGGGTCCGGCTCCGGCATGTCCGGATGAAACTCGCGCATGATCTCGCCGAACCGTTGCATCCCCGAGCGGGGCATCGTGGTCCAGTACACCTTCGGAGTCAGCGCGGTCATCTCCAGCGCCGCCATCGTGATGCGGTGGGCCTGGATGTGATCGGGGTGGCCGTAGAAGCCGTTCTCGTCGTAGGTGACGACTACATCGGGACGGTAGTGCCGCATGAGTTCCGCGAGGCGGGCCGCGCCTTCCTCCACGGGGGTCTGCCAGAAGGATCCGGGTGCGTCGTTGCTCGGCCAGCCCACCATCCCGGAGTCGGCGTAGTCCAGCATCTCCAGATCGCTGATCTTCAGGACGCCACAGCTCGCTTCGAGTTCTTGACGCCGCATCAAGGCGACCGTCGCCGGATCGTGCCCGGGCTCGCCCGGCTTGACACCCCCCGCACCGTCACCGCAACCGCCGTCGGTACACGTCACGAGAACCGTGCGGATGCCTTCCGCCGCGTACCGGGCGAGGACGCCTCCGGTTCCGGTGGCCTCGTCGTCGGGGTGGGCGTGTACCGCCATGAGCGTCAAGGGCCGGTCGGTCATGAAACAGTCCTCCCTGCAGAGATACGTCGGTCGATGCAACAGCGCCGCCCGGGCGAGCTGTTCCCGGCATGGCCGCTCGGCTCACGGCGGGTCTGCCGCGCCACCTGCCACTCACGCCGAGGCAGCACGAAAGCCCCAGGTCCCTGACCGGGGCTTGAGCATGGGACACCTGGAGCGGGTGACGAGAATCGAACTCGCGCTCTCAGCTGGGGAAGCGACGGCGCTCGGGTGGCCGCCCTCGTGCTGGCCTGCGGATACGCACTCAACAACGAGGGTGTGCGTCTTGGGTGCGTGCTGCTGTTGACCGTGGCTGTCCGCTCTGAAGGGCACGAGGTGGGCACGGCATGGCGAAGCCGCCACGACCGGAGGCGCGGCGGTGTCCGCGTGGGTTCACGCCCCCGGGCTCCGCTCGTCCGGGGAGCCTCGGTTGCTTTCGCACATGACCCGCAGGTGTCTGCCGGGCGCACCGCTGCAGGCTGATCAGTCCTTCTGCCTGCCTTACGAGCGGTTCAGATTTGGCCGAGGTCGATCTCCGCTGCGAAGGGTGCGGTGATCTTCAGGGTGCCGGCGAACACGTCCCCTTCGCGGTACGTCCTCGTCGCGGGATCGAGCAGGTACGTATACACCAGCGGCGTGCCCGTCGCGGCCTGCTCGATCCGCCAGTAGAAGCCGATCCCGGCCTTGGCGTACTGGTCCACCTTCACGACCCGGTCGGTGGTCTCCGAGCCGGGCGAGACCACCTCGGCCACCAGCAGTACGTGCTCGGGCCGGGTGGGCGTGATGTCGATCGTGTCCGCACGGTAGACGATGACGTCGGGGCGGCGATTGGTCAGCGGGACGTCCTGAAGCCGGACGTCGAAATCCGTGTCGGCGTTCCAGTCGGAGCCGGCTGCGGCGTCCAGGGCGTTCGCCAGGAGTCGGGCCAGCCGGTTGTGCCGCTTGGAGGCGCTGGGGCTCACGACGACCATTCCGTCCACGATCTCGATACCGGCGCACTGCTCCTCGGACCACGACTCGTACTCCTCGGCCGTGATCTGCTGGTGCATCCACGCCGGGGCCACCATCTCGGCAGTCATGACATGCCTCCCGGACACTGTGCGGCGGGCCCGATCCCGCTGCACTCAGCGTACTGACTCCCACGCGCCGGGGTGGCTCGGAGACCTCGGTCGCCTCGATGCTTTCCCTTGTCGAGCGGAAGAGCGGCGTGCTGTGCTCATGGGTATCGGGCTCGACCCACCACGCTGCCGCTCTCGTCGCAGGCCGGCGCCGTGGTCGGACCCGATTTCCTTGCAGTCGTGCCACCAACTCCTGACCTGGGATCGCCTGCTCCGGCGTGGCGCTCGGACGTGCGGAATCGGGCCGCTGCCGACCAAGGAGAGCGTTCCCGCACTCGCCCGCCCGCCACAGGGCACTCGGGAAGCAGGCCGCGAACGGCTGTCGCGTCAGCCGACCGTGTCGACCGAGCGGAAGACGCGGTCGAGGTGGTGGTCCAGGACGGCGGTGGCGGACTCGGGGCTGCGCTGTCCGACAAGGATGCTGGTGCCGAGCCCCGCGGACATCGCGAGCAGGGCGGCCGCCGTCAACCGCGCGTCGACACCGGGCCGCAGCAGATCTGCGGCCTGCGCCTGCAGGAGGATGTCGGACAGGGCGGCTTCGGCGGCGTCGGGGTCCTTGATGAAGGGCTGGGCCGCGAGCGTCCGGTCGGTCACGGCCAGAACGGCGTACGAAGTGTAGAGGTGGTGGAAGACACGGCTTTCCTCGTCGGTCGGCAACGCCGTCATCAGCAGCGCCTCGACCAACGCACGCGGCGCCGGCCCGTCCCCTGCGGCTCGGATCCGGGCGGCGAGCCGCTCCCCGAACTTCCCGGTCAGGTGCCCCAGGCCGAAGAGAAGCAACTTCTCCTTGGTCTCGAAGTAGTACTGCACCAGTCGCAATGACACGCCTGCCTCGGCTGCCACATCGCGCATCCCCACGGCATGCAGTCCGCGTCGCCCGGCGACTCGGACGAGTGCTTCCGCGATCTCGGTCCGCCGTGCCGCATGGTCCACCCGCTTGGGCATCGACTGGTTCTCCGCTCATCGTCCGGTGGGCCCACATCGGGCTCTTTCATGGTACAGCCGTACCAAACACGTGATACGTTCGTACCACGAAACGAGATCCTTCCGGAGGTGGCCGTGCCCGAGACCACTGCCCGCACCCAGGCCGACGTCGGCCGTTATGTGAGCGACGCCTGGCGCGACCGCTACTTCGCCGCCTGTGACGTCGTCTACGCGCTGGGCGCACCCGCCCTGGCGGAGCAGGATGTGGAAACCACGTTCGGTACCACCCACGTGTACCGCTACGGACCCGACGACCCGGCCGCCCAGTCCCGTACCCCGGTCGTCCTGGTGCACGGAGCGGGCTCCTGTTCCGCCATGTGGTACCCGAACACCCCCGCCCTCAGCGCCGACCGCCCCGTCTACGCCCTCGACACCCCCGGCGACCCCGGCCGGAGCGTGCAGCACGAGCCGATCCACCAGCCCGAACGGGCCGCACAGTGGCTGGACGAGACGCTTGCCGGGCTCGGGCTCGAACGCGTCCACCTGGTCGGCACCTCCTACGGAGGCTGGCTCGCCCTGAACCAGGCGCACCGCAGGCCCGAACGCCTCGTCTCGGTCACCCTGCTCGACCCGGGCGGCCTGGAGAAGGTGGGACTGCGTTTCTTCGTCTGGCTCTTCGCCGGCCTCTTCGCGACCTTCGCACCCAAGGCGCTGCGCCCGCGACTGGCGGCCTGGCTGCAACAACCGGTCCTGGTCATGCCCGAGCTGCGCACGATGCTCAGGGCGGCCGTCCGCGCCTACCGAATCCGTCGCCCCGCGCCGCTCCCCCTGTCCGAGGCGGACCTGTCCGCCATCCGTACGCCGCTCTATCTGGTGCTCGGCAAGCGCAGCCAACTGCTGCACCCCGAGCGGCAGATGGAGCGCGTTCCGCGCCTGATACCGGGCGCCCGCGTCGAGATCATCGCCGGTACCGGGCACGGGCCCCAGATCGATCACGCGGAGGAACTGAACCGCAGCATGCTGAACTTCATGGCCTCCGTCGACTGAGAACCGCCGAGCCGACGACCGTTCCGGACAGCCGCGGTGGGCGGCCCGAAGGCCGTCCGGTACGAGACCGCTGTGGTACTTCCGGAGCCCCGCCGGGTCACCGGGGACGGCAAGCTGAGTGGCGGTGCCGTCGTGTCAGCGGAGGACTCTTGCCCTCCGAGTACCCGATCTCCGTGCGCCTGGCAGGCCCGGACCGGAGGCAAATGGCCGACAGAAGACAAGCCCCAGGTCGCTGACCTGGGGCTTCAAGAGAGCGGGTGACGAGAATCGAACTCGCGCTCTCAGCTTGGGAAGCTGATGTTCTACCATTAAACTACACCCGCGAAAGACGCCGACCGAGGTCGGTGCCTGGACGCTCCGTCACTCTACCTCATCGCTGGCCCCCGGTGTTCGTGCCGTGGGGCCAGTGGTCGTTCCGGTGCGGTGATGCGGCTGCGGGGGTGCGGAGTTGAGGCGTACCGTGGGGGCCCCGCAGAGGGTGTGCGTGGGGCCGGAGTGCCGCATGGAGAGTCGTCTCTTTGATCCCGTACTGTGGCATTTGTCGTCAGGGTAGTAGCAAGCCAGACGCGGCTCTTGGGGAAGGGACTTGAAGGACTTGATGGATCGCACCGTCCTCCGCTGTGCCGATGGGCACGTGTTCACCGCCGCCTCGTTTCCGATGCAGCAGGCCGAGCGGCTCGGCCCCGGCCGGCTCGTCCGATGTCCGCGCTGTGCGCGGCTGCGGAGTGCCGTGCCCGTGGGTTCGCAGAAGCGGTAGCAGCGGCAGCAGCGGCAGCGGCAGCAGCAGCAGCAGCGGTAACGGCAGTAACAGCAAGTAGTAGCGGTAGCACAGACGCAGAGCGGGTTCGGCGCGCGGCGCGGCGGCGGTTGTCGCTGCTCCGCGCGCCTTGCGTATCCTCGGTGCGTGCTTCTCTCAGACAAGGACATCCGGGCCGAGATCGACGCCGGGCGGGTCCGCATCGATCCCTTCGACGACTCCATGGTGCAGCCGTCGAGCATCGACGTGCGCCTCGACCGCTACTTCCGGGTGTTCGAGAATCACCGGTACCCGCACATCGACCCCTCCGTCGAGCAGGCGGACCTGACCCGGCTCGTGGAGCCGGAGGGGGACGAGCCGTTCATCCTGCACCCCGGCGAGTTCGTGCTGGCCAGTACGTACGAGGTCGTCACGTTGCCCGACGACCTCGCCTCGCGGCTGGAGGGGAAGAGCTCGCTCGGGCGGCTCGGGCTCGTCACGCACTCCACCGCCGGGTTCATCGACCCGGGCTTCTCCGGACACGTGACGCTCGAACTCAGCAACCTCGCGACGCTGCCCATCAAGCTGTGGCCGGGGATGAAGATCGGACAGCTGTGCATGTTCCGGCTCGCCTCGCCCGCCGAGCACCCCTACGGGAGCGAGCGGTACGGGTCCCGTTACCAGGGACAGCGGGGGCCGACCGCCTCCCGGTCCTTCCTCAACTTCCATCGGACCCAGGTATGAGCAGGACGCGCGCATGAGTGATGTTCGGGAGAATCTGACCTACGAGCAGTTCGGGGTCGCCGTGCGCGAGCTCGCGCAGGCCGTCGCCGACGACGGGTACGAGCCGGACATAGTGCTGTCCATCGCGCGGGGCGGGGTCTTCGTGGCGGGCGGGCTGGCGTACGCGCTGGACTGCAAGAACATCCACCTCGTGAACGTGGAGTTCTACACCGGCGTCGGCACCACGCTCGAGATGCCGGTCATGCTCGCGCCCGTGCCCAACGTCATCGACTTCTCCGAGAAGAAGGTCCTCATCACCGACGACGTCGCCGACACCGGCAAGACGCTCAAGCTGGTGCGGGACTTCTGCCTCGACACGGTCGCCGAGGTCCGCAGCGCGGTGATCTATGAGAAGTCCCACTCGCTCGTCCAGTGCGAGTACGTATGGAAGCGGACCGATCAGTGGATCAACTTCCCGTGGTCCGTGCAGGAGCCCGTCGTGCGGCGGGCCGGGCAGGTGCTCGACGCCTGAGCGTCGAGAAGGACGTGGTGTGTGAAGGGCCCCCGGCGTCGGGCGAATCGCGCCGGGGGCCCTTCACACGCGCCATGCCGTTCCGTCAGAACGTGCCGAGCTTCACGATCGACAGCAGCGCGATCAGCTGGATCGCGGACGCGCCGAGCGCCTTCGGCCACGGGAGGTCGTGGGAGCGGCTGACCATGAGGGTCAGCAGGACGCCGCCCGCGATCCAGGTGGCCCAGCCGAGGATCTGGACGAAGGGCGCGTCACCGCCGGCGAACATCGCGACGACCAGGCGCGGGGCGTCGGTGAGCGACATGATCAGCATGGAGAGGCCGACCGTCGGCTGCCACGCGCCGTCGCCGCCGAGCTGGCGGGCCAGGGTGTGGGTGACCACGCCCAGCACGAAGGCGCTCAGCACCATCGCGACGGCCGTCGTCAGCACGATCGGGATCGCGTTCGAGAGGGTGGCGTTGATCGCCTCCTCGCGGGCGGTGTCGAAGCCGAAGACGGCCAGCAGCCCGTAGAGGAACGTCACGACGAGCGCCGGCGCCCACATCGCGTAGTCCCGCATCTGGAGGTAGGTCTGGTTGGGGGCGAGGATCACGCCCTTCAGCAGTGCCTTCCAGTGCAGGCGTGGGCCGACCGGGCCGGGCGGCGGGGCGGAGCCGGCGCGGTAGGTCTCGCCCTGGTTGTACGGGTCGTCGCCGACCGTGAACGCCTGGGTGTGGCCCGGGTTGTTGGCCGCGTAGGGGTCGTGCGGGGCGTGGCCGCCGTGCGGGCCGCCACCCTGGCCGTATCCGCCGTCGCCGAAGTACTCCGGCTCGCCGTGACCGCCTCCGTGACCGCCGTGGTGCGGCTGTGGCCACGGTGAGCCGCCGGGGCCGGGGGCGCCACCTCCGTACGGCTGCTGCGGGTACGGCGGCTGAGGCGTCGCGGGACCGCCGTACGACGGTCCCTGGGGCGCCTGCTGTCCGTACGGTGGGTTTTGCGGTCGCGCGTGCGGAGCGCCGTTGTCCCGGCCGCGTCCGATCCTGAATCCAGCCACGCCTTCGAACGTACCTGGTCCCGCAGAGTGACGTGCGGGGCCCGGCCGTTCGGGGGGTCCTTTGCGGCCGACCTGTGACATCCCCTACGGGAGGTCCCCCACGTCCCCCCGAGGGCCCTGAGGGCTGCCTCGTACTGCGGCACCCCCAGGTCCGCTCGGGACCTGGGGGTGCCGGGTGTCGGTGGCGGACCGAGGGGAGCCGTTACTTCACCGGCTCCGGCGTCGGCTCGTTCTCCGTCTCTTCCTCGCCGGCCGGGTCGGCCGGGGTCTTCACGGACTCCAGCAGGAGCTGGGCGACGTCGACGACCTGGATGGATTCCTTGGCCTTGCCGTCGTTCTTCTTGCCGTTGACCGAGTCGGTGAGCATGACGAGGCAGAAGGGGCAGGCGGTGGAGACGATGTCGGGGTTGACCGACAGGGCCTCGTCCACGCGCTCGTTGTTGATGCGCTTGCCGATCCGCTCCTCCATCCACATCCGCGCGCCGCCGGCGCCGCAGCAGAAGCCGCGCTCCTTGTGGCGGTGCATCTCCTCGTTGCGGACGCCGGGGACGGAGGCGATGATCTCGCGCGGGGGCGTGTAGATCTTGTTGTGACGGCCCAGGTAGCAGGGGTCGTGGTACGTGATGATGCCCTCGACCGGGGTGACCGGGGTCAGCTTGCCCTCGTCGACCAGGTGCTGGAGCAGCTGGGTGTGGTGGATGACCTCGTAGTCGCCGCCGAGCTGCGGGTACTCGTTGCCGAGGGTGTTGAGGCAGTGCGGGCAGGTCGCGACGATCTTCTTCGCCGACTTGGGCTTCGCCGACTCGGGCAGGACCTTGCCGTCGTCGTCCATCTCCTCGCCGAAGGCGGCGTTGAGGGACATGACGTTCTCCATACCGAGCTCCTGGAACAGGGGCTCGTTGCCGAGGCGGCGGGCGGAGTCACCGGTGCACTTCTCGTCGCCGCCCATGATGGCGAACTTGACGCCCGCCATGTGCAGCAGCTCGGCGAAGGCCTTCGTCGTCTTCTTGGCGCGGTCCTCCAGGGCACCGGCGCAGCCGACCCAGTACAGGTACTCGACCTCGGTGAGGTCCTCGATGTCCTTGCCGACGACCGGGACCTCGAAGTCGACCTCCTTGAGCCACTCCAGGCGCTGCTTCTTCGCCAGGCCCCAGGGGTTGCCCTTCTTCTCCAGGTTCTTGAGCATCGTGCCCGCCTCGGACGGGAACGCGGACTCGATCATGACCTGGTAGCGGCGCATGTCGACGATGTGGTCGACGTGCTCGATGTCCACCGGGCACTGCTCGACGCAGGCGCCGCAGGTGGTGCAGGACCACAGGACGTCCGGGTCGATGACGCCGTTCTCTTCCAGGGTGCCGACCAGCGGACGCTCGGCCTCCGCGAGGGCCGCCGCGGGGACACCGGCGAGCTGCTCCTCGGACGCCTTCTCCTCGCCCTCCGTCGTCTTGCCGCCGCCGGCCAGCAGGTAGGGGGCCTTGGCGTGCGCGTGGTCGCGCAGGGACATGATCAGGAGCTTGGGGGAGAGCGGCTTGCCGGTGTTCCACGCGGGGCACTGCGACTGGCAGCGGCCGCACTCGGTGCAGGTGGAGAAGTCGAGCAGGCCCTTCCAGGAGAAGTGCTCGACCTGGGAGACGCCGAAGACGTCGTCCTCACCGGGGTCGGTGAAGTCGATCGGCTTGCCGCCCGACGTCATCGGGAGCAGCGCGCCGAGGGAGACGTCGCCGTCGGCGTTGCGCTTGAACCAGATGTTCGGGAAGGCCAGGAAGCGGTGCCAGGCCACGCCCATGTCGGTCTTCAGGGCGACCGTGATCATCCAGATGAAGGAGGTGGTGATCTTCAGGCCGGCGAAGAAGTAGACCAGGTTCTGGAGGGTCGACAGGTCCAGGTCCTGGAGGGCGGAGACGACCGGGTACGAGATGAAGAACGACGCCTCGTAGCCGTCCACGTGGTGCAGGGCGCCCTCGAGGGCGTGCAGCATGAAGATGCAGACGCCGACGACGAGGATGACGGCCTCGACGAAGTACGCCTGGCCGAAGTTGGAGCCCCCGAAGCGGGACTTGCGACCCGGCTTGCGCGGGTGGCTGAGCTGCCGGATGACGATCAGCGCGAGGATGCCGAGCACCGTCATGGTGCCGATGAACTCGACGAAGACGTTGTACGGCGCCCAGTCGCCGATGACCGGCAGGATCCAGTCGGCCTGGAAGAGCTGGCCGACGGCGTTGACGATCGTCAGCAGCAGGGAGAAGAAGCCCACCGCCACGAACCAGTGCGCCACCCCGACGATGCCCCAGCGGTTCATCCGGGTGTGGCCGAGGAACTCCCGGACCACGGTGACCGTGCGCTGCACGGGTTCGTCGGTCCGCGTTCCGGCCGGTACGGGCTGGCCCAGCCGCATGGAGTTGTAGATCTGCAGGACGGCGCGGCCGAACAGTGCCACGCCGACCACGATCAGGACCAGCGACACGATGATCGCGGCGAGTTGCATTTGGGGGCTCCTCGGGCCTGCGAGGTTGCGAGGGGGCGGTATTGCACTTAGTGCCGCTCGGTATCGGTATTACTAAGCGGTAACTTAATCAGTCTGTCTGAGACTACCCCCATCCTCCGCCGCACTGTAGTCGGACGTGCGGTGATCTGTGTCGCTGAGGCAACCCTGACCGGCGGGGCGGCGTCGGGCGGGGTCGGCCGGCCGGGCGCCACGCCGGTCCCGGGTGCCATTCATAGCAATTCGTGATATTCGGCATAGTTTATGCCCCGTGCTCTACGGGATCGCCGCCGCCACCGCCTCCTTCCTCCTCGCCGCCCTCCTCGCGGGGCTGCTGAGGGCGCCCGCCCTGCGCCTCGGCCTCGTCGACCGGCGCCGCCGACGGCCCGTCCCCCTGCTCGGCGGGGCGGCCGTCGTCCTCGTGACCGGGCTGGTCGCGTGGGCGGGGGAGTGGACCGGCGTCGTGCCGCTCGGCCCGGCGGTCGGGCGGCTGCTGACGGCGGCCGTCGCCGTAGGTGCGCTCGGCCTCGCCGTCGACGTGTGGCGGCTGCGGCGGCGGTGGGTGGTCGCCGGTACGGCCCTCGCGGCGGCGTGCGTGGTGCCGTACGGCGTGACCGGGCCGGTGGCCGGAGGGCTCGCCGTGGTCTGGATCGCGCTGGTCGCCGCCGCCTTCCAGGGGCTCGACCACGCCGACGGGGTGGCCGGCACGGTGGGGGTCGTGACGGCCTTCGGGGTCGCCGCCTGTGCCGCCGCCGAGGTGATGGACGCGCTCGCGGTGCTGCTGAGCGTGCTGGCTGCCGCGCTGACCGGGTTCCTGCTGCACAACTGGCACCCCGCGCGGGTCGCGCTCGGGGCGTGCGGTTCGCTCTTCGCGGGTTTCCTGCTGGCGGGAGCGGCGGTGTTCACCCGCGCGGGGCACGATCCCGGGGCCGGGGCGGGGGTGCTGTTCGCGCTGACCGCGGTGGCGGGCGCCGACGCCGTCCTCGTGGTCCTCTCCCGTCGGCTGGCCGGGCGGCCCCTGCTGCGGGGCGGGCCCGACCATCTCGCCCACCGGCTGCGCCGGCTCGGGCTGACCCCGCAGGGCGCGGTGACCGTACTCGGCGTGGCCTCGTTCACGGGGGTACTCGTAGGCGTGCTCGTGCACACCGGATGGGCCGGCCGGGTGGCGGTGCTGTGGGTGGCGGGCGGCGCGGTCGTCGCGGTGGCGGCGCTGTCGCGCGTACGGGTCTACGGGTCGGCGCGCCGGGCGCGTGCCGTTTCCCGGGAACCGTCAGGGGCAACCGCAGTGCCGTGCGCCGCGTCCCCCCAGAGGGTCCCGCAGAGGCCGATTTTTCCGGTTCGCCAGACCCGAGGTGCCGAGAACCCGCAGGTCAGAGCGTCGTTGCGCGTAAGGAATGGATAAGAGTTGAGTCTGCCTGACTCACCTCTGTTGACCCAGCCAGCGGGGTCGTGCACACTTGAGCCTGTTCCACTCAAGTCAGCTGGAGGTTATTCACCATGGCACGTGCGGTCGGCATCGACCTGGGCACGACTAACTCCGTCGTCAGCGTTCTGGAGGGCGGCGAGCCCACCGTCATCACCAACGCCGAGGGCGCCAGGACCACGCCGTCCGTCGTCGCCTTCGCCAAGAACGGCGAGGTGCTGGTCGGCGAGGTGGCCAAGCGCCAGGCGGTCACGAACGTCGACAGGACCATCCGGTCGGTCAAGCGCCACATGGGCACCGACTGGAAGATCAACCTGGACGGCAAGGACTTCAACCCGCAGCAGATCAGCGCCTTCGTGCTGCAGAAGCTGAAGCGGGACGCCGAGTCCTACCTGGGCGAGAAGGTGACCGACGCGGTCATCACCGTCCCGGCGTACTTCAACGACGCCGAGCGCCAGGCCACCAAGGAGGCCGGTGAGATCGCGGGCCTGAACGTCCTGCGCATCGTCAACGAGCCGACGGCCGCCGCGCTGGCGTACGGCCTCGACAAGGACGAGCAGATCATCCTCGTCTTCGACCTCGGTGGCGGCACCTTCGACGTCTCGCTGCTGGAGATCGGCGACGGTGTCGTCGAGGTGAAGGCCACCAACGGTGACAACCACCTCGGTGGCGACGACTGGGACCAGCGCGTCGTCGACTACCTGGTCAAGCAGTTCCAGTCCGGCCACGGCGTGGACCTGGGCAAGGACAAGATGGCCCTCCAGCGCCTGCGTGAGGCCGCCGAGAAGGCCAAGATCGAGCTGTCCTCGTCCACCGAGACCTCGATCAACCTGCCCTACATCACGGCCTCCGCCGAGGGCCCGCTGCACCTGGACGAGAAGCTCACCCGCGCCCAGTTCCAGCAGCTGACGTCCGACCTGCTGGAGCGCTGCAAGACGCCGTTCCACAACGTCATCAAGGACGCCGGCATCCAGCTGTCCGAGATCGACCACGTCGTCCTCGTCGGTGGCTCCACCCGTATGCCCGCCGTCGCCGAGCTGGTCAAGGAGCTGACCGGCGGCAAGGACGCCAACAAGGGCGTCAACCCGGACGAGGTCGTCGCCATCGGCGCCGCCCTGCAGGCCGGTGTCCTCAAGGGCGAGGTCAAGGACGTCCTGCTCCTCGACGTCACCCCGCTGTCCCTCGGCATCGAGACCAAGGGCGGCATCATGACCAAGCTGATCGAGCGGAACACGACGATCCCGACGAAGCGTTCGGAGATCTTCACCACCGCCGAGGACAACCAGCCCTCCGTGCAGATCCAGGTCTACCAGGGCGAGCGCGAGATCGCGGCGTACAACAAGAAGCTCGGCATGTTCGAGCTGACCGGTCTGCCCCCGGCGCCGCGCGGCGTCCCGCAGATCGAGGTCGCCTTCGACATCGACGCCAACGGCATCATGCACGTCACGGCGAAGGACCTCGGCACCGGCAAGGAGCAGAAGATGACCGTCACCGGCGGCTCCTCGCTGCCGAAGGACGAGGTCGACCGGATGCGCCAGGAGGCCGAGAAGTACGCGGAGGAGGACCACGCCCGCCGCGAGGCCGCCGAGTCCCGCAACCAGGGCGAGCAGCTCGTCTACCAGACGGAGAAGTTCCTCAAGGACAACGAGGACAAGGTCCCCGGCGAGGTGAAGACCGAGGTCGAGGAGGCCGTCGGCGAGCTGAAGGAGAAGCTCAAGGGCGAGGACACCGCCGAGATCCGCACCGCCACCGAGAAGGTCGCCGCCGTCTCGCAGAAGCTGGGCCAGGCCATGTACGCCGACGCCCAGGGCGCGCAGGCCGCCGGCGGCGAGGCTCCGGGCGCCGACGCGGGTGCCGGTGCCGACGGCAAGGGTGCCGACGACGACGTCGTCGACGCCGAGATCGTCGACGACGAGCGCAAGGACGGTGCCGCGTGACGGAGGAGACCCCGGGTTTCGACGAGAAGCCCGACGTCCCCTCCGGCGCCGCCCCTGAAGACGCCGAGCCGCAGGCCGCCTCCGAAGAGGGGGCGGCCCCGGCCGGGGACGCGAGCGAGAACGCGGGCCTGGTGGCCCAGCTGGACCAGACGCGCACGGCGCTCAACGAGCGCACGGCCGACCTCCAGCGCCTCCAGGCCGAGTACCAGAACTACCGCCGTCGGGTGGAGCGGGACCGCGTCGCGGTCAAGGAGGTCGCCGTGGCGAACCTCCTGTCCGAGCTGCTTCCCGTGCTCGACGACATCGGCCGCGCCCGGGAGCACGGCGAGGTCGTCGGCGGCTTCAAGTCGGTCGCGGAGTCGCTGGAGTCGGTCATCGCCAAGATGGGCCTCCAGCAGTTCGGCAAGGAGGGTGAGCCCTTCGACCCGACGATCCACGAGGCCCTGATGCACTCCTACGCACCGGACGTCACGGAGACGACCTGCGTGGCGATCCTGCAGCCCGGGTACCGGATCGGCGAGCGCACCATCCGCCCCGCGCGGGTGGCGGTGGCCGAGCCGCAGCCCGGCGCCCAGTCGGTCAAGCCGGCCGAGGACGCGACGGAGGCACAGGACGCCGACTCGAAGGACGACGGCGGGACCAAGGAGAGCGGTGGCCCGGACGAGGGCTGAGCTCGAAGTGACGGACAAGGCGCGAGAGGAGGGACGTCGGGGATGAGTACCAAGGACTTCATCGAGAAGGACTACTACAAGGTTCTCGGCGTCCCCAAGGACGCCACCGAGGCCGAGATCAAGAAGGCGTACCGGAAGCTCGCCCGCGAGAACCACCCGGACGCCAACAAGGGGAACGTCAAGGCGGAGGAGCGCTTCAAGGAGATCTCCGAGGCCAACGACATCCTCGGTGACCCCAAGAAGCGCAAGGAGTACGACGAGGCCCGCGCCCTCTTCGGCAACGGCGGTTTCCGCCCGGGGCCGGGCGCGGGCGGCGGCGGCACCTTCAACTTCGACCTGGGCGACCTCTTCGGGGGCGGCGCCCAGGGCGGGGCCGGTCAGGGTGGCGCCGGCGGTTTCGGCGGCGGCCTCGGTGACGTCTTCGGGGGCCTGTTCAACCGCACCGGCGGCGGACCCGGCACCGGCACGCGCACCCAGCCGCGCCGCGGCCAGGACATCGAGTCCGAGGTCACCCTCAGCTTCACCGAGGCCATCGAGGGCGCCACGGTCCCGCTGCGGATGTCCTCGCAGGCACCCTGCAAGGCCTGTTCGGGCACCGGCGACAAGAACGGCACGCCGCGCGTGTGCCCGACCTGCGTCGGCACCGGGCAGGTCGCCCGGGGTTCGGGCGGCGGCTTCTCGCTCACCGACCCGTGCCCGGACTGCAAGGGCCGCGGCCTGATCGCCGAGGACCCCTGCGACGTCTGCAAGGGCTCCGGACGCGCCAAGTCCTCCCGGACGATGCAGGTCCGCATCCCGGCCGGGGTCTCCGACGGGCAGCGCATCCGGCTGCGGGGCAAGGGCACGCCGGGCGAGCGGGGCGGACCGGCGGGCGACCTGTACGTGGTCGTGCACGTCAAGGAGCACCCCGTCTTCGGCCGCCGAGGCGACAACCTCACGGTCACCGTCCCGGTGACGTACGCGGAGGCCGCCCTCGGCGGCGAGGTCCGGGTCCCGACCCTCGGCGGCCCGCCGGTCACGCTGAAGCTGCCCGCGGGCACGCCCAACGGCCGCACCATGCGCGCCCGGGGCAAGGGCGCGGTCCGCAAGGACGGCACCCGCGGCGATCTCCTGGTCACCGTCGAGGTGAGTGTTCCGAAGGACCTGACGGGGAAGGCTCGTGACGCGCTCGAGGCGTATCGCGAGGCGACCGCGGACGAGGATCCGCGGGCGGAGCTGTTCCAGGCCGCGAAGGGAGCTTGATCGAGATGGACGGCCGTAGTCCCCGCCGGCGCGGGGGTTTCTCACCGTACGAACTGACCGAGGACACCCCGGTCTACGTCATCTCGGTGGCTGCCCAGCTCTCCGGTCTGCACCCGCAGACCCTGCGCCAGTACGACCGCCTCGGCCTGGTCTCCCCGGACCGCACGGCCGGGCGCGGCCGGCGCTACTCGGCCCGCGACATCGAACTGCTCCGCCAGGTGCAGCAGTTGTCGCAGGACGAGGGCATCAACCTGGCCGGCATCAAGCGCATCATCGAACTGGAGAACCAGGTCGCCGCGCTCCAGGCGCGCCTGGCCGAGATGCAGGACGCCCTCGACGGCGCCGCCACGGCGATGCGCCAGCGCGAGGCGGCGGTGCACGCCTCGTACCGCCGGGACCTGGTCCCGTACCAGGAGGTCCAGCAGACCAGCGCCCTGGTGGTGTGGCGTCCCAAGCGGCAGCAGTCGGACTGACGGCGACTCGTCGCGGGGGCCCGGGAGTTCGTACTGGACTCCCGGGCCCCTGCGCGTGCGCGGTGCCCGGCTGACAGCAAGTGCCCCGCCCCGTGCAGCATCCTGACAGCGAGCCGTCTGGAGGGGGCGCCCGCGCGCTGGCAGAGTCGGGGGCATGGACGACAGGGGGAAATCGCGGATGGGCAAGATCTTCGGTACCGGGTTCAGGGCGCTCGTGCTGGCACTGCTCGTGGCACTGCCGCTGGGCACGGCGGTGGGCGCGGGCGGCGGGCCGTCGGTCAGAGTCTCGGTCAACGGCTGGCAGTGAGACGGAAGAGATGACGGAGACGGAGTTCCAGGACCTGGTGCTGGTGTGCGGGCGGCCGGGCACCGCGCCCGCCGCGACCGCCGTGGTCAGACTCCTGGGCAAGTTGCCCGGGGGGTGGGAGCGTTCCTGGCGACTCGACGAGACGGGGGGCCGGATCCAGCTGCGGATCCGGCCCCCCGCCGGTTCACCCGGCTCCGCCGTACAGGCGTGGCTGGCCGGTGCCCTGGACGACCCGGCGCTGCGGGCCTGGCGGGCCGAGGAGGCCGGGTGACGTGACGGTCACACCCAGCCCCGCTCCCGGGCCAGCAGCGCCGCGTGCGGGCGGTTGCTGGCGTCCAGGACGCGCAGGACGTCGGCCACGTGCCGGCGGTAGGTGCGCAGGGAGACGCCCAGCTCGCGCGCGCCGATCTCGTCCTTGGTGACGCGGCACATGGACCTGAGCACGTCCAGTTCCACCGGCGAGAGGCTGACGTCGTCCGCGGGCGGGCCCCCGAGCACCCGGTCCAGGTCCGTGGCCTGGTCCCAGATCTTCTCGAAGAGGGACAACAGCCCGGCGACCAGCCCCGGTTCCTGGGCGACCAGGGCGCCGCGCGAGGTGTCCCCGGGGTCGGCCGGCACCAGGGCGGTGTGCCGGTCGTAGACGAGGACGCGTTCGGCTATGTCCGGCGCGACCCGTATCTCCGCGCCGAGGGAGCCGAGTTCGCGCAGGTACGCCGCCGTCCCGGGGTCGTCGAGCGCCTCCCGCAGGACGACGTTGCGGATGCGCACGCCCCGGCGCAGACAGCGGGCGTCCAGGGGACGCGCGTGCTCGATGTTCTCGGGCGTGAGCGCCTGGTACGGCTCGACCGACAGGATCTCCCGGCGGGCGAAGAAGGCGAGGTCGTCGATCCGGTGCCGGATCTGTGCGAGGTCCGTCATCCGTTCCACGCCGCCGGCCGCGGGCGGGTGCGCGCCCTGTTCCGCGCGCAGTTCGGCGACCAGGTGGCGGGGTCTGGTCACCTGCTGCAACTCGTGGTGCAGCTCGCTCAGCCGGCGGTCGGTGAGCAGGCCGACCGCGATCTCGGGGTCCGCCGACGTCAGGGTGTCCTCCCGCGCGCCGGGCCTCAGCAGGCCGAGTCCGGCCAGGCGGTCCAGCACGGCGCGCACGTCCTGCTGCGGTGCGCCGAAGAGCAGGTGGATGTCCTCGGCCGTGGTCCCCGGGTTCCTCAGGAAGTGGCGGTAGACCCGCTCCTCCATGGCGGTGAGCCCCAACAGGCCCATGCTGCCCTCATTCTTCATCCTTCCCCCGTGATCGTCGTACCGGCCGGTCCGGTGGAGGCGTCGCCGGGTGCGGATGGTCAGGCCCGCGGCGAAGCGGAATCCACCGAAATGATCACCACCCAGGGTAATGCGTTGGTCAAGACCCGGTGCCGAGGTCGGCAGGATGGTGTCGCGCCGGTGCAGCAAGCTGCTGTCTGCGGGGCGTGCCCCGGGCCGCGACTCTTGGCAGGCTGAGAGCCGTCGGACACCAACCGACGTACGCCGGTCAAGAGCCGACGGAATGCGACACGTCCGAACACAACCAGGGGGAACGACATGGCTGTTGCGGTACAGGACAAGGCGCACGACATCTCCACGAGCGGAACCTCCGCGCGCCCCGCCACGCTCGACGTCGCCGCGCTCGACGTCGCCGCGCCCGGCCTCTCCGGGCTGGACTTCTCCGCGCTCACCGGGCGGGAGCTGGAGGTCCTCCTGCTGCTCGCCACGGGGGAGCAGAACCGCCGGCTCGCCCGGCGGCTGGGGATCGCGGAGCGCACGGTGCGGGCCCACACCGCGAGCATTGTGCGCAAGCTGGGCCTCACCACGCGGTTCGAGGCGGCGATCGTGGCGCACCTGTACGCGGCCGACATTCGCGGGGCGCGCGGCTGACGTCCGCGGCCACGACGAAACGGAGCCCCTCCGGCAGCAAACCGGAGGGGCTCCGCGCGGTGCGTTGGGGCCGGTGTCGGCCGGGGGTCAGCCGGGGATCATGTCGCCGACCGCGTCCATGGCCAGCATCCACATCGGCTGGGCGCCGGTGCCGAACGCGGCGGCCAGCGCGTAGCCGAGGGCCGCGTCCAGCGCCTCGGGTTCGACGCCCTCGCGCCACTCGGCCAGCACCCGGCCGTCGCCGTCGGAGGAGAAGTCGCCGAGGTGCTCCTGACCGCGCAGCAGGCGGCTGCCGGGGATCGAGTCGGGCACCAGGCGCCAGGTGCGGTCCGCGTGGCGTACGTCCACGGCGTACGAACGCCGGGTGATGCGCCCCTTGGCGGGGCTGATCACGGCGGGCTCGCCGTCGACGGTCAGCGTCAGCCGGTCCCCGTCACGGGTGCCGACGGGCGTGTGGTCGTCGGTCTCCGTCCCCTCCTCGCGGTACAGCTCGACGCGGGGCACCGTGTCCCCCTCGACGGTGACCTCGCCGCGCCCGGTGTCCAGGCGGACGATTATGGTCCCGAAGCGGTCGTCCTCGGCGACGGTCTCCAGGACGGGCTTGTCCTCCGTCTCCTCGCCGTCCTCGCCGTCGTAGGTGTCGTGGTCGTCGTAGGCGGATGCCGGGTCCTGCGCCATGCGGTCTTCCTTTGCTGTGCGGGTCTGACGGTCGGTCAGTACGTCAGTGCGAGGTTCTCTCAGGCGCCCGCGGCCGTCAGTTGGGTGGCCGCGAGGTCCCGGTACAGCTCGTCCCTGCCCAGGAGTTCCCCGTGCCGTCCATGGTCGCGCACCCGGCCGCCGGCGAGCAGCACCATGTGGTCGGCGGAGGTCACCGTGGACAGGCGGTGGGCGATGAGGACCACCGTGCAGTGCTCGGCGGCCCGTTCGACGGTGTGGCGCAGCGCGGTCTCGCTCAGGCCGTCCAGGTGTGCGGTCGCCTCGTCGAGCAGCAGCACCTGCGGGCGGCGCAGCAGTGCGCGGGCGATGGCCAGGCGCTGGCGTTCACCGCCGGACAGGGCGAGGCCGCGGGCGCCGACGTGGGTGTCCAGGCCCTGCGGGAGCCGGGCGGCGAGCGAGTCCAGCAGGGTGTCCCGCAGCACCCGTTCGACCTCCTCGTCGCTCGCGTCGGGCGCGGCGTACAGCAGGTTCTCCCGCAGGGTGCCCGCCAGCATCGGGGTGTCCTGTTCCACGTAGGCGATCCGGCGGCGCACCTCGGCGCGGCTGAGGGTGGAGACGTCGGTGTCGTCGAGCAGGACGCGGCCGGAGCCGACGTCGTAGAACCGCTGGAGGAGGGAGAAGACGGTGGTCTTGCCGCTGCCGGACGGGCCGACCAGCGCGGTGACGCGGCCCGCCGGGGCGGTGAGGCTGACGTCGTCGAGGGTGGTGGCGCGGTCCTGGTAGGCGAAGGTGACGTTCTCCAGGGCGACTCGGGGCGGTGGGCCGGCCGGGCGGGCGGGGGTCTCGTCGACGTCCGTCTCGATCTCCATCCGCTCGACCTCCTCGATCCGGGTGAGCGCGCCCAGTCCCTGCTGGAGGGAGGTCGTGCCGCCGACCAGGGAGAGCACCGGGCCGCCGAGGTTGAACAGGTAGAGCAGGAAGGCGATGAGCGCTGCCAGGTCCAGGGCGCCGGTGGCGACCAGGGCGCCGCCGAAGCCGATGACGGCCAGGAAGGATGCCTGCACGACCAGCGCGGAGAGCACCGCGATGGTGGCGTGGTAGCGGGCGCCGGCCAGGCCCGCCCGGTAGGCGTCCTCGGCGGCGGCCACCGCCCGCGCGGTCTCCGTCGCCTCGCCGCCGTTGGCCTTCACGGTGCGGGCTGCGCCGAGCGAGCGGTCCAGGGCGGCGCCGATCTCGCCGACCGAGGTCTGCGCGCGCGTGGTGACCCTGCGGATGCGCGGCATCACCACGCCCATCGCGACACCGACGGTGACCAGGACGCCCGAGGTGATGCCGAGCAGCGGCAGGCTCGTGATGCCCATCATCACGATGGTGGCCAGCAGGTGGACCGCGCCGTCGACGAGCTGGATGACACCGCTGGTGGCCGCGTGCTGCACCAGCGTGCTGTCCGAGGTGACCCGGGTGGTCAGCCCGCCGGGCTCGGTCTTGTCCAGCTCCCCGGTGCGCAACCGGATCAGACGGTGGATCAGCCCGCGCCGCACATCCAGGACGACCTTCTCGGCGGTGCGCTCGCTGACCAGGGCCTGGGACCAGGTGAGCAGGATCGAGCCGGCCAGCAGGGCCAGCATCAGCAGGATCTCGTCGCGCAGGCCGGTGCCGGTCATGAGCGCGGTGAGCGCCGACTCGACGACCATCGGCTGGGCCAGCCCCGCCGCGCTGCCCGCGAGGGTCAGCACCAGGACCAGCAGGAGAACGCGCCGGTGCGGGCGCGCGTGGGCGAGCAGGGCCCGCAGCGGCGGCCGGGGCGCGGGCCGCGGGGCCTGGGTGGTTGATGAGTCAGGTGTCTTCACCCTGTTCTTTCTACGCGGGCGGGCGGGCCCGCGGAATTGGCGCTTGCGGCAATGCCGGAGTGGCAATGCCGGAGTGGCAATGCCGGTAACGGGCATGCCGGTTGCGGTCATGCCGGAGCCGGTCATGCCGCAATTGCCAATGGCGGGCGCCTTTCCCGGTGCGCCATATTTCTCTCGTCCGCAGCGAACGGCGGCGGACAACACCTTTCACAAGGGAGAGAGAAATGCAGACCACGCAGAACGAGCAGGACCTGTTCGAGGGTTACACCGCCTACACCTCCGCCGAGGAGCTGGGCCTGTACGACGGCAAGGACGCCGCCCCGGCGTTCAGCCCGACCATCCCGTGGGCGATCCGCGCGTCCATCATCACGGCCCGCTCCTCGCAGCAGTGCGCCGCGGCCCTGGGTTCGCTGACCGCCAAGACCATCGAGAAGAAGTGCTGACCGGACACCCCGTTCAGTGACCCGCGGGGAGGGGCCGGTGCCGGCCACCGGTCCCTCCCCGGGCAGCACACCATTCCATTCCCCTTGCTTCCAGGAGGACAGTGTCATGGAGGTCCCGGACCCCACGGGCGTCGCGGACCCAGGATTCCGGCGGGTTCTGCTCGTCGGTACCGGAGCGCTCGGCGTGGCATTCCTGCCCTTCTGGACCAACTGGCTGGGAAACACCTTTCCGGAAATGGAGAAACGGGTCGTGCTGACCCGTTCGGCCCGTCGCTTCGTCTCGGCGGACGCGATATCCGCGCTGTGCGGAAAGGACGTTCTCACCGACGACTGGAACGAGGCCGGCCCCGGTGCCGCCCCGCACGTGGAACTGGCCCGCTGGCCCGACCTCGTCCTCGTCCACCCGGCCACCATGCACTTCGTCGGCCGTTACGCGCTGGGCCTGACCGACACCCCGCTGCTGTGCGCCCTGCAGTCCACCTCCGCGCTGGTCGGCGTGGCCCCCTCGCTGCCGCCCGGCGCCCAGCTCAGCCCCGTGGTCCAGGGGCACCTGGAGACTCTGCGGGCCCGCCCCGGCGTGGTCGTCGCACCGACCGTGCCCGCGGTCAGCGCGAGCACGGGCGAGACCGAGGACGGGGGCGCGGCCCCGCTCTCGGAACTGATGGGCCTGTGCGTGGGGGCGTACGCGCGAGCGCAACGGGACGAGGAGGAGGCGTGACGGCGGCCACCGCGGGCCCGGTCGAGGAGTTCGCGACCGGGCTGCGCACCACGCGCGTACGGCGGACTCCCGACGGGCGTCACGAGTGGTGGCACGGGCCGGGCACGGACCGGGACGGCCCGCCGGCGGCACCGCTCGCGGCGGCCGTGCCCGCGCACACCGCGGGCGCCCGCCTGGTGGTGCCGCGCCCCTCGGAGGGTGGCCTCTCGTACCTCGCCGACGGCCCGTACTCCGCCGCCGCCTGGCTGCGCGACCCCCGCCCCGCGGTCCGGCTGCTGCTGGCGCACGCGCTGGCCGGCGCGGGGCAGGCGCTGCGCGACCTGCACGCGGGCGCCGTGCCGGACGGGGCGGACGTGCCCCCGGCCCTCGCCCGGCTGCGGTCGTTCCTCGACCGGGGAGCCGAGGGCACCGCGGACGGCCCGCACGCGCCTGCCGCGGTCCCGTACGCGCCTGCCGCGGCTCCGTACGCGTCCGACGGGGTCCCGTACGCGCCTGCCACGGTCCCGCACGCGTCCGACGGGGTCCCGTACGCGCCTGCCACGGTCCCGTACGCGTCCGACGCGGTCCCGCACGCGTCCGACGGGGTCCCGTACGCGCCTGCCACGGTCCCGCACGCGTCCGACGCGGTCCCGCACGCGACCGCCACGGCTCCGTACGCGCCCGCCACGGCCTCGTACCCGCCCGCCACGGCCCCGCACGAGCCCGCTGTCGCGCGGCTGCGCGAGCACGCCGTACGTACCTGGGGAGCGGCCCGTGTCGGCCGGCTGCGCTCCTGGTGCGCCGAGCTGACCGAGCCCGGCGGCGCGGTCCTCGTCCACGGCTTCGCCTCCCTCGGCGCGCTGATCCCGCCCCTGCGGCGGGGCCCGGTGGCGCTGCTGACCGGCGAGGACCTGGGAGCCGCCCGGCCCGAGCTGGACCTGGGCTGGCTGCTGGGTGACCTGGCCGAACTGGACTGGGCGCTGCCGGTGCCGGCGCACCCGGACGGACCGGAGCTGCCACGGGTGCTGCTCGACGCCTACGGCCCCGGCGCCGACCGGGAACTGACGGGCCGGGCCGCCGTCGTACGCGTCGCCGCGCACATGCGGGACTTCGCCGCGTACTGCGGCTGGAGCGACGAACTCGCCGACTACACCGCCTTCATCGCTGACCTGATCGACGAGGAGGGCCGCCGCGCGGTCCTCGGGGGAGCCACACCATGACCACCACCACGGCCGAACGGCCGCGCACGCGGCAGCGCTACCGGCCCACCGAACTGGACACCGTCCCGGCCGTGAACGCCCTGCTGGAGCGGCTCGGCCTCGGCCGGCTCGACGCGGCTGCCGTCACCGCGTTCGGCGGGCGCAACGACAACTGGGCGGGCCCCACCACCACCGGCGAGCAGGTCTTCGTCAAGACGGTCGCCCCGCCGCCGGAAGGCACCGGCTGCCCCGAACTCGTCCGGTCGCTGAACTTCGAGGAACTGGCCGCGCACCTGCCCCCCGCCTCGCCGCTGCGCTCACCCGGGCTGCTCGGCGCGGACCCGGAAGCCGGCGTGATGGTCCACCGGCTGGTGCCGGGCGCCCGCTCGGGCGCCGAACTGGCGCTGGACGGCGACTTCGACGAGGACCTGTGCCGGAACGCCGGACGGGCCGTCGGCACCCTGCACGGCCTCGGGCCGGTCGACGGCCTCGACACCGGCGAGGCACCGCTGCCGCCGCTGTCCTGGCTGAAGGCCCTGCCGTGGAGCGCCGTCCAGGAGCGGAGCATGGCCCAGATCGCGGCCTGGCAGCTCGTCCAGGACGACACCGAGGTGGTCGGCGCCCTGCACCGGCTGCGCGACCTGGAGCGGACCGTGCCGCTCGCCCCGGCCCACTGCGACCTGCGCTTCGACCAGTTCATCCGGGCCGAGGAGGGCGCGGGGGAGCTGTACCTGGTCGACTGGGAGGAGTTCCGGCTCGCCGACCCCGCGCGGGACGTGGGCGCCTTCGCCGGGGAGTGGCTCTTCCACGCCACGTACTCGGTCTTCGCACCGACGGAGGCGGGCCCCGGCCGGCCCGAGGAGAGCACCGCCGGGTTCGGCCTGACGCACGAGGAGATCGTCGCGCGTGGCTCGGCGAGCCTGCGCCGCCACCTGCCCCGGATCGCCGCGTTCTGGCAGGGCTACCTGGAGTGCCGCCCCCAGGCCACCGCGCTCGACGCCGGGCTGCCCGAGCGGGCCGCCGCGTACGCCGGGTGGCACATGTACGACCGGCTGATCGCCACCGCCGAGTCGCACGCCACCCTCAACCCGGTCGCCCGCGCCGCCGCCGGCATCGGCCGCACCGTCCTGCTCGGCCCGTCCACCGCCGCGCGCACGCTCGGCCTGGCCGTGGAACACCGGGACCCGGACGGCGCGCCGCACCCCTCGCACCCCTCGCACATCCCGCACATCCCGCACGTCCCGCACGCCTCGAACGGGAGCGACCTCCGATGACCACCCCTCTGCTGAACTCCCCGGCGCCGGGCGCGTCCCCCGTCGCCCGGCACCGGGGGCTCGCCCCCCGCCTGGCCGCCGCCCTCGACGCGGTCTCCGTCGCGCCGGGCGCCCGCCGGTCCGTGGTGGCCGGCCGTACGGTCACCGCCGACACCCCGCGCGACCTGCGCGGCCGTCTCACCAACGCGCTGTACGAGGAGCTCCACGCGGGCCGCCACCGCGGCGGTGCCGTCCCCGACGGTCCGCCGCCCCGCCGCACCCTGCGCGACCCGGACCTGGAACGCCGGCTCTCGGCCGCCGTACCGCACAGCACCACCCCCACCCGGGGACGGCTCGTCGAAGTGCTCCGGCGCCCGGACGGCGACCAGCTCGTCGTCCGCCTCCCGGAGGTCACCGCCCGCGTCGGCGCCGACCGCCTGCTGAGCCCGGCCTCCCCGCCCGCGCCCGGCGAGCCGGTCGAACTCGCCCTGGAGGCCGCCCGGCCCGCGCTGTCACCCGGCTTCTTCTACGTCATGGGCTCGCGCCCGCTGCCCCGCCCCGCCGGCGCCGTACGCCGGATCTTCCTGCACGCGCGGGACGCCGACGCGGCGGTCGTGCTGTGGGGCGCGGCGCTCGGCGCGCTGGAGGAGGCGGCGGCCCTCTACCACGCCAAGGTGCTCTCCGACCCGCAGGACTTCCCGCGCCGGGACGCCGTCGTCGTCTACCTGCACGGCGACCACCGCCCGGGCGAACGCGCCGTCACCGAGGCGGTGGCCCGGTACGCGGGGACGCTCACCGGGCCCGACACCTCGGTGTTCACGGAGGAACTCGCGCCGGGCGTCGCCGCCGCATGGGACCCGGAGGACCCGCGCCCCGGGCAGAGCGGCATGAGCTTCGGCCAGCACCGCGCGTTCGCGCTGGCGTCGGGGCTGATCGGCTGCGCCCTGGCCGACGACCCCGCCGACCCCGACGCACCCGACGCACCCGACGGACTCGGGCGTGAGGAGCACGTCGTACGGGCCCTCCGCGAGGCGGGCATCGACCCGCTCAACCCCCAGAACAACCTCGACACCAGCCCGGGAGGAGCACGATGACGACCACAGCCCCCGCCACCGAAACCGCCGAGACGCCCGCCACCGAGACCGCCGATACGCCCGCCACCGAGACCGCCGAGACGCCCGCCACCGAAACCACCGAGACGCCCGCCACCGAAACCACCGAGGCCCCGGCCGGTGGCCTCGGCAACGCGCTGACCACCGCCTACAGCGACGCGCTCGCCGAGGTGTACGACGAGATCTACCCCACCACCCCGGACCTCGAGGACATCGCCGACTTCCTGCTCACCCTCACCGCGTCCGGCGCGAGCGTGCTCGAACTCGGCGTCGGCACCGGCCGGGTGGCGCTGCCGCTCGCCGACAAGGGGTTCCGCGTGCACGGCGTCGACTCCTCCGAGGGCATGCTCGCCCGCCTCGCCGAGAAGGACCCCGAGGGCCGGATCACCCCCGTGCACGCCGACTTCGCCGCGCTCGACCTCGGCCGCACCTTCGACGTGGTCCTCGCCCCCTTCAACTCCCTGTGCTGCGCGGTCGCCCCGGACGAGCAGATCGCCCTGATGCACGCGGTGGCCCGGCACACCGCGCCCGGCGGCCACGTCGTCGTCGAGACCTTCGACCCCAGCGACTACCACGTCCAGAAGAAGAACGAGATCAGCACCTACCCCGTACCCGGGCGCGGAGCCATGATCGAGTCCATCGGCGTGCTGCCCGCCTCGCAGAACATGATGGTCCACAACACCCTGTTCCTGGACGGGGAGCCGCCGAAGTCCGCGACCACGGTGATGCGGTACCTGTGGCCCAGCGAACTCGACCTGCTCGCCGGCATCGCCCGCCTGGAGCTGTCCGCCCGTTACTCCGGCTGGCGCGAGCAGCCCTTCGACGGCGGCGACAGCCGCAAGATGTGCGTCTCCGTGTACCGGCCGCTGTCGTGACCGTCCCGCTGACCGTCGAGGAGGTGCCCGGACGGGGACTCGTGGCCGTGGCCCTCACGGTGCGGGCCGGCGGCGACGACGACCCGCCGGGCCGGCACGGGACGGCCCACCTCGTGGAGCACCTGATGTTCCCGCGCGGCGCCGGGGACGACTCGGGCCACGTCGCCCTGGTCGAGGAGGCGGGCGGCATGTGCAACGCGGAGACCCACCGCGACCACACGGTCTTCCACACCGTCGCGCCCGCCGACGCGCTCCCCGAGATCCTGGCCCTGGAGGCCCGGCGGCTGCGCCGCTTCGCCCCGGCGCCCGCGACCATTCGCTCCGAGAACGCGGTCGTCGCCGAGGAGATCCGCGCGGCGGACGCGGGGACCCGGCTGTGGGACACCGTCCTCGCCGCCCTCCACCCCGGTGCCCGCGACGCCTACGGCACGGTGGCGGAGCTGCGCGAGGTGACGGCTCAGGAGGCGGCGGCGTTCTTCCGGCGCCACTACCGGCCCGAGCGGGCGGTCCTGACGGTGGTCGGGGACGTGGACGCGCGGCGGACGGCGGAACTGGTGGAGCGGGAGTTCGACGGCTGGGCACCGCCCCCCGACGCGGCACCGGACCCGCCCGAGCCCCCGTCCCCGCCCCCGTTCCCGGTCCCGTCCGACCGGCGTGACGGCGCAGCGGCCCGGCACGAGACCTCCGTGCCCTACCACCGCGACGGTGTCGCGATCGGGCACGCCCTGGCCGACCCCCGCCGCGACCAGGGCACGTACTTCGCGCAGGCCGTCCTCTGCGAGGTGCTGCGCCGCTCCCGGCTCCCCCGGCTGCTCACCCGGTCGGCGCGACTGGACGCGGCGACCGTGCGCTGCGGCTACCAGGGCCAGTGGCTCGCCTCCGCCGCCCCCGACCTCGCGCTCGTCCTGCTCGGCCGGGCGCCGGGCACCGGCACCGACGAGGCGGTCGCCCTGTGGCGGGACGCCCTCGGCGAACTGGCCGCCACCCCGCCCGCGGAGGACGAGCTGCGGCCCGCGGTGGCCGTGCTCCGGGCCGCCTGCCACCGCCAGGCCGACTCGCTCGCCGCCCGTGCCGTCACCCACGGCCGCGCCGCCCTGCTCTTCCCCGGCCCGGACGGCACCGGCCCCGACACGATCCCCGGGCGCCTGGCCGCCGTGACCGCCACCGAGGTGTCGGCCGCCGCGCGCGCCCTGCTCACCGCACCCAGCACCGTCCGGACCCTGGAGAGGGCCACCCCATGAAGGCCACGTCCGCCCCGCGCCGTCCGGCCCCGCCCGGCCCGCGCCGCTCGGCCCCGCCCGCCCCGCGCCGCCCGGCCCCGCCCGGCCGGGAGACTCTGCGCACGGTCCTCCCGAACGGCCTGGACACCGTCGTCGTCACCGTGCCGGGCGCCGCCCTGGCCGAGCTGCGCCTGGTCCTGCCGTACGCCCGCACCGAACCCCGTCTCGCCGTCGCCCAGGAGCTGCTCGCCGCCGGCCTCGGCACCGCCACGGCGACCCGGGACCGGCGGTCCGTGGCCGACCTGGCGGCCGGACTCGGCGCCGAGTTCAGCACGGTGGTGACCGCCGAGCAGCTGGTCCTGTCGGCCAGCGTGCTCTCGGAGGGGCTGCCGACCGCGCTGGACCTCCTGGCCGACCTGCTGCTGCACCCGGCGTACGACCCGCCCGCCGCCTCCGGCACCCGCCTGCCCCCGCCCCCGCCCGGCCCCGGCACCCGGCTGCGCCGGGCCCAGCTCCGCCACGCCTTCGGCGGCCCCCACCCGCTGTCCGACGACGCGCCCGGCGGCACCGTCCCCGACGCCGAGGACCTGCTCGCCCTCCACCGCCGGGCGGTCGTCCCGCACGGCGCCGTACTCCTGCTGATGACGGGCGAGGAACCGGACCGCGTCCTGGACCGCGTACGCGCGCGACTGGGACCCTGGACCGGCGGTCCCTCCGGCCTGACCCTGCCCCCCTTCCCCCGCGGCGCCCCCACCCCCGGACGCCTCACCCTGCACGACCCCGCGGCCGAACAGGCGCTGCTGCTCACCGCGGGCCCCGCCGTCCCCGCCCCGGGCGCCGGCCACCCCGCGCTGCACCTGGCCCAGCTGGTACTGGGCGGCCACGCCTCCTCCCGGCTCACCCGGCGGATCAGGGAGCGCCACGCACTGGCGTACACCGTGGACGCCCGCATCCGGCAGAACCGCGCCGGCTGCTGGCTGGAGGTCGACTGCGCCGGCGCCCCCGGCACCGGCGACCGGCTGGCCGAGGAGGTCACCGCCTGCCTCGCGGAACTGGCCGCCACCGGCCCCACCCCCGAGGAGACCCGGCGGGTCCGGCGCTACGCCGCCGGCTTCACCCGGTTCGCCCTCGCCACGCGCGCGGAGGAGGCGAGCGCGCTGGCGGGCTTCGCGGCGGCCGGACTGGACCCGCACTGGCTGGCCGAGTACCCGCACGTCCTCGCCGAGGTGACGCACCGGCAGGTCACCGACGCCGCCGCCCGGTTCCTGGACCCGGACCGCGCCCTGGTGGCGACCCTCGACCGCACCGGCCCCGCACCCGCACCCGCAGGCGTCACAGAAGCCGCAGAAGCCGCAGCCGCAGAAGCCCCAGGAGCCCGACCGTGACGACACCCGCCCACGAGCAGCCGCCCGCCACCGACCTCCCGGCGGTCCTCTACCCCCTCCAGCCCGACCACCCCGAACTCGTCGCCCCGTTCGCCGCGCTGGTGGCCCGCACCGGCGCCCGGCGACTGTGGCTGTGCCAGTCCTTCCGGGCGGAACCGCACCAGGTGCTGGCGCACCTCGCGGGCATGGGCCACACCGTCCCCGTCGGCACGGCGGTCACCCTCCTCCCGCTGCGCCACCCGTACGAGGCGGCGCTCCAGGCCCGTTCCCTCGCCCTGCTCACCGACCGGCCCGTGGTCGCCGGGTACGGCATCGGCACACCCGAGTTCGCCCAGGGCCTCGCCCCCGAGCCCTACCGGAGTCCCCGCACGGCGGTCGGGGAGTACGTGACGTCGGTACGCGCGCTGCTGGACGGCCGGAGCGTCGCGCACGACGGCCCGTACCACCGGCTGCACGCCGCGCTGCCGCCGGTCGGACCGCACGCACCGGTGGAGGTCGGTGCCGGGGTGCTGCGGCCGGGCATGGCCCACACGGCCGGCGCGACCGCGGACGTCGCCATCACCTGGATGACCCCGCCGCCCTACGTACGCGACGTCCTCGTCCCGCGACTGGCCGCGGGCGCCGCCGAGGCGGGCCGCGCCACCCGCCCGCGCGTCGCGACGGCCGTCCACGTCGCGGTGCGCCGGCCGGGCCGCGACCCGCGCCGCCTGGCCGAGACTGCCGCGGGCACCCACCTGCGCGTCCCGCACTACGCGGACATGCTGCGCCGCGCGGGCGTGGACCCCGACGCCGCCGACCCGGCGGCCGAACTGCTGCGCGCCGACGTCGTCGTCACCGGCACGCCCGGCGAGATCGCCGCCACCCTCGCCCGTTACCGGGCGGCGGGCGTCGACGAGATCCTCCTCAACCCGACCGCGACCCTCCTGTCCGAGGGGGTCCACGCGGCGGTCGACGACCTGGAGGAGATCCTCGCGGCCGTCCGGTCGCTCGCCGGCTGACCGGCCGTCACGTCCGTGACCGATCCGTGTGCACACCTCCGGGAGACCTCCGCAGCAGCTCCGCAGCACGTTCGCAATCCGTCGACAGCGCTTGCGCACGGTGGGCGGAGCGTACTGTTCCCATCTCGTTAAGTGGTTTCCCTTGACGCCGATGGCGGGGGAAGCGTTGGCTTTTCAGTCACATGGGCCGCACTGCTGTGCCCACGTCCCGATTCGCACATGAAGTGAGCCCTCGCATGCGTCGTCGTACCGCCATATCCGTGGCCGCCGCCACCATGTCCCTGATGCTCGCCGGCTGCGGCACGCTCGGTGCCTCGGAGAGCAGTGACGAGGCGAGCCCGACCAAGGGCAACGACATCACGGTGGGCCTCCTCCTCCCGGAGAAGGCGAACACCCGCTACGAGCAGTTCGACTACCCCTACTTCAAGGCGAAGGTCGCCGACCTCACGCGGGACCAGGGCGACGTCAAGTACGCCAACGCCGAGGCGAGCTCGTCCAAGCAGGCCGACCAGATGCAGCAGATGATCGACGAGCAGGTCGACGTCATCGTCCTGGACGCGGTCGACGCCAAGTCCATCGGGGACAGCGTGCAGAAGGCCAAGGACGCCGGCATCCCGGTCATCGCCTACGACCGGCTGGCCGAGGGCCCGATCGACGCCTACATCTCCTTCGACAACGAGCTGGTCGGCGAGGTCCAGGGCCGCTCCCTCCTGGAGGCGCTCGGTGAGGACGCCGACAGCTCCGACAAGATCGTCATGATGAACGGCTCGCCCACGGACCCCAACGCCAAGCAGTTCAAGGCCGGCGCGATGTCCGAGCTGAACGGCAAGGTGACGATCGCCCAGTCCTTCGACACCAAGGACTGGAAGCCGGAGAACGCCGAGGCGAACATGGCCGAGGCGATCGAGAAGATCGGCAAGAACAACATCGCCGGCGTCTACTCCGCCAACGACGGCATGGCCGGCGGAATCATCGAGGCCCTGGAGGACGCGGGCGTCACCGACCTGCCGCCCATCACCGGCCAGGACGCGGAACTGGCGGCGGTGCAGCGGATCGTCACCGGCGAGCAGTACATGAGCGTGTACAAGTCCTACCCGCAGGAGGCGGAGCACGCCGCGGAGATGGCCGTGGCCCGCGTCCAGGGCCGGGACATCCAGTTCGACGCCCTCGCCCGCGAGAGGGTCGACAGCCCCACCCACAAGGGCATCCCCGCCCAGCTGGTCCCCGTCGTCGCCCTGACCCAGGAAAACCTCAAGGAGACGGTCATCGCGGACGGCTTCTACAAGGTCTCCGACATCTGCACGGCCAAGTTCGAGGCGGAGTGTGCGGAGATCGGGCTGAAGTAGTCCGGCTCCTCCTCCCCCGGGTAGGGCGGGGCATGTGGACACACCCCCCAACGGGTGGATTCTCCGATTGATCGCCCCGGAGCAGTCTTGGAGTCACAGGAACCGCACGGCTCTCTCCCGCGCGGTTCCCTCCCGGCCGCCTGCCGCGGTCCGGGAACTCCATCGGACGAGGGGACGCAGTCCAGTGAACGTCAGAATCGCACGACGGCTGGGGGTCGGGGCCATCGCAGCCCTGGCCCTGAGCACGGCGACACCTGCCTTCGCGTACGAGATCGGCCCGCACTCCTACGGCGGCGAGCTCCGGTTCTGGACCGAGGGCAACCGCTCGATCATGAACATCAAGGACACGGGTTCCAGCCACTGGGTGAAGGCGGAGTACTACCGCGTGGCTCACTCGGGCACCAAGCTGACCCTGTGGAACAAGAACGGCCCGAACGGTCCTTCCGACAACGACGGCAACAGGGGCACCGTCGAGAGCGGTAGGCACTCCGAGATCTACAAGGCCCGCGGCACGGTCTCGCGCAACAACCTGCCCGACTGGCACACCAGTTGGTACTCCGGCTGACGGATCCCCCGTCCGCGCAGCCTGACCACAGCCTGACCGAGAGGCCGACCGGCCTCTCGGTCAGGCATGCGTTGTCGGCGCCGTCCACATCGAGTGATCCCCCCGACCAAGGGAGCTCCGCGTGACCTCACCCCCCGTCCCACCCGTGCTGCGACTGAGCGAGGTGGTCTACGGCGTGTCCGGCCGAAGCCTGCTCGCCGGAGCCGATCTCACCGTCCTGCCGGGCAGTTCCGTCTCTGTGATGGGGCCTTCCGGGAGCGGAAAGTCCACCCTGCTGATGTGCGTCATGGGACTGATCCGCCCGCAAGAAGGGCGCGTCGAGGTCGCGGGGCAGGACGTGACCCGGCTGTCCGCGCGGGCCCTCGCCGCGCACCGTCGACGGCACGTCGGCATGGTTTTCCAGTTCGGCGAGCTTCTCCCCGAACTGACTCCGGTGGAGAACGTGATGATCGCGAGCCTGCTGGCCGGTGACGCGGTCGCCGAGGCCCGCTCCCGTGCCGAGTCGTTGCTCACCCGCCTCGGGGTGCCCGAGGCCGTGGCCACGCGGGACCTGTCCGGCGGGGAGCGGCAGCGCGTCGCCGTGGCTCGCGCCTTGGTCAACACGCCCGAACTGCTGCTGGCGGACGAGCCCACCGGAGCGCTGGACGGCGAGCAACGGGAAGCCGTGGCCGACCTGCTGTTCAGCACCGCGCGGGAACACGGGTGTGCCCTGGTCGTGGTCACGCACGACCCGACGGTGGCAGGCCGCGCCGATGTGCGGCTGCACCTGCACGAGGGACGCCTGGTCCAGGCCCAGGAGGCGCCGTGAGCGGCGGCGGCCTGCGACGACGGCTCCTGCGCATGGGACGCGCCGCGTCCCGGTCGGCAGAAGCGGGCCGCATCCGCTACTTCGCGCTGTTCGCCGCCACAGCAGTTGCGGTCCTCGCCGTCTGCGGTTTCCTGTTGGCTACGTCCTCTTTCGAGGGTCGCACCGAGCGCAGCCAGGCTCGTTGGCCGCAGGTCGCCGACGACGGCTCCGCCACACTGCTGTGGCGGGCGACGCTGGCGAGCGTCGACGACCGACAGTACGACGTGGTCTACATCGAGCCTCTCACCCCCGACGCACCCCTGCCGCCCGGCCTGAGCCAGTGGCCGAGGCCCGGTGAGGCCGTGCTCTCCCCTGCGCTCAAGGCGGTCGGACCTCAGGTACGGGGCGAGTACGGGCGGGCCGTTGGCACCATCGCCGCGGTCGGTCTGGAGTCGCCGAGCGAGTACTTCGCGTACGTACGGCCGACGGCCGAGCGACTGGACCCGGAGGGGATGACCAGAGCTTCGGGATTCGGTGTCTCCTGGACACCGTCGCTCGGGGAGCACATGTACAACTTCGGGTCGAAGGAGTTCCACTGGGCCTATCTGGCGCTGGTCGGTCTGCCGGCCGGCCTGTTCGTCGTGATCGCCGCCCGGGTGGGCGCCGCGGCTCGGGACCGCCGGACCGCGGTTCTCACCGCGCTGGGCGCCTCCGGGGGAGCCCGGGCATGGTTCACGGTGGGTGAGGCGCTGCTGCCCGTGGCCCTGGGGGCGGCGGCGGCGGTCGTGGCCGTGGTTCCCGTGCTTCTCACCGACGTACCGCTGCCCGTGGTCGACTTCGTGTTGTACCTCCCCGACGCCCGAGCGGCGCTGCCCGGTCTGGCGGGCGCCGCGCTGGGCGTTCCGCTTGCCGGGCTGGCCGTCGTGGTGCTGCTCCAACCGCGGTACCGGCCGGGCGCCTCGACCCGGCCCGTGGCTGCCAAGCGGCGCCGCGAGTGGATGTTGTGGCTGTTCCCCGTGGCCCTCTTCGGCACGGTGCGGGGCACCGACCTGGCCCCGTACGACCTGCGCCTGCCCGTCCTGGCGGCCGGCAGCGTGATCACCATCGCGCTGCTGCCCGGAGTGGCGGGTGCGGTGGTGTCGGCGACCGGACCCGCGTTGGCCAGGTTCGGCGCCGCGCGCGGCCGGGTGGGCATGCTGGTCGCGGGGCGGCGACTGGCGGTGGGCGCGCGCCCCGTCGCGCGACTGGTGGCCGCGGTGGTCGTCGCGGTCGGTCTCGCCGCTCAGGGGCAGATCGCGATCAGCCTGTTCACGGACATGAGTGACCGGGTCGAGGCGGTGGAGAAACACCTCGGCACCAGCGTGGTACAGGTGTCCACGACACTGTCCACGACCACTGCCGATGTGGCGTCCTTCGAACGGAACCTGGGGCCGGGAGTGCACGCCCTGGCCATGACGAGGGATTTGCGGTCGGGGCGGATCGATCTCGTCGCGGACTGTCCGGTATGGCGAGACCTGGGCGTCAAGTGTCCGGCTGCGGCCCCTGCCGAACTACGTACTCGGCATGCCGGTCTGGCTCAGGCGGCGGAGTTGGAGCGGTCGGTCGGACTACGTCTCCACGCTCGTACCGGAGACGTGTCCAAGACCGTGCGTACATCAGAGGAACCGGCCCTGGTGGTCCTGGCACAGGACGGACGTGAGCTGTCGCTGTCACGGGTGCACCGGGCCGCCAACGCGCATGTGGCCATGGCGACCAATGTTCAGGTGTTCGCGATGGCCGGCGCCTTCGGTGGCAGCGGTGAGGGCATCGCGGCCCAACGGTGGCTCGAGTTGCTCTCCGTGGCGGGCGTGTTGGTGATCGTGGTCGTGGCCGGGATCGGCGCGGTGGCCCAGTTCGTTCGGACAGGCCGCGAACTGGGCCCGGTCTCGGTGCTGAGCGGCAACGGCCGCGTGTACTACGCGGTCTCCGTCTGGTCCCTGCTGGCGCCGACGGCATTCGCGGTGTGCGCTGCCGTCGCCGTGACCTGGTACGTGACCACACCGCTGATGGCGGACTCCGCCGACCGTCTGTCCGCGCTGTCGGCGGTGGGCGCGGCCGGGTTGGCGTGTGCGGCGGTGATGACCTGGTGGGGCGCACGGACGGCGTCCGCGGCGGGGCTGGTGTGGCGTCCGCGCAACGATTGACGCGAAGCGTGGGTGACGGACCCGAGGGTGCGGGGATACGGCCCGCACCCTCGGAGTCACTTCTCCGGGACGAACGAGCCTTGCCCGAGGACGGTGTAGAGCCGCCCCTCTGCCCGGAGTGCGGCCACGGCCTTCTGCACAGTGCTCGGCGCCACGTCCAGCTCGGCGGCCAATTCGTTCACAGCGGGAAAGCGCGCACCGGGCGCGTACTGGTCGGCCTCCAGGCGTCGCCGTAGCTCATCAGCGACCTGCGGCCACACGGGCACCGAGCGATCAAGGTCCATGATTCTCAGCGTCCGCGTATTTGCGTGATCACGCGACCGCGTATACGCGAATACGCGTATTCTCAACCTTGTGAGTCCCCGCGACCGTGCGACCGGCCCGGGGGATGGCCACCAGCTATTGAGGAGCTGATGACATGAGCCACACTAGCCACGTCCGCCTACTGCCCTGGAAAGGGCCCGAGGGCAAGCGTGCGTACCTGGTCACCGACGGCACGGCCAGCCCGCTCTCTCTGCTGGCTGACGAAGTCGAGAATCAGCAGGTCGAGTCGGCAGCCGTCGTGGTGGAGCTTGCGCGCCCCATGGTCCAAGCCGCGTCCGGCCTCACCGTGGACGAACTCCGCTGGATCACTCGCCGCCTCGTCGAAAGCCTGACGGACGTGCTCAACATCGCTGAGAGTCGCGCACGGCGCGTCCCGCCGTACGACGAGTGACCCTCCCGGCGCTCGTGCTCCGCGCCGCGCCGGGTGCCCTCGAACGGCTCGGCGCGGCGCGGAGCGTCACGGCACCTGCGGACCGCCGCACGCGATGGGGTCCCGCTGCTGAGGGCTGATCGTCGGTGGCTCGGACACTTGCGCCTGCCAAACGATCCGGGAGGCTTGGACGCGGTTGTCGACACCAAGCTTGGCGTAGACCCCACGGATATGGTCCTTCACCGTGTGTGCACTGATCCCCAGCGTCTCTGCCATGTCGGGGTTCGAGGCGCCGGCCGCCAGCAGTTGGGCGATCTCCTGCTCGCGAGAGCTGAGCTTCCTCAGCATCCTGCGCGCGGTGGTCGCCGCGTCGGCCGCGCGGGCGGGCCGGACGTACTGATCGACGAGGAACTGGGCGGCAACCGGCCCGAGAGCGACCGTGCCTTCGGCGGCTGCTTTCACCGCCCACGACAGGTGCCGCACGGAGTTACCGCGCAGCAGGATGCCGCGGGCGCCGTGGCGCAGCAGCGTGCGAGTGGTGTGTTCCGTCAGGTGGTCGACCAGTACGACGTGGGACGGCGTGGAGATCGGAGCGTTCGCTGCTCTCGGTGCGGTCGGATTCGGCGACCGGAGGGCGTCGAGTGCGTCGTCCGGGTTGTGGTGGCTGCTGACCATGACGTCCAGACGGGACGCCCGCGCCAGGACGGTCGTTGCATCCGAGGTCTCGCAGACGACCCGGATTCTGCCGTCCTCCTCCAGTACGCGTCTGACGCCGGCCCGTTCCAGCGGCTCCCGGCCGAGAATGCCTACGCGTATCACGCTCTTTGTCCCCCTCATGTCCCAACGCCGTGCCGTCCCTGGGCGCGCGACGGTCGCAGACGCGATAACAGCCGACGTCTCCGGTGTGGCCTGCGGAGTCGGTCAGGCTCCGCTGTCACCCAGCATGCACGCTCCGTATACCCGCGCGACACCTTCAGCTTGCTGCACCAAGCGGAAGCGGAGGGGTGGGCATAAGGGGTGATTGAGGTGCACAACATCTGTCAGTAGGGGAGGAGCCGTGTTGCGGACCCGGTCCCGGCCGCGCATAGTTGCGCTGCGGAAGGGCCGAAACCGGGGGTGGGATGGGCGATGGCCGGGCACGGGGCTGAGGAGCATCCACACGGTGCCGACCGGCTGTGCGCGGCCGGGGACCGCGTGTACTCCAGGGCCGTACGCCGTGGCCGGGTGCCGCGCCGGGACGCCGAACCGGTGCCCTGCCTCCTGGAACTGGCCCTGCTGCACCCGGACCCCGATGACATGGACTGGCTGGTGCCGACCTCCCCCCAGGAGGTCATGACCCGGCTGCTGCGCGGGCTCTACGACGAGGTCAGCACGAGCCAGCGACGGGTGGGCTCGGCGGTGGAAGCCTTCGAGTGGTACGCGGGCCTGGACGGGCGGACCCGGCCTGCCGCCGGCCCGGAGGGCACCGCGATCCGGGTCCTCGACGGCCTGGCCCGCATCCAGGCCGCGATGGACGAGGCGACGCAGGCCTGCACGACGGAGGTCCTGACCGTGCAGCCCGGCGGCATCCGGCGCGAGGCGGAGCTCTCCGAAGGGCTGCACCGGGCTCTCGCACTGCGCGGGCGCGGGGTGCGGATGCGGGACCTGTACACGCACGTCGCCCGGCACGGCCATGGCCTGCTCAACTACCTCGAGCTCATGGGCGACGCGGTGGAGGCCCGCACCCTGGACGAGGTCATCGACCGCCTCATCCTCTTCGACCGCACGGTCGCCTTCATCCCCGCCAACACCGACCGCACGATGGCCCTGGAACTGCGCCACCCCGCCCTGATCGCCTACCTGGTCACGGTCTTCGAACGCCTGTGGCGCCTCGCGATCCCACTGACCGCCCCGCTCCCCGACACCGGCATCGAGGGCATCTCCCACCGCGAGCAGTCCATCGCGGCGCTGCTGGCGGAGGGCCACCAGGACGCGGTCATCGCGGAACGCCTCGGCATAAGCGTCCGCACGGCCCGCGCCCACATCGCCCGGCTCTCGGAGACCCTGGGCGCGGCGAGCCGGACGCAGTTGGGCGTGCGGATCGCCCAGGCCGGCCTGGACGGCTCACCACGCGCGGTGGCCTCTCCCGTCATCCTTCCGGGTCAAGAATCCCCGACTGCCCGATGAGGTAGCCGAGCTGTGCGCGGCTCTCGCTGCCGAGGGTGGCGGCGAGTTTGGCGATGTGGACGCGGGCGGTGCGGACGTTCATGCCGAGGCGTTCGGCTATGACGTTGTCGGTGTGGCCTTCGATGAGGAGGGCGGCTATGGCTCGTTGGCGGGGGGTGATGCCGTTGAGAGTGGGGTGGTGGACGGCTTCGGGGTGCATGGGGGTCGCCAGGTGCCAAAGGCGGTCGAAGACGGTGCCCAGGTAGGTGACCAGAGGGCGGTGACGGACTTCCACGGCCAGGGTCCGCTCCGCATTGGCGGGGATGAAGGCCACCGCGCGGTCTAGCATGAGCAGTCGCTGGGGCAGTTCGTCCAGGGTGCGGACCTCGATGTCTCCCCGGAGTTGCTCGAAGTGCGCCAGGACTGCCGGGTCGTGGCGGGTGGTGTGCTGGTAGAGGGTGCGCATGCGGGCGCCGTGCGACAGCAAATGCTGTTCCCTGGGGAGCGCGACGGCGAGGGCGGCCGGCGAGCGTCTGCCGCCCGGCTGGATGGTGAGTATTTCCCGGGACGCCTCTCTGGTGGCGTGGCCGATCGCGTCGTTGATCCGGTCGATACCGTGCAGGACGATGATGCCGTCTGCGGTCGGGAGGTCGGGGCCGTCCGTTGCACCGAGGGCCAGGAGTGGCTCGAAGGCTTCGGTGAGCTGTGATTCAGCGCGGCGCCGCCGTGCGATGTCCTCCTCCATACGGTGCAGCAGACGTGGCAGGGCGAGGGTCGGCACGAGTGGACGCAGTCTGCGCACATCCTCGACGTCCGGTTGCAGCATGCCAGTCCGGAGTGTGCAAGGCACCGCGTCAGCGTCGCGCTGGGGCACCGTTCCCTCGCGAAGCGCTCGGGCGTAGAGCTGCAGACCCGCTTGGCACACTACTTCCGCCCTGTGCTGGTGCGCCTCTGTTGTCATGGACGGTCCTCCGCCAATATCCCCGACCGTCCGATGAGGTAGCCGAGCTGCGCCCGGCTTTCGCTGCCGAGGGTGGCGGCGAGTTTGGCGATGTGGACGCGGGCGGTGCGGACGTTCATGCCGAGGCGTTCGGCTATGACGTTGTCGGTGTGGCCTTCGATGAGGAGGGCGGCTATGGCGCGTTGGCGGGGGGTGATGCCGTTGAGGGTGGGTTGTTGCACGGCTTGGGGGTGCATGGGGGTGGCTAGGTGCCACAGCCGGTCAAAGGTGGTGATGAAGAAGGCGACCAGGGCGGGATGGCGGACTTCCAGAGCGAGTGATCGGTCAGCGCTAGCAGGGATGAAGGCGACCGTGTGGTCGATGATGATGAGGCGTTCAGTGACCTGATCGAGGGTGCGCGCCTCCACGTCCCCCCTGAGGCGTTCGTAACGCCCGATGACCAAAGGAGCATGGCGGACGGTGTGCTGGTACAGAGCTCGGACCCGACCACCACGGTCGAGAAAGGCCTGGTCTCGTTTCATGGCCGCTTCGTGGTAGGGAAAAGGCGGAGCGGCGATACCGTTGTGCGGCTGGATGGCCAGGAGTTGGTTCTTGCCTTCGGCCATGGCTTCGGTGATGGCCTGGCCTGCTCGCTCCTTGCTGCCGAGGAGCTTGAGGGGCGAAGCCTCCTCCGCACCGACGTCCCGCCGGTCGAGACGCATGAGGGGCTCGAAGGCGTCTGCCAATCGTTGCCCGCGACGGCGTTCGACGGTGATGCGTTCCTCCGCTGAACGCAGCAGGCGTTGGAGCGCGACAGCCGGAGGGACGGGCTCAAGCCTGCTCAGGTCCTCGATGGCCGGGTGGAGCATGCCGTTGTCGATCAGGCAGGGTGCCGCAGCGGCGTCGGCGGCGGGCACCTGCCCTTCCCGCAGGGCGCGAGCGTACAGGTCCAGGCCTGCCTCGCACAGCTCCTCCGGTCCATGGTGGTGTGCCTCAGCAGTCACGCGTGGCCCCCTCCTCAGGGATCAGTGATCCTTCCTAAGGATCCCGGACTGGGCGATGAGGTAGCCGAGCTGGGCACGACTGCCACTGCCCAGCACCTGGGCGAGTTTGGCGATGTGAGCACGACACGTGCGCACGTTCATGCCCAAGCGACGGGCGATGGCCTCGTCAACGTGACCTTCGACCAGAAGTTTCGCGATCGAGTGCTGGATCTCCGTGATGCCACCCGAGTCGGCTTCGTAGGGGGCGCCGGCACTCAGCGGCACCGCCCGGTTCCATATGAACTCGAAGACCCTCACCAGGTACTGGACAAGTCCGGGGTGACGGAGCTCCAAGGCGACCTGTCGATCTTCACGAACTGGAAGAAACGCCACGCTTTCGTCGCAGATGATGAGCCGTTCAACCAGTTCGTCGATGGTGCGGTACTCCACCTTGCCGTCCGTGAACTGATCCGCGTACGCGAGTCTGTCCGGACTGAACCGAGCTGTGTGCTGGTAAAGAGTACGGATGCGTACGCCGCGTTCGATCAGAGGCCTGTCTCGCTCCAATCCTTCCAACAGCCGTTTCTCGGGGCGTCGGTGGCTGCTCGGCTGGATCGTGAGTACCTCGGTGTGGCATTGGGCCGTCGCCGAGTCGAGTGCCGCGTTGATGCGGTCGAGGCCTTCCAGGACCGTGATGGAATGAGCAGGACCGGTCTCCTGGGCGCTGATGTCCATGAACGGCTCGAAGAGCTCGGCCAGAACCATCGATCGCCGACGCCGTTCCGTGATCTCACGTTCGATCGGATTGAGCCGCTGGGCCAGCGCCACCGACGGTGGCACCGGCCGCATCCAGTCGCCGTCGTCGGGGTCGAGGTGGAGCAGCGCCAGGTCCATGAGACACGGAGCGGATTCGGCATCGGCCCTGAGTACGCGACCGGCCCTAAGAGCGTCCGCGTAGAGGCGGCGCCCTTCGGAGCACAGCTCGTATGTCGTATGGGGATGCTCCGGATTGGTCCCATTTATCACTGAATATCCACCCCCCAGGGTCCTGAACATGCAGGAACATGATGCACCGATTGTGTGGCCATGACGTGCCTGAATGAGCCATCGTCTTATCGGACGGGGGAACGAGGGACCATCAAGTGAGGACGAAGCCGACTATGCGTATGAGAATGCTTCGCTCGGTGCTTGTTGCCGCCTTCTCCACCGTTGTGGCCGTCGGCACCCTGGCCGGCCTCTCGGGTGGGACGAGCAGCGAGCATGAGGCGGGTGGCACTCACTCTTCGGCGGTAGCGGTCATGGGTGAGAAGCCCGTGGCTCTTCCGGCCGACACCGTGTGGGACTGATCGCGATGACCACTCCACCCGACGACCGCTCCTTCCGCCGGGAAATGGCCACCGCCTACCGCTCCGGCTGGCACTTCATCGACCTGGTCACCGCGATCCCCCACCCCGGTGACTCCCTGATGGTGACCGTCTTCGGCGAGCCGGTCGTCGTCACGCTGGACGAGGACGGTGACGTGCGGGCGTACCGGTGCCTGCGGCGGCCTCGGGGGGCGCCGCAGCCCGTGCGGTGCGCCATCCGTTACGGAATGATCTTTGTGAACCTGGACCAGAGGGACCACCGGCTCGCGCAGTCGGCGGACCCCGAAGTGAGGACCATCTCGGCCACCCCCCGCAGTGCCTGACGCGATTCCCCCGTCGCAACAAATCGCTCAGGTGCTTCCCCCCGGCAGCGGCGTCACCGTGACCTGAACACGGTGACGCCGCTGTCGTGTGTGGCGACATTTCGGGGTACCGACCCGTATCGCTCTCTTCTCGGCGTGGCCGAAAAGCCCCTCGCGTGACGGTGTTCACCGCGCGAGGAGGCCGGCGGGCCCAGAACCTGGTTGTCATCCGGGAGAGGCGTCGCCTCTACCCCTGAGCGGAACAGACTCAACTTTGTGTACGTTGGATGAGTCAGCACCGGGAAACACGGCCGCCCGCCACGGCCGACGCTAGGAGGAGAGCCAGAACGTGGACGCCGAGCTGACCAACCGGAGCCGGGACGCGATCAACGCGGCCAGCAACCGGGCCGTGACCGAGGGGCACGCCGACCTCACCCCCGCCCACCTGCTCCTGGCCCTGCTCCAGGGGCAGGACAACGAGAACATCACCGACCTGCTCGCCGCCGTCGAGGCCGACCTCGCGGCGGTACGGTCCGGCGCCGAGCGCATCCTCGCCGGGCTGCCCAGCGTCACCGGGGCCACCGTCGCACCGCCCCAGCCCAACCGTGAGATGCTCGCCGTGGTCGCCGACGCCCAGGCCCGCGCCAAGGAACTCGGGGACGAGTACCTCTCCACCGAGCACCTGCTCCTCGGCATCGCCGCGAAGGGCGGCGCGGCCGGTGAGGTACTGGAGGGGCAGGGAGCCAGTGCGAAGAAGCTGCAGGAAGCCTTCCGCAAGGCCAGGGGAGGACGCCGCGTGACCACGGCCGACCCCGAGGGCCAGTACAAGGCGCTGGAGAAGTTCGGCACCGACCTCACCGCCGCCGCCCGGGAGGGCAGGCTCGACCCGGTCATCGGGCGGGACCAGGAGATCCGGCGGGTCGTGCAGGTGCTCAGCCGGCGGACGAAGAACAACCCCGTGCTCATCGGCGAGCCGGGCGTCGGCAAGACCGCCGTCGTGGAAGGGCTCGCCCAGCGGATCGTCAAGGGGGACGTGCCCGAGTCGCTGAAGGACAAGCGGCTGGTGGCGCTGGACCTGGGGGCGATGGTCGCCGGGGCCAAGTACCGCGGTGAGTTCGAGGAGCGGCTGAAGACCGTCCTCGCCGAGATCAAGGACTCCGACGGCCAGGTCGTCACCTTCATCGACGAGTTGCACACCGTCGTCGGCGCCGGGGCCGGCGGGGACTCGGCCATGGACGCCGGGAACATGCTCAAGCCGATGCTCGCCCGCGGTGAGCTGCGCATGGTCGGCGCGACCACGCTGGACGAGTACCGGGAGCGGATCGAGAAGGACCCGGCGCTGGAGCGGCGTTTCCAGCAGGTGCTGGTCGCCGAGCCGACCGTCGAGGACTCCATCGCGATCCTGCGCGGGCTCAAGGGCCGCTACGAGGCGCACCACAAGGTGCAGATCGCGGACAGCGCGCTGGTGGCCGCCGCCAGTCTCTCCGACCGGTACATCACCTCCCGCTTCCTGCCCGACAAGGCCATCGACCTCGTCGACGAGGCCGCCTCCAGGCTGCGTATGGAGATCGACTCGTCGCCCGTCGAGATCGACGAGCTCCAGCGCGCCGTCGACCGGCTGAAGATGGAGGAGCTGGCGATCGGCAGGGAGACCGACGCAGCCTCGCTCGAACGTCTGGAGCGGCTGCGGCGCGACCTCGCCGACAAGGAGGAGGAGCTGCGCGGACTCACCGCCCGCTGGGAGAAGGAGAAGCAGTCCCTCAACCGGGTCGGCGAGCTGAAGGAGAAGCTCGACGAACTGCGCGGTCAGGCCGAGCGCGCCCAGCGCGACGGCGACTTCGACACCGCCAGCAAGCTGCTGTACGGGGAGATCCCGACCCTGGAGCGGGACCTGGAGGCCGCCTCCGAGGCCGAGGTGGAGGTGGCCCGGGACACCATGGTCAAGGAGGAGGTCGGCGCCGACGACATCGCCGACGTCGTCGCCTCCTGGACCGGCATCCCCGCCGGGCGGCTGATGGAGGGCGAGACGCAGAAGCTGCTGCGGATGGAGGACGAGCTGGGCAAGCGGCTGATCGGGCAGTCCGAGGCCGTGCGGGCCGTGTCGGACGCCGTGCGGCGCAGCCGGGCCGGGATCGCCGACCCGGACCGGCCGACCGGATCGTTCCTCTTCCTCGGGCCGACCGGTGTCGGCAAGACCGAGCTGGCCAAGGCGCTCGCCGACTTCCTCTTCGACGACGAGCGGGCGATGGTCCGCATCGACATGAGCGAGTACAGCGAGAAGCACAGCGTCGCCCGGCTGGTCGGCGCCCCGCCCGGATACGTGGGATACGAGGAGGGCGGCCAGCTCACCGAGGCGGTGCGGCGGCGGCCGTACACCGTCGTGCTGCTCGACGAGGTGGAGAAGGCGCACCCGGAGGTCTTCGACATCCTGCTCCAGGTGCTGGACGACGGGCGGCTGACCGACGGGCAGGGCCGGACGGTCGACTTCCGCAACACCATCCTGGTCCTCACCTCCAACCTCGGCAGCCAGTACCTGGTCGACCCGGTGACCACCGAGGCCGAGAAGAAGGAGCAGGTCCTGGAGGTGGTCCGGGCCTCCTTCAAGCCGGAGTTCCTCAACCGGCTCGACGACCTCGTGGTCTTTTCGGCGCTGAGCAAGGAGGAGCTGAGCCGGATCGCGCGGCTCCAGATCGACGCGCTCGCCCGGCGGCTCGCCGAGCGCCGCCTCACCCTGGAGGTCACCGACGACGCCCTGACCTGGCTGGCCGACGAGGGCAACGATCCGGCCTACGGCGCCCGGCCGCTGCGCCGCCTCGTCCAGACCGCCATCGGCGACCGGCTCGCCCGGGAGATCCTCTCCGGCGAGATCAAGGACGGCGACACGGTCCGCGTGGACCGCTTCGGCGACGAGCTCATCGTGGGGCCGGCGGCGGGTGGCAAGACGCTGTAGCCCCACATGCGCGCGGCCCCCCACCCCTGGGAGGGCCGCGCGCATGTCACAGGGTGAACGCGGCGAACCGCACCAAGGCGGTGCCGGCGTCCTCGTACTCGACGCTCACCTGGACGGCGTGCGCGTCCACACCGTCCGGCAGGCCCTGCGCGTAGTCCAGATCCAGACACAGGTCCACGGCGGCGTCCCCGCAGAACTCCGTCTCGGGCGCGGGTGCCTCCGGGTAGGTGTGCGCGAGCCACTCGGCGACCCCGGCGCGCGGCATCCGGAAGACCGCGCTGTAGTGGATGTCCTGCCATCCCCGCATCGTGCAGGCCCCCACCGGCTGGGCGCCGTCCGGCAGCGCCGCCCCGCCGAAGCCCAGCGCCTCCGGGCAGGGGCGCTGTTCGGGGCCGCCTCCGAGCGGGTACTCGGAATCGGACGCCACGAGGCCCACGACGGCCACGAGGACGAGGAGGACGGGGAGCAGCACCAGCGCGGCCAGGGCTACGAGGACCGCGGTCGGCCACCACTTGGTCCGCCCGCGCGGCACCTCCTCGCCCCCGCCGGTGTCCCCCGCCGCCGTGCCCCGTGCCCGTCTCATGGCCCCGCCTCCGTCTGCCACACGTCCCACCCGTCCACCCGACCGGCCGGATCATGTCAGCCGACGGCTGACAGGTCCCCGGCGGGCTTGCCACCCCCCTCCCCGCATGGGGGAGGATGGCCAGATCCGTACGAAGGGAAAATCACGGTGAGCATCGACCCGTCCTCGATTCCGAACTTCGGGGGCAAGCAGCCCGAGCCGCAGCCCCAAGGACCGGCGGGCCCCGTCGTCCCGGATCAGGATCTTGTGAAGCAGCTCCTCGAACAGATGGAGCTGAAGTACGTCGTCGACGACGAGGGTGACCTCGCGGCGCCGTGGGAGCAGTTCCGTACGTACTTCATGTTCCGCGGTGAGGGTGACCAGCAGGTCTTCTCGGTGCGGACGTTCTACGACCGGCCCCACCAGATCGATGAGAAGCCGCAGCTCCTCGAGTCGATCGACGACTGGAACCGGCGCACCCTGTGGCCGAAGGTGTACTCCCACACCCACGACGACGGCACCGTCCGCCTGATCGGCGAGGCGCAGATGCTGATCGGCATGGGCGTCAGCCTGGAGCACTTCGTCTCCTCGACGGTCAGCTGGGTGCGCGCCGCCATCGAGTTCGACCGGTGGCTCGTGGAGCAGCTCGGCCTGGAGCAGGAGGTCAACGAGGCGGAGAAGCCCAAGGACGAGGGCGAGGAGTAGTCCGCCCCCGCTGTCAGCGGGGAGCCCGGTTCGGACGTCGCCGTCCGGGCCGGGCTCTTCCCCGTTCCGGGACGTTCAGGCCTTCCGGCCCGCCGCCCCCAGCGCCTTCAGCCGGCCGACCGCCTCCTCCAGCACCTGGGTCCGCTTGCAGAACGCGAACCGGACAAAGGGGGCGCCCGCTTCCCGGTGGTCGTAGAAGACCGCGTTGGGTACGGCGACGACGCCCGCGCGTTCGGGCAGGGCGCGGCAGAAGGCGAAGCCGTCCTCCTCGCCGAGGGGGCGGATGTCGGTGGTGACGAAGTACGTGCCGGCGGGGCGGTAGACGCCGAAGCCCGCCTCCGCCAGGCCCGTCGCCAGCAGGTCCCGCTTGGCGCGCATGTCCTCCCGGTAGGCCGTGAAGTACGACTCGGGGAGGGCGAGGGCCTCGGCGATCGCGTACTGGAAGGGTCCGGCCGACACGTACGTCAGGTACTGCTTGGCCGCGCGGACCGCCGTGAGCAGGGCGGGCGCGGCGGTGATCCAGCCGACCTTCCAGCCGGTGAAGGAGAAGGTCTTGCCGGCCGATCCGATGGTCACCGTGCGCTCGCGCATGCCCGGGAAGGACGCGAGCGGGATGTGCTCGGCCTGGTCGAAGACCAGGTGCTCGTAGACCTCGTCGGTCACCACCAGCAGGTCCCGTTCGACGGCCAGCTCGGCGATCGCCGCCAGTTCGGGGCGGGTGAGGACCGTGCCCGTCGGGTTGTGCGGGGTGTTCAGCAGCAGGAGGCGGGTGCGGTCGGTGACCGCGTCGCGCAGCTCGTCGAGGTCCAGGCGGAAGGCGCCCTCGTGCGGGCGCAGGGTCACCGGTACACGGGTGCCGCCCGCCATGGCGACGCAGGCCGCGTACGAGTCGTAGTACGGCTCCAGCGCGACGACCTCGTCGCCGGGCTCCAGCAGGGCCAGCAGGGCGGCGGCGATGGCCTCCGTGGCGCCGGCGGTGACCAGGACCTCGGTGTCGGGGTCGTAGGACAGGCCGTAGCGGCGGTGCTGGTGGGCGGCGACGGCGCCGCGCAGCTCGGGGACGCCCGGGCCGGGCGGGTACTGGTTGCCGCGTCCGTCGCGCAGCGCCCGTACGGCGGCCTCCCGGACCTCCTCGGGGCCGTCGGTGTCCGGGAAGCCCTGGCCCAGGTTGATCGCGCCGGTCCGCACGGCCAGGGCGGACATCTCGGCGAAGATCGTCGTCCCGAACTCGGCGAGCCGGCGATTGAGGAAGGGGCGGGCGCTGGAGCCCACGGGCGGCGTGGAGGTCATGGCGGCCATCCTGCGCCGAAGCTCTGAGCTTCCTCAACTCTGCTTTGGGGCGTGGCGGCGAGGGGCATCTCCCGAACACGCAACGAGAGCTTCACGCCGAGTACACCTCAGGCGCAGACAGCGAGGCACCCACGGGGGGTTGCTTCGGGGGACCTTCCGGGCGCGAGCCCGGACAGTGGAAGGAAGGTGACGCCATGGTCATCGGCCTCATCCTGATCGTGTTCGCCGCCCTGTTGATCGCCGGGCTCACGGCCGGAGCGCGCAGTGGCTCGTCCGCCGGACGCGCCCGGCGCCGGGGCTCGCGGTCGGCCGGCGGGGGCGGCGGCAGCTGGTGGGCCGGGGACGGCCGATCGTCCCCGGGCGGATACGACTCGAGCCACTCCTGCGGTGGCGGCTCGTCCTGCGGAGGCGGGTCGTCCTGCGGGGGCGGGGGAGGGGGCGGTGGCGGCGGATGCGGTGGAGGCGGCGGCTGACACGGGGCAGCCGAGCTCCAGCAGGGGGAACCGCATCCGCGCCACGGGGCCCGCACCCGGGCCCCGCGACGGGGCCCGCGCCTGGGACCGGGCCCCACCCCCTCACCAGCGCCCGCCGGGGAACACACCCGGCGGGCGCTCCCACGCACCGGCGTGCGCCGCGCGGGCGGGGTGTACGCCCTGGTTGAACAGTTGAGCTGAGGAGCCCCCTGAGGGATGGAAACCCCACGAAGTTGGGTAAAAACGCTGTGGCGGCGCCACAGTTCATGATTCGCTCTCCCTCACCAACGCAGCTCCTCGGACGACCTGTTGACCCCCCTCCTGACCGGCCGACTGGGCTGAGCGGGCCGCATCTTCGGCATTGACCGGGGTGCGCAGGCCCCACACCTTCCCTTCCTTGTGTGCTTGCGGAGCCGATCCATGCTCACGACCCTGACAACCGCCTACACCGACACGCGCGCCGCCGACCTGGCCTGGGCCCTGGGGCGCGAGCCGCTGCCCGCGCTCGCCAGTCTCGATGTCGAACTGACAGGAGTGAAACTGCAGTTGAGACTCCTGGGGGCCTCCCACCAAGTGCTGCTCGAGGAGGAGCGGGGCACCTGCTCGGAGACGGTGGCGTGCATCCCGGGCAGCAGCACCCCCCTGCCCCTCGGCGTCGCCAAGCGGGTGGGCGACTGGGAGTACGAGTTCGCCGCCCGCGTGGAACGGCTGACGCCGGGCTCCTTCGCGGGGCGGGCACAGGAGCTGCTGGCCCTGGTCGCCGACCACCCGCACGGCCTGGCCGGTGTCTTCCCCGGCAGCCCGCACGCCTTCACGGCGCTGCTGGCCCAGCGGTGCGAGGGGCAGGTGCACTGGCGGACCTGGCACGCCTATCCGCAGGACGGCCAACTGGTGGCGACCCGGACCCGGGTCGGCGTGCGGGCGCCGGCACCGCAGCTCGCGCCGTCCGTGGGGTGAGCCGCCGGGGTACGGGTGGACGGCGGGATAAACCTGTGGCGCCCAACGCAACGCTGGTTTCACACGTGTGGGTGACGAAGCGCAGTGCGGGAGTGACGTAACGTCACCCCGTGATCGAACCGCACGCGCCCGCCCCACCCGGCTCTCCGCCGTCCTGGGGCGGCTCCGGCGGCCCCGGCACGCCGCCCCTGCCGCCCACCCGGGGCACACCCTCGCCGCCCGCCCGAGGCACGCCCACCCGAGGCGCGCCGGCGCGGCTGCCCGTCCGGCCGGCCACCGGGCGGTTCCTGGTGCTGGCGGGTGTGTTCGTCTGCGCGGCCTGCGGGCTCGTGTACGAACTCGAACTCGTCGCCCTCGCCTCGTACCTGATCGGCGACTCGGTCACCCAGGCGTCCGTCGTGCTGTCCGTCATGGTCTTCGCCATGGGCCTCGGTTCGCTCGCCGCCAAACGGCTGCGCCGGTTCGCGGCGGCGGGCTTCGGCGCGGTCGAGGCCGCCCTCGCCCTCGTCGGCGGCTCCAGCGCGATGGTGCTCTACGCCGTCTTCGCCTGGACCGGCGGCTGGGGCGGAATGTGGGCCGACGGCCCGCGCTTCCTCCTGGTCGCCTTCTCGCTGACCATCGGCGTGCTGATCGGCGCCGAGGTGCCGCTGCTGATGGAGCTGATCCAGCGGGTGCGCCGCCAGGACGCGGGCGGCGCCGTCGCCGACCTGTTCGCCGCGGACTACGTCGGCGCGCTCGTCGGCGGCCTCGCCTTCCCCTTCGTACTGCTGCCGTTCCTCGGCCAGCTGACCGGCGCGCTGCTCACCGGCACCGTCAACGCGGTGGTCGGCGCCGCCCTGGTCCTCGGCCTGTTCCGGCGGGACATGTCCCGCCGGGCACGCTGGCTGCTGCTGACCGCCAACATCGTCGTCCTCGCCCTCCTCGCCACCGCGACCCTCCTCGCCGACGACTTCGAACGCGCCGCCCGGCACGCCGTCTACGGCCAGGACGTCCGCGTGGCCGTCCGGACCGACGTGCAGGAGGTGGTCCTCACCGGCGACACCGACGGCCGGCCCCTCGCCCTGTTCCTGGACGGCCGGCTGCGGGCCGGCGCCGGCGACGAGCGGCGCTACCACGAGGCGCTGGTGCACCCCGCGATGACCGGCGCGCATGCCCGCGTCCTGGTCCTGGGCGGCGGCGACGGTCTCGCCGTACGGGAGGTGCTGCGCCACCCCGGCGTGCGCCGCGTCGACGTCATCGAGTTCGACCCCGAGCTGACCCGGCTGGCCCGGCAGGACCCCGGCCTGTCCGCGCTGAACGAGCACGCCTACGGCGACGCCCGGGTCCGCGTCGTCGCGGCCGACGCCTTCCGCCGGCTGCGTACGACGCCCACCGGGACGTACGACGTGGTGATCTCGGACCTGCCCGACCCGGGCATCACGGCCGGCACCAAGCTGTACTCGCAGGAGTTCTACGGCCTGCTGCGCCGGGTGCTCGCCCCCGACGGGCGGCTCGCCGTGCACGCCGGCCCCGTGTCCGCCCGCCCCCGGACCTTCTGGACGGTGGACGCGACACTGCGGGCGGCCGGCCTGCGGACCGCCCCCTACCGCGTCGACGCGGCAGGCTCCGGCGACGCGCCCGGCCCGGACCGCCCGTCCGGCCCCGACCGTCCGTCCGGCCCCGACCGTCCGTCCGGCCCCGACCGCACGACCGCCGCCACCGGGCACGCCCCCCGTGACTGGGGTTTCCTCCTGGCCGCCCGCAGACCCCCCGGACTGCGCCTCGACCCGGCGGCTCCCCGCCCGCGCACCCTCACGACCGAGTCCCTGACCCGGGACGCCCGCGCCGCCTCCCGCACCCGGATCGCGGACCTGCCGCCGTCGACGCTGGTGCATCCCCGCTACTGACCCCCGCCCCCACCGGGTTCCAGGGCGAACACCGCTCGTGCGACGGCCCGTCCCTCCCCCGGGCACGGGACGGACCGTCACACCCCCCTGCGGATCGTTCGCACCGAGAACCTACGGCCGCCCCGCCCGTACCCGAATCCCGCAGGGGGTGGACATGAGGGTCGTCCCAGCGCGGTAGGCGGCCGGTTCCTGCAACTTCCGCGGTACGGCGAACGGATGACGCCGCCGCCGGGCGGGCGGATCTACGCTGCGGCAATGCGCCTGCACCCCCTGGCGGCCGACGGCCTGATCGCCGCGGCGCTCACGACCGTGGCCGTACTGCTCGGCACCGAGGCCGTCGCCCAGGGGTGGCCCGCGCTCGACCCGCTCGCCTGGACCCTCGTCGCCCTGGTGACCCTCCCGCTGGCCCTGCGCACCCGCGCCCCCGTCACCGTCTGCCTCGCCGCGCACGCCTGCTGGGCGGTCTACATCACCCTCGGCTACTGGCCCGTGGTCGGCTCCTTCGGCCCCATGCTCGCCGTCTACACCGTCGCCTCCCTCCGCCCCACCCGCACCGCCGCCGTCTGCGCCGCCCTGCTCGCCGGCGTCTGGATCTGTGCCGGGCTGGTCAGCGACGCCGAGGCGATGGCGTCGGTCGTGGGGCAGGCCGTGGGCTTTCCGCTGGTGCTGTGGCGGTTCGGGTACGTCGCCCGGCGCACCGCCGAACTCACCCGGCAACTGCGGGCCGAACAGGCCGACCGGGCCCGCCGCGAGGTGGCCGGGGAACGCGTGCGCATCGCCCGGGAGCTGCACGACGTGGTCGCCCACCACATCGCCGTCATCAACGTCCAGGCCGGCCTTGCCCGTTTCGTCTTCCACACCGACGCACGCACCGCCCGCGACGCCCTCGACACCATCGAGGGGGCCAGCGGCGAGGCCCTCGCCGAACTGCGCCGCATGCTGGGCCTGTTGCGGGCCGACGGCGTCCAGGGCGCGGACGGCGCCCCCGCTCCCGGCCTCGACCAGCTCGACGAGATGGTCACCCGGGTGCGCGCCGGCGGCGTCGGCGTCGACCTGCGCGTCACGGGCACCCCGCGCCCCCTGCCGCCCGGCGTCCAGCTGTGCGTCTACCGGGTGGTGCAGGAGGCGCTGACCAACGTGCTGAAGCACGCGCCCGGCGCGCACGCCGCCGTCGAACTCTCCTACCGCGCGGGCGAGGTGACGGTGTCGGTGACCGACGACGGGCGCGGCGGGGCGGGCCGGAAGGGGGTGGATTCGGACACAATCCCCGAGCGTGGCGGCCACGGCTTGATCGGGATGCGGGAGCGGGCCAAGCTCTACGGCGGGACGATCGCCGTCGGCCCGCGCAGCGAGGGGGGATTCGGCGTGCGCCTGACCCTGCCGACGCCGGTACAGACCGCACGCCGGGGAGACGCCGTCCACGAATGACCGAACGGGACCCCGCCGCCGACCGCGCGACAGAGCCCGCGCCGGGCCCCGTGCCGGGCCCCGTGCCGGGCCGGCCGATCAGGCTGCTCGTCGTCGACGACCAGTTCCTCGTCCGCAGCGGACTCGCCGCGCTGCTGCGCGCGGCCCCCGGCATGGAGGTCGTCGGCGAGGCCTCCGACGGGGCCGAGGCGGTGGCGCTGGCCGCGCGGACCCGGCCGGACGTCGTCCTGATGGACATCCGCATGCCCGGCATGACCGGCATTCAGGCCACCGAGCACATCCTCGCCGATGCGGTGGACCCCGCGCCCCGCGTCCTGATCCTCACCACCTTCGACCTCGACGAGTACGTGTACGGCGCCCTGCGCGCCGGCGCCTCCGGCTTCCTGCTCAAGGACGCCGGTCCCGAACGGCTGCTCGCGGCCGTCACCGCGGTGCACGGCGGCGACGCCCTGTTCGCCCCCGCGGTCACCCGGCGCCTGGTGGAGGCGTTCACGCGGATGCCGGACACGGGACCGCAGAGTGCGCCGGACGCCGGATCGCCGCCCGGGCTGGCGGCGCTGACCGGCCGCGAGGCCGAGGTCCTGAAGCTGGTCGCCCGCGGCCTGAGCAACGCCGAGGCCGCCGACCGGCTCTTCATCAGCGAGGCCACGGTGAAGACCCACCTCAACCGCACGATGACCAAGCTCGGCCTGACCAGTAGGGCCCAGGCGGTGGTGGTGGCGTACGAGACGGGACTGGTGACGCCCGGGGGTACGGGAGGTACGTGAGGCGGCGGACGACTTTGTGCCGACGGGGGGTGCGCCGGGCGCCCGCTGGGTAGGGTGCCGTGACATGGAGCATGAGGTGTTCGTTCCGGTTCCGGCCGAGCGGCTCGGGGACGCGCTGGCCGACCCCGCCCGGGTGGCGCGGGCCCTTCCGGGGCTCCAGCAGGACGCCGGTGCCGAGCCCGTCACGGGACGGCTGAAGGTGCGCGTCGGCAGCCACTCCATCACCTACCGGGGCGCGCTGCGCCTGACCGCCCGGGACGACGGCACGTACGCCGTCGAGGGCGACGCCACCGAGTCGCGCGGCACCGGCACGGTCGCGCTCGCGCTCACCCTCCGGGTGGCGGACGCGGACGGCGGCTGCACCCTGGTGATCGCCGGGACGGCCACGGCGGACGGACGGGTCACGGAGCTCCCGGCGGACGCGGTGACGTCGGCGACGACCCGGCTGCTCACCCGCTTCGCGGAGAACCTGGGCAGGGCGGCGGAACAGGAGGCGAAGCCGGGGCAGGAGACCGCGCCTGAGCCCGAGACCGAGCCCGAGACCGCGCCCAGGCCGGGGCAGGAGTCCGCACCCGAGCACGTCTCCGTCTTCGATACCGAGGTCCCTCCGTCCTCCCTCGAGGACGAGACGGAGACCGGCACCGGGGCCGAGGCCGACGCCGGGGCCGGGACCGACGCCGTAGGCGGGCCGCAGGCACCGGGCACGCCGGAAGCCCCCGAGCCGCCCCCCGCCGAGGCCGCGCACGCGCGCCGCACGATGATCGGCCGCAGCGCCGAGGAGGTGGACCACGCCCCGCCGCGCGGCCGGTACGCCCCCGTCCCCGCGCCCCACGCGGGCGTGGCCGGCACCTCCCTGCGCTGGGCCGCGCCTGCGGCGGCGCTGGTGGTGGCGTCGGCGATCGTGGTGGGCCGCGCGCTGCGCAGGCGCCGCTGAACGGACGCCGCTGAACGGACGCCGCTGAACGGACGCCGCTGAACGGACGCCACTGAACGGACGCCGACCGGGTGGGGCGCCCTTGATCGCCCCAGTAGGGTCATGGCGTGAGCAACGAACCCATCACGCTGACCGCGGGTGACGCGGAGGCGACCGTGCTGCCGGGCAACGGCGGCCGGATCGGCGGGCTGCGCGTCGGCGGCACGGAACTGCTCCGCCAGGGCGAGCGCTACGGCTGCTTCCCGATGGTCCCCTGGTGCGGCCGCATCCGCGAGGGCCGCTTCCGGGACGGCGCCGTCGTCCACCAGATGCCGCTGAACTCCCCGCCGCACGCCATCCACGGCACCGCCCGCGACGCCGCCTGGCGCACCGCCCGCGTCACCGACGGCGAGGCGGTCCTCACGTACGACCTCACCGACCCCTGGCCCTACCCCGGCCGCGTCACCCAGGTGATCGCCCTCACCGGGGACGCGCTGACGCTGACGATGTCGGTCGAGACGTACGAGTCGTCCTTCCCGGCGCAGCTCGGCTGGCACCCCTGGTTCAACCGCACCCTCGACGGCGCGGACGTGGCGATCGCGTTCGACCCCGCCTGGCAGGAGGAGCGCGGCGCCGACCACCTCCCCACCGGCAACCGGACCGATCCGAAGCCGGGCCCCTGGGACGACTGCTTCGGCATGCCCGACGGCGTCGACGTCACCCTCACCTGGCCGGGCCGGCTGGCGCTGAAGGTCACCAGCCCCGAGCAGTGGGCCGTGGTCTACGACGAGCAGGAGGCCGCCGTGTGCGTGGAGCCGCAGACCGGCCCGCCCAACGGCCTGAACACCCTCCCGCGCCTGGTCACGCCCCTGGAGCCGCTGGAGGCCACCACGACCTGGAGCTGGACCCGGCTCTAAGCTGGGGGCATGACGGACGTACGCGGCGAGCTGCTGCAGCAGATCAAGGACAAGGCCGTGGTGCACGGCAAGGTGACCCTCTCCTCGGGTCTCGAGGCCGACTACTACGTGGACCTGCGCCGCATCACGCTCGACGGCGAGGCGGCGCCGCTGGTCGGGCAGGTGCTGCTGGACCTGACGGCCGACCTGGAGTTCGACGCGGTCGGCGGGCTGACCATGGGCGCCGACCCGGTCGCCGCGAGCATGCTGCACGCCGCCGCCGCGCGGGGCCGGAAGCTGGACGCCTTCGTCGTCCGCAAGGCCGCCAAGGCGCACGGGCTGCAGCGCCGCGTCGAGGGTCCGGACATCAAGGGCCGCCGCGTCCTGGTCGTCGAGGACACCTCCACCACCGGCGGCTCCCCGCTCACCGCCGTCGAGGCCGTGCGCGAGGCCGGTGCCGAGGTCGTCGCCGTCGCCACGATCGTCGACCGGGCGACGGGCGCCGCCGAGAAGATCGAGCAGGGCGCCTCGGTGCCGTACCGGTACGCGTACGACAAGGACGAGCTGGGCCTGGACTGACTGGGCTGAGGAGCGGGCGGCGCCGGCGGCCCGACATCTGGTTCGACCAATATCGACCAGAAGCGGTCGAGTGCGGCGCCAGAAGCGACAGATGCCCATCGCATTGGAAAAGAGAGGATTTTCGGGGACAACGGCTCGGTAGCGTCGAGAAATGACCAAGCGCGGCTGCTACCTCGGCGTACTCAGGCTCTCCCAGAACATGGTCGGGTCCACCTCGATCCAAAGGCAACGGGAGGGCATCGAGTCCTACATCAGTGCCCCGCACTTCTCGGGAAGACTTGTCGGTTGGGCTGAGGACACGGATGTGTCCGGAGGGCTGTCTCCGTTCAAACGTCCTCAGCTCGGGAAATGGCTGACGCAGAGGGTCGATGAGTTCGACGGCATCGTTGCTGTCAGCGTGGACCGCCTCACCCGTCGAGTTCTCCACTTCAGCCAGCTTCACGACTGGGGGCGGGAAAACGGCAAGCGTATCATCTGCATTTCCGAGGGCTATGACTCCGACAACCCTCGGACGAAAGAGCGATCCCAGAAAGTGGCGGCCTTCGCGGAGACGGAGCTCGACGTCGTCACCAATAGAATCAAGGGGGGAGTACAGGGCCGTCTCGCCAATCGGTCCTGGGTGAGCGGTACGCCGCCGATGGGCTACGCAATCAAGAGTGTCCCGGGTCAGAACCGCAAGGTCCTCGTACGTGACCCTGGTTACGCGCCAGTCATGGACCGCATCCTCGGCGGGCTGGCCGAGGGCAAGACGCTCAACAGAATTGCGCTCGAACTCAACGAGGCACAAGCGCTGACCTGGAGCGACTACCGTCTGACACTTCGTGGAGCGGAACCCCGGGGTGCGTACTGGCAGCAGACCACCCTTGCCAACGCCGTGCGTCGCCCCACATTCGCGGGTATCTACACCTATCAGGGCGAAGCCGTCGAGGGCGACGACGGCAGCCCGATTCTGATCGCCGAAGACCCCTTCATGTCTTTCGAGGACTGGTCGGAACTTGCCCTGCGCCTGGAGCCGCGAAAGCGGGAAGGGGAGGTGCAGCGGCGGACTCCGAAGCACCTCCTCACGGGAGTATCCCTCTGTGGTTGCTGCGGCAGTTCGCTCGGATCCACCTCTGTCAGCCGGAAGAACGGCAGGTATCACGCCTACTATCGTTGTTCGAAGCGCGCCAAGAAAGGCGCGTGCGACGCAAAGATGAACATGCGGGTGTCCGCACTCGAAGCGATCTTTGATGAAGTCTTCGACGACGCCATCGGTGACCTTGAGGTGATGGGCGCCGGCCGGAAGTTTCGTGACGTTTGGGCCGACAAGGATGTGCGGAGCCGCAATGCGTTCCTGCGCGAGCACGGCGTCAGTATTCGGGTGTGGCAGGACCTGGTGCCGCGGGCCAAGTACAGCGCCGTCATCGACTTCAGTGACGTCGTCGGCATGGCCAAGGCCGTGGACCTCTGGCGTCCCGATGGCATGGACCAGCTCGTGATCCACTACCGATGCCGGGCGGAAGACGTCCCGCGGGCGGCCGACTCGCGGCCTCTGCTGTCGATCATGGACGGACAGCTGTAAGCAAGAGGAGGCCTGCCTTTGGGCTCTGTCGCTTGTCCGTGGCGGGGGTAGCCTGTACGGCGCACACATGAAGGCCGAACAAGCCACGGCGCAGTGGCTCCCCCCTGGCCGGCGGAACCCGCACGAGAGGATTGTGTCTTGGCTATCGCGACTCCCGAGGTCTACAACGAGATGCTGGACCGGGCGAAGGCAGGAAAGTTCGCCTACCCGGCCATCAACGTGACCTCCTCCCAGACGCTGCACGCGGCCCTGCGCGGTTTCGCGGAGGCGGAGAGCGACGGCATCGTCCAGATCTCCACCGGCGGCGCCGAGTTCCTGGGCGGCCAGCACAGCAAGGACATGGTGACCGGCGCCGTCGCCCTCGCCGAGTTCGCGCACATCGTCGCCGAGAAGTACGACGTCACCGTCGCCCTGCACACCGACCACTGCCCGAAGGACAAGCTCGACGGGTACGTGCGTCCGCTGCTGGCGGTCTCCGAGGAGCGCGTCAAGGCCGGCCGCAACCCGCTCTTCCAGTCGCACATGTGGGACGGCTCCGCCGAGACCCTGTCCGACAACCTCTCCATCGCCCAGGAGCTCCTGGAGCGCGCCCGTGCCGCCAGGATCGTCCTCGAGGTCGAGATCACCCCGACCGGCGGCGAGGAGGACGGCGTCTCGCACGAGATCAACGACTCCCTCTACACCACGGTCGACGACGCGGTCCGCACCGTCGAGGCCCTGGGCCTGGGCGAGAAGGGCCGCTACCTGCTCGCCGCCTCCTTCGGCAACGTGCACGGCGTGTACAAGCCGGGCAACGTCGTGCTCCGCCCCGAGCTGCTCAAGGAGCTGAACGAGGGCATCGCGTCGAAGTACGGTCAGCCGGCCGGCAGCAAGCCGTTCGACTTCGTCTTCCACGGCGGCTCCGGCTCCTCCGCCGAGGAGATCGCGACCGCGCTGGAGAACGGCGTGGTCAAGATGAACATCGACACGGACACCCAGTACGCCTTCACGCGCCCGGTCGCCGACCACATGTTCCGCAACTACGACGGCGTCCTGAAGGTCGACGGCGAGGTCGGCAACAAGAAGACCTACGACCCGCGCACCTGGGGCAAGCTGGCCGAGGCCGGCATGGCCGCGCGCGTCGTCGAGGCCTGCGGGCACCTGCGCTCGGCGGGCCAGAAGATCAAGTAACGGCCGTCCGCGCCGCTCGCGCCGGGCCCGGCACCCCAGGATCTCCCCGGGGTGCCGGGCCCGCGTACGTATGCCGACGGCATGCCGCAGACTTGTCCCCATGGCCATTCACGAGAACCTCCTCGGGGGACCGCCCCCGACCCACCTCCCCGACGACCCCGGGCCGCGCGAGCTGCTGGCCGGCGGGACCTCCGCCGCCGACGTCGCCGCGAAGTACCCGACGTCCTCGCTGGCCTGGGCCCGGCTGGCCGACGAGGCGTACGAGCGGGGCGGCGTCGTGGAGTCGTACGCGTACGCCCGTACGGGCTACCACCGCGGCCTGGACGCCCTGCGCCGCAGCGGCTGGAAGGGTCACGGCCCGGTGCCCTGGGAGCACGAGCCGAACCGCGGCTTCCTGCGCGCCCTGCACGCCCTCGCCCGCGCCGCCCAGGCGATCGGCGAGAAGGAGGAGTACGAGCGCTGCAGCCAGTTCCTGAAGGACTCCTCGCCGGAGGCGGCCGAGGTCCTGGGCTGACCCGCCGCGCACGTGTCACGAGGCCCGCCCGCCGTGCGCGGGCGGGCCTTGCGGTTTCCTGCGACGATTGCGGAGGATGCCGTGTGGGGACCGGGGCCCCGTGCCGGTAACGGCAGGGCGGACCGCTACCCGTAGTGCCATCAGGAGACAGAAATGTCCCACGACGCCCCGAATCTCGACTTCGAGGGCAGCACGCCGTACGAGGACTACGTCAAGGCGGACGTGCTCACCCATCTCCAGCACACCCTCTCCGACGATCCCGGAGAGATGGTCTTCCTGGTCACGACCCAGGTCATGGAGCTGTGGTTCACCGTCATCGTCCACGAGTGGGAGACCGCGGCCGGCGCCCTGCGCGAGGACCGGACCGACGTGGCGAGGGACGCGCTGAAGCGTTCGGTGCGGGAGCTGGAGGCGCTGAACGCCTCCTGGACGCCGCTCGCGGGCCTCACGCCCGCCCAGTTCAACTCCTACCGCAGCGCCCTCGGCGAGGGTTCCGGCTTCCAGTCGGCCATGTACCGCCGCCTGGAGTTCCTGCTCGGCGACAAGTCCGCGTCCATGCTCGTCCCGCACCGCGGCGCCCCGCGCGTCCACGCCGAGCTGGAGAAGGCGCTGCACGAGCCGAGCCTGTACGACGAGGTGGTCCGGCTGCTCGCCCGGCGCGGGTACGACATCCCCGACGCGGTGCTCCAGCGCGACGTCACCAAGAAGTACGAGGCGGCGCCCGAGGTGGAGGCCGCCTGGACGGCCGTCTACTCCGGTGACCAGAACGGCGAGCTGGCCCGCCTCGGCGAGGCCCTCACCGACGTCGCCGAGCTGGTGTGGCGATGGCGCAACGACCACCTGGTCGCCACCCGCCGCGCGATGGGCTCGAAGACGGGCACGGGCGGCTCCGCCGGGGTGGCCTGGCTGGAGAAGCGGGCCCGCGGCAACGTGTTCCCCGAGCTGTGGACGGCGCGGTCCTATGTCTGAGCGAGGTCCCATGGCTGAGCGAGGTCCCATGCCTGAGCGAGGTCCTATGTCTGAGCTGCTCGATCTGGCCGGCGAGGCCGGGAAGCTGGACGCCGCCGACCCGCTGGCCGCGGTGCGCGAGCGGTTCGTCCTCGACGACGTGGTGTACCTGGACGGGAACTCGCTGGGCGCCCTGCCCGCGCACGTCCCCGCGCGGGTGGCGGACGTGGTCCGCCGCCAGTGGGGCGAGCTGCGCATCCGGTCCTGGGAGGAAAGCGGCTGGTGGACCGCGCCCGAGCGGATCGGCGACCGCATCGCCCCGCTGGTGGGCGCGGCGGCCGGGCAGGTCGTGGTGGGCGACTCCACGAGCGTGAACGTCTTCAAGGCGCTGGTGGCGGCGGTGCGGATGGCGGCGGGAGCGGACGGTCCCGCGCGGGACGAGATCCTCGTCGACGCCACCACCTTCCCCACGGACGGCTACATCGCCGAGTCCGCCGCCCGGATGACGGGGTGCGCCCTGCGCCCGGTCGCCCCGGCGGAGGTGCCGTCGGCGCTGGGGGACCGTACGGCGGCCGTGCTCCTCAACCACGTCGACTACCGCACCGGACGGCTGCACGACCTGCCCGCGCTCACGGCCGCCGTGCACGCTGCGGGCGCGTACGCCGTCTGGGACCTGTGCCACAGCGCGGGCGCGCTGCCGGTCGGGCTGGACGAGCACGGCGTGGACCTGGCGGTCGGCTGCACCTACAAGTACCTCAACGGCGGCCCCGGCTCGCCCGCCTACCTGTACGTGCGCCGGGACCTCCAGGCCCGCTTCGACTCCCCCCTGCCGGGCTGGAACTCGCACGCCGAGCCCTTCGGCATGCGGCCGGGGTACGAGCCGGCCTCCGGCGCCCTGCGCGGCCGGGTCGGCACGCCGGACATCCTCTCCCTGCTCGCCCTGGAGGCGGCGCTGGACGTGTGGGACGAGGACGCGGTGTCGGTGGCGGCGGTGCGGGCCAAGTCCCTGGCGCTGACGGACTTCTTCCTGCGCTGCGTCGGGGAGTACGTGCCCGGCGGCCGGGTGGAGTCCGTGACGCCGGCGGCGCACGCCGAGCGGGGCAGCCAGGTCGCGCTGCGCTGCGAGGACGCCGGTGACGTGATGAAGCGGCTGATCGAGCGCGGGGTGGTCGGGGACTTCCGGGCCCCGGACGTCCTGCGGTTCGGCTTCACCCCGTTGTACGTCGGGTTCGCGGACGTGGAGCGGGCGGCGCGGGTGCTGGTCCGGACGCTGGACGCGACGGGCTGAGGAACCGGTGGCGGGCTCCGGCGCGTGGACGCGGGTATGGACGATGTGGATCACCGGACCCGTGGCTGCGCCGGATGCCTGGCCGCGAGCGTCGTCGGCGTGCCGACGGCACTGTTCGCCTGGGCGCCGAACGCGCGCGTCAGTGTGACCGGCGGTTTCGAGCAGCAGCACCGCGACCTCAGTGTGCTGTACGTCGACCTGCCGCTGGTGGCGCTCGGGGGCGCGCTCGTGCCGGCCGTCGCGTGGGCGCTGGGTCTGCGTCTGCTGGGCGGCCGGGCGTGGGCGGCGGCGCTCGTGGCGGTGGCCGCGCTCGGGCTGGGGGTGTGGGGGCTGACGGCCTGGTGGACCCCGTACGAGCAGCCCGAGTTCATGGGGTAGGGCGTGCTCGTCGCCCGTACTCCTTTTTCCTCACCCTGTGTGACAACCCCGTGTTCGCGCACGTCACCGGCCTGATACCGTCCCGCCAACGGCCGAATCCCCACTCCCGGTCCGCCAACACCGTGTCGTCGCTGAGAGGTTGCAGCATGCCGGACGCCGCCGCAGAACCGGGCACCGCAGCCGGGCGGGCCGCCGCGGAGGAGAAATCGGCCTTGTCCCGTCCGGCGGTCGACCCGGACAGCAGCGCGGGGTACGGCGACCATCCTGACCAGGTGATCGACTTCTACGCGCCGCGCGGAGCCGGCGGGGCGGGTGGCCCGTCCCCCGTTGTTGTGGTGCTGCACGGAGGCTCGTGGCGGGCGCCGTACGACCGCCGTCATGTCAGCCCGTTTGCGGACTTCCTGGCCCACAGGGGTTTCGCCGTGGCCAGTGTGGAGTACCGGCGCGGTGCGGAGGGGGAAGCCGGGGACGAGGGCGTTGGTGTGAGCGGTCCGGTCGCCGGGCGTTGGCCCGACACCTTCGACGACGTGGCCGCCGCGCTCGACGCGTTGCCCGCGCTGGTACGGCAGCACCTTCCGGGCGCCGATCCGCGCCGCATGGTGCTCACCGGCCACTCCGCCGGCGGCCACCTCGCGCTGTGGGCGGCGGCCCGGCACCTGCTGCCCGCCGACGCGCCCTGGCGTCTGGACCGTCCGGCGCCCCTGCGCGGTGTGGTCGCCCTCGCGCCGATCGCCGACTTCGAGGTCGCCGGGAAGATGGACGTGTGCGGGGGAGCGGCGCTTCAACTCCTCGGTGGAGCACGGTTCTTCGAGGACCGGCGGCCCTATGCCGACCCCGCCCTGCTGCTGCCCACCGGTATCGCGACGACCCTCGTGCAGGGGCGCGCCGACGTGGACGTGCCGCAGGCGGTCGCGGAGGCGTACGCCGACGCGGCGGCGAAGGCGGGGGAGGTGGTGGGTGTGACGCTGCTGGAGGACGTCGGCCACTTCCCGCTGATCGATCCGGCGGCGGACGCGTGCGCGGTGGTGGTGGAGGAGATCGCGCAGCTGGCCTGGTGAGCCGTGGGCCGTGAGCCGAGTTCTGGGGCCTTGGGCCTGGGGCATACCCGTAGTACCTGAGAGCTACCCGGCAGGTGAGCTCCGGAGCGGGACGCGGGTTACCCGGCTCGATCCATAACTTCCCTTTCAGACAAGCCCGATGGGCGGGCGAGCTGGAGGGGAGCGGCCATGGGGCCCGGTACGACGGTACGTTGGCGGCGGCGCGTGAGCAGATGGCGCCGTACTGTCCTCGCCGCGCTCATCTGTGGCGCCGTGGTCCTCCCGCTCTCCGGCGCCGCACAGCCCGAGGTCCCCGCCCCGCCGCCCGCCGCGCTCGCGGCCCCGACGGCCGGCACGCTGGAGGAGACATACGCCGCCAACCGGGCCAACGCCGCCGAGGCGTCCCGGATGGCCGACGCCCACGGCGACCGTCACCGCGCGGCGGCGGACCGCGCGATGGCCGACCCGTCCCGGCGGCTGCTCGCCTTCGACGGCCGGGGCGCCGGCCTGGCCACGGAGGTCCTCGGCGACCTCGCCCACGCCGACCGCGTCGCCGTCCTCGTCCCGGGCTCCGACACCAGCCTCGACACCTACGGCCGGTTCCGCGCCGCCGCCCTCGCCCTGCACCAACAGCTCGCCGCGAGAGCTCCTGAGGGCACAGTCACGGCGGTCGTGGCCTGGCTGGGCTACGAGACGCCGGACACCGTCAGCACCACGGTCGCCACCACCGACCGCGCCGACCGGGCCGCCCCTGAACTGCGCGCCCTCGTCGACGACCTGCGCGCCATCACCGGACCGGGCACCTCCCTCGCCCTCCTCTGCCACTCCTACGGCTCGGTCGTCTGCGCCCGGGCGGCGGACGGCCTGGACGTCACCGACATCGCCCTGCTCGGCAGCCCCGGCACCGGCGCCGACTCGGCCGCCGGGCTGCACACGAGGGCCCGGGTCTGGGCGGCGCGGGGCGCCGACGACTGGGTGGAGCACGTCCCGCACCTCAGCGCCGACCTCTTCGGCACCACCGTCGGCTTCGGCACCGACCCGGTCTCCCCGGACTTCGGCGCCCGGGTCTTCGCGGCCGGCGACGGCGGCCACAGCGACTACTTCGACCCCGGCTCCCTCTCCTTGACGAACCTGGCCCGGATCGCCCTGGGCGAGACCGCGGAGGTGACCCATGACTGACCTGCGTGTCCCGCGAACCCTGCACCGCACCGCCGAGCGCGTCGACGCCGCCACGCCCGTGGACCGGGACCGGGCCGTGGACGCCCTGCGCGCCTTCGCCATCCTCGGTGTGGTCCTCGGGCACTGGCTGGTCACGGCCCTGGTCGCCGACGGCGCGAGCCTGCGCGCGGCCAGCCCGCTGGGGGAGATGCCCTGGCTGGCCCCGGTCTCCTGGGCCTTCCAGACCCTCGCCGTGTTCTTCCTGGTCGGCGGCCACGTCGCCACCCGGGGGTACGAGTCGGCCCGCGCCCGGGGCGTTCCCTACGGCCGCTGGCTGTCCGCCCGGCTGACCCGGCTGTTCCGTCCGGTCGTGGCCGTCCTCACCCTGTGGACGGCGATCGCGGGGCTGCTGCTCCTGACCGGCGCGGAGTTCGTGACCGTCCACACCCTGGTGAAGCTGGCCCTGTCCCCGCTGTGGTTCCTCCTGGTCTTCGCCGCGCTGACCGCGGCGACCCCACTCCTCACCCGGCTGCACCCGCTGTGGCCGCTGGTCGTCGTCCTCCACGTCGACCTGCTCCGCTTCGGGCTCGGCGCCCCTGCCTGGCTCGGCTGGATCAACCTCGCCGCCGGCTGGCTGGTCCCCTACACCCTGGGCGCCGCCTGGACCCGCGGCGAACTGGACCGTCGCCGCGCGGGCTGGATCCTGCTCACCGGCGGTACGGCGGCGACCGCCGCGCTCGTCGCCCGGGCGGGCTACCCGGCCTCGATGGTCGGCGTCCCCGGCGCGGACGTGTCGAACCTGAACCCGCCGACGCTGGCCGCCGTCATCTTCGGCCTGGCCCAGTGCGGCCTGGCGCTGCTGCTGCGCGAGAGACTGCGGCGCACGATGCGGCGGCCCGTGGTGTGGGCGGCGGTCGCGCTGGTCAACCTCTCCGCGATGACGATCTTCCTCTGGCACCAGACGGCGCTGATGACGACCACGGCCACCGGCCTCCTCGCCGGCCGCCTGCCCGGCCTCCACACACTCCCCGACGGGCTGGACTGGGTCGCCGCGCGGCTCATGTGGCTCCCGGTGTTCACGCTGGTCCTGGCGGGCTGCTGGGCCGCGTTCCGGTCCTGCGAGCACGGACCCGGGCGCCGCGGGCGGGTGGTCCGCGCGCACCGTCCATCGGGACGGGCAGGGGCATCGGGGGCGCGTCATGTCTAGGGTGGACCAGGTGAAACGACGGGGGAACCGGCCGCGGGGCGCGGGTCGGGTCGAGCGCCTGCTGAAGGTGCTGCACGACGACCTGTGGACATGGCGGGCGGACCCGCTGCCGCCGTCGGTGTGGCTGCGCTGGCTTCCGCACGGAATCGTCTGTCTGGCCGCCCTGGGCGTGCTGATCGGTGACGCGGGCCAGCTCGGCGACCACGGCGGGATCGAGCCGGGCTTCGCCTTCGTGATCGCCCTCGCCCAGGCCGGCGCGATGGTGCTCGCGCTGTGGCGCCCGGTCGCGGCGTGGTGGATGTCGATGGCCGCCATGCTGGTGGGGGCCATCGCGGTGCGGGCCGAGATGATCCCCGGCGGCGACGAATTCACCTGGCCCTGGACGGCCGCCGGGCTCATCGGGCACCTGCTCGTCCTGCTGCTGCTCGCCCTGCGCGTTCCTACGCGGGTGTCCGGGGAAACGCTGGTCCTGACCGCGCTCGCCACCTACCTCCTGCAAGGAGTGGTGGGCGGTCGTAACTACCAGCCGACCGGCCAGCTCGCCGTCACCCTCTTCTCGGTCGTCGTCGTGCTCGGCATCGCCCTGCGAGGCCGCCGCGAGGCCCGCGCGGAGCTGGTGCAGCAGACCTCCCTCACCGCCGAGGAGAGAGCCCGCCGCACCCTGTTGGAGGAGCGCAGCCGCATCGCGCGCGAGCTGCACGACGTGGTCGCCCACCACATGTCCGTGATCTCCATCCAGGCCCAGGTCGCCCCTCACCTCGTCGAGAACCCTCCGGACGAGCTGAAGGAGAACCTCGCGGGCATCCGGGAGAACGCGCTGGAGGCCCTCACCGAGCTGCGCCGGGTGCTGGGCGTCCTGCGGTCCGAGCACCCCGAGACGGGCGAACCGCTCGACGCGCCCGGCACGGACGCCGCCCCGCACGCCCCGCAGCCCACCCTCGACCGGATCGACACCCTGGTGGAGAACACCCGGGCGGCGGGACTGACCGTGGCCGTCGAGATCAGCGGCACCAGGCGGCCGCTGCCGCCGGGAGTGGAGCTGTCGGCGTACCGGATCGTGCAGGAGGCGCTGAGCAATGTGCTGCGGCACGCGCCGGGCGCCCGCGCCTGGGTCCACCTCACCCACCTGCCGACCGGCGTGCGGGTGGAGGTCGTCAACTCGCCGCCGGTGCGCAGGCCGCCGCCCTCGCAGGGGGCGGGGCACGGACTGCTCGGCATGCGGGAACGGGTGGCGATGCTCGGCGGCACCCTGACGGCGCACTCACTGCCGGACGGCGGCTACCAGGTGTCCGCCTTCCTGCCCGCCGACGCCACCGACCAGCCACCCCCCGACGACCCCAGCATCCACTACTACCCCGAGGACGGCAGCGCATGACGAGTGGGAGCGGCACCCCCGGCGTGATCCGCGTGGTGATCGCCGACGACCAGCAGATGGTCCGGCAGGGTTTCACCGTGCTGCTCAACACCCAGGCCGACATCGAGGTGATCGGGCAGGCGGTGGACGGCCTGGACGCCGTGTCCAAGGTCGCCGAACTCGTCCCGGACGTGGTCCTGATGGACATCCGCATGCCGGAGCTGGGCGGCATCGAGGCCACCCGTCGCATCGTCGGGGCGAACCCGGACATCAGGGTGCTGGTGCTGACCACCTTCGACCTCGACGAGTACGTGTACGAGGCGCTGGTCGCGGGCGCCTCCGGGTTCCTGCTCAAGGACGCCTCCGCCGACCAGCTCGCCGAGGCGGTCCGGGTGGTGGCGGCCGGGGACGCGCTGCTCGCGCCGGGGGTCACCCGCCGGCTGATCACCGAGTTCTCCCGGATGCGTGACAGACCGCGCGCCCCTCTGAAGGAACGCGTCGGCGACCTCACCGAGCGGGAGACGGAGGTGCTCGCCCTGATCGCCCAGGGGCTGTCGAACGCGGAGATCGCCCAGCGGCTGGTGGTCGCCGAGCAGACGGTGAAGACCCACGTGGGCAGGATCCTGGTGAAGCTCGGTCTCAGGGACCGCACCCAGGCGGCGGTCTTCGCGTACGAGACGGGCCTGGTACGCCCCTCGGGGTACTGAGGAGCGAGGCGTCGTGGCCCTCGTAGTACCTGAGGCGGACACCGAAGGACCCCTCTCACTGGTGACGACCGCCCTCACCCGGTCGGCCTACGGTGTGAGCGTGACCGAGACGACTCACCCGCAGCACGGGGACGGGGCGGCCCGCAGCCCGGAGTACCGGCTGTTCCGTAACGCCCTGCGGGGACTGCGCCAAGACCTGTTCCACGACCCCTTCGCCTACCGGCCGTTGCCGCCCCGGCGTACGGACGGCTCGTTCGTCCGCCGGCTGCCCGGCCGGCTGCCGCAGTACGCGCAGCACCTCCCGCACGCCGTGGTGGGTGCGACCGCGCTGCTGGCCCTGGCCGTCGGCTCGGTCTCGGGCGGCCTGCCCGGCGGTGACGCACCGGCCCTGCTGTCCGGCATCCTGTGCGCCCTGCCGGTGCTCGCCACGCTGGTCCGGCCCATCGGCGCGTTCTGGCTGTCCCTGGCGGTGACCCCGCTGGTCGCGCTCATCAACGGCGACAGTCTGGACTGGCCGTGGATGCCCGGCGCGTTCGTCTGCCACCTCGCGGTGCTGATCGTCGTGGCGCTGCGCACCCGTCCCCGCACCGCTGTCTGGATGTGGGCCCTGACCTGTGTGTACGGCTTCCTCTCGGACGTCGCCTTCGGCGGGTCGTACTACTACACGAACAGCGGACCCATGATGGTGACGTCCGCGTTCGCCCTGCTCGTGGTCTGTCTCTGGCACGTCCGGCAGACCGCCCGGCAGCAGGTGACCGCCCAGCAGACGGTCACCGCGCACGAGCGGTCCCGGCGCACTCTGCTGGAGGAGCGCACCAACATCGCGCGCGAGCTGCACGACGTGGTCGCCCACCACATGTCGGTGGTCGCCATCCAGGCCGAGGCCGCGCCCTACCGGGTGGAGAATCCGCCGCCGGAGCTGGAGCGGGCCTTCGCCACCATCCGGGAGAACGCGGTAGCCGCCCTCACCGAGCTGCGCCGTGTCCTGGGCGTCGTCCGCGCCGAGGACTACGAGGCCCCGGACGCCCCGCAGCCCACGCTCGCCGACCTCGACGCCCTGCTCGCCAACGTCCGCGACGCGGGCCTGAGCGTGGAGAAGGCGGTGACCGGTGCGGTGCGCGAGCTGCCGCCGGGCGTCGAACTGTCGGCGTACCGGATCGTGCAGGAGGCGCTGAGCAACAGCCTGCGGCACGCACCCGGCGCCACCGCCCGCGTGGAGGTCTCCTACGTGCTGGGCGGTCTCGGCCTGAGAATCGTCAACGGGCCGATGCCCGAACCGTCCCTGGTGAAGCCCTCGCCGGGCGCCGGGCACGGCATCACCGGCATGCGGGAGCGGGTAACGATGCTGAACGGCGAGATGACGGCCGGCCCCACCGACGACGGGGGCTACGAGGTGGCGGTGTTCCTGCCGGTCACCGCGCCGAACGAAGGTGACGCATGACCGGGAGCACGATCCGCGTACTGATCGCCGACGACCAGATGATGGTCCGCGAGGGCTTCTCGGTCCTGCTCAACGCGATGCCGGACATCGAGGTCGTCGGCGAGGCGGTCAACGGGCGGGAGGCGGTTGCCAAGGTGCGTGAGCTGGCCCCCGACGTCGTCCTGATGGACATCCGCATGCCGGAGCTGAACGGCATCGACGCGACGCGCGAGATCGTCGCCGCCGACGGGGCGGCGAAGGTGCTCGTCCTGACCACCTTCGACCTCGACGAGTACGTGTACCAGGCGCTGCGCGCGGGCGCCTCCGGCTTCCTCCTCAAGGACGCCTCGGCCCGTCAGCTCGCCGATGGCGTCCGGGTGGTGGCCGCCGGTGAGGCCCTGCTCGCCCCCTCGATCACCAAGCGCCTGATCACCGAGTTCTCGAAGCTGTCCGACGGCCCGCGTCTGATGCCCCAGGCGCAGGCGGCCTACGGCGACCTGACCGAGCGGGAGACGGAGGTGCTGGTGCTGATCGCGCAGGGCCTGTCGAACGGGGAGATCGCCGAGCGCCTGGTGGTCGCCGAGTCGACGATCAAGACGCACGTCAGCCGCGTCCTGGTGAAGCTGGGCCTGCGGGACCGCACGCAGGCGGCGGTGTTCGCGTACGAGGCGCGGCTGGTGACGCCGGGCTGAGGGGGGAGGGGCCGGAGCGGGCCGTCACCCAGCCCCCTGTTCAGCCTCGGCGCCACCGGCTAGCGTCCGTCCATGGCCGCCTTCGACAGCTTCGACAGCTTCGACCCGTGGGACCCGGAATTCGTCGCCGACCCGTATCCCGGCTACGCCGAGCTGCGGGAGCGGGGCCGCGTCCACTACTACGAGCCGACCGACCAGTGGCTGGTCCCGCACCACGCGGACGTCTCGGCGCTGCTGCGCGACCGCCGCCTCGGCCGGACCTACACGCACCGGTACACCCACGAGGACTTCGGCCGCACCCCGCCGCCCCCGGAGCACGAGCCCTTCCACACCCTCAACGACCACGGAATGCTCGACCTGGAGCCGCCGGACCACACCCGCATCCGGCGTCTGGTGTCGAAGGCGTTCACGCCCCGGACGGTGGAGCGGCTGAAGCCGTACGTCCGCTCCCTCGCCGACGAACTGGTCGGCCGCCTCGTCGAGGCCGGCGGCGGCGACCTGCTGACCGACGTCGCCGAACCGCTCCCGGTCGCCGTGATCGCCGAGATGCTGGGCATCCCGGAGTCGGACCGGGCCCCGTTGCGCCCCTGGTCGGCGGAGATCTGCGGGATGTACGAGCTGAACCCGTCCGAGGAGACGGCGACCAGGGCGGTGCGCGCGTCGCTCGAGTTCTCGGAGTACCTGCGCACACTGATCGCGGCCCGCCGTGAGAAGCCCGGCGACGACCTGGTCTCCGGTCTGATCGCCGCCCACGACGAGGACGACGACCGCCTCACCGAGCAGGAGATGGTCTCCACCTGCGCCCTGCTCCTGAACGCCGGCCACGAGGCGACGGTGAACGCCACGGTCAACGGCTGGTGGGCGCTCTTCCGCAACCCCGGCGAACTCGCCGCCCTCCGCGCGGACCACTCCCTGGTCCCGACCGCCGTGGAGGAGCTGATGCGCTACGACACCCCGCTCCAGCTCTTCGAACGCTGGGTGCTGGACGAGATCGAGATCGACGGGACGGTGATCCCGAGGGGCGCGGAGGTGGCGATGCTCTTCGGCTCCGCCAACCACGACCCGGCGGTCTTCACCGCCCCGGACCGCCTCGACCTCACCCGTCGCGACAACCCGCACATCTCGTTCAGCGCCGGCATCCACTACTGCATCGGCGCGCCGCTGGCCCGTATCGAGCTGGCCGCCTCCATGACCGCCCTGCTGGAGCACGCGCCGGCGCTCCGGCCCGCCGCCGAGCCGGAGCGCAAACCGAACTTCGTCATCCGGGGCCTGAAGGGGCTGGCCGTCGAGGTGTGAACCCGGAGGCCGCCCCCGCCCCGCCTACTTCGTCTCCAGGTCCCGGCGCCGGAAGCCCGCCAGGCCCAGCCACGCCAGTCCCGCCGCGACGAGGGTCAGCACCAGCAGTGGCGTCCAGTTCATGTCCGCGGCGGGGAGCCGGGGGACGTGGCCGAAGGGGGAGAGGTTGTTCATCCAGCCGGGGAACTGGAGGATCTGGCCGAGGTAGCCGACGACGAAGGCGTACACCGGCACGATCCAGGCCGCCGCGCTCGCCTTCGGGAACCAGCCGAACAGCACCGCCGCCACCCCGACCGTGACCCACAGGGCGGGCGCGTAGGCGAGGGCCGCGCCCACCAGCCTCGGCACCAGGACGCCGTCGCCGGTGGAGGCGGCGCCCGCGACGCCGAAGCCGAGGCCGGCCAGGAGCAGTACGAGCGTGCCGCCGACTGCCGCCACGGCCAGGTGGCTGCCGGCCCAGCGGCCGCGTGACAGTCCGGTGGCGAGCAGCGGCTCGGCGCGTCCCGCGCTCTCCTCGGCGCGGGTCCGCAGCGCGGCCATCACGGCGTACACCGCGGCGACCACGGCGACGACCACCATCACCATCGACGCGAAGGCCTCCGCCATGCCGGAGCCGCCGATGCGGTCCAGGGCCTCCTGGAGCTGGTCGATGTCCTTCAGCATGTCCTCGGCCTGACCGAGGATCGACCCGTACATCGCGCCCATCAGGAACAGGCCCGCGCCGAAGCCGGCGAGCATGCCGCGGTGCAGGCGCAGCGCGAAGCCGAGCGGGGTGCCGAGTGCGGCGGAGGCGACCGGGCTGCCCAGTTTCTCCGGCCGGATGCCCGCGCCCACGTCCCGTCGGGTGGAGAGCACGAAGCCCGTCGCCGCGCACACCGCCGCCAGGGCGAGGCAGAGCAGCAGCGGCCACCAGTCGTCGTCGACGTAGACGTAGGTGCGCTGCACCCAGCCGATCGGGGAGAGCCAGGACAGGGCGCCGCTCTCGCCGCTGTCACCGGCGGCGCGCAGCACGTAGGCGGCGCCGATGACCGCGAGGGCCATGCCGCCGGCGCCGCGCGCGTGCGCGGTGAGCTGGACGGTGATCGCGGCGACGGCGGCGAAGACGAGACCGGCGGCGGCGTGGCAGGCGCCGTACAGCAGCGACCCGCCCGCGTCGATGCCCTCGATGCCCAGACCGGCCAGGCCGAGGGCCAGCAGCGCGGCGAGGACGAGGTTGGCGAGGACCGCGACCCAGAGAGCGGCGGCGAGGTGGGCGTGCCGGCCGACGACTGTCGAGCGCAGCAGTTCGGCCCGGCCGGTCTCCTCCTCGGCGCGGGTGTGCCGGGTGACGGTCAGGACGCTCATCAGGCCGACGAGGACGGCCATGAAGCCGAGCATCTGGTGGCCGAGCATGGCGCCGGAGGTGTAGGCGTCGAGGTAGTGGCGCGGGCCCGACATGGCGAGACCGGCCGGGCTGCCCATGGTCTCGACGGCGTTCGCCCGGTCCTCGGGCGTGCCGTACAACTCGGCGTAGCTGTTCGCGGTCGACAGGGTGCCCAGCAGCAGCGCCAGGATCCACACGGGGAGCCGGACGCGGTCGCGGCGCAGGGCGAAGCGGACGAGCGTGCCGGTGCCGGCCAGCGTCCCCGAGCGGCCGGCGGAGGGTCCGGGACGCGCCGTGGTCTTGGCGGTGGTGGTGGCGGTCGTGGAGCTCATCGCACGGCTCCACGGACGTCGTTCGGCGGCAGGGCGTCGTCGTAGTGGCGGAGCATCAGCTCCTCCAGCGTCGGTGGGTGGCTGACCAGGCTGCGGATGCCGAACTCGGTGAGCTTGCGGACCGCGCCGTCGACCTCGCCGCCGTCGACGGCGAAGCGCACGCGGCCGTCGTCGGCCCGCAGGTCGTGGACGCCGGGCAGCGCGTCCAGGCCCGAGGCGGGGCGCTCGGTCTCCGCCTCGATGGTGGTGCGGGTCAGGTGCCGCAGTTCGCCGAGGGTGCCGGACTGCACGATCCGCCCGAGCCGGATGATGCTGACCCGGTCGGCGAGCTTCTCCACCTGGGCGAGGATGTGGCTGGAGAGCAGGACGGTCTTGCCCGCGGCCTTGGCCTCGGTGATGACGTCCTGGAAGACGACCTCCATGAGCGGGTCCAGGCCGGCGGTCGGCTCGTCGAGGAGCAGCAGTTCGGCGTCGGAGGCGAGCGCGGCGACGATGGCGACCTTCTGCCGGTTGCCCTTGGAGTAGGCCCGGCCCTTCTTGGTCGGGTCCAGGCCGAAGCGCTCGACGAGTTCGTCCCGGCGCCGCCGGTCCAGCCCGCCGCGCAGCCGCGCCAGCAGGTCGATGGCCTCGCCGCCGGTCAGGTTCGGCCACAGCTCGACGTCGCCGGGGACGTAGGCGAGGCGGCGGTGCAGCTCGACCGCCTGCGCCCACGGGTCCATGCCGAGGACCTGGGCGGCGCCGGAGTCGGCCCGCAGCAGGCCGAGCAGGACGCGGACGGTGGTGGACTTGCCGGCGCCGTTGGGGCCGAGGAAACCGTGGACCTCACCGGCCTCGACGGCCAGGTCGAGGCCGTCCAGGGCGCGTGTCCGGCCGAACGACTTGTGGAGTCCGGAGACGCTGATTGCCTTCGTCATACTTTGGAACGTACGCTAACTTCACAAATTTGTGAAGTTAAGAAAGCGTCAGGATGTGAGGGATGATCGAAGCATGAGGGAAGCCACGGAGCCGACGGAACGGGAGCGCGATCCCGAGGCGGTGTCGAAGTTCGTGGAGGGCTTCGCCGCCCAGCTCGTCGAGGCCGGGATGCAGCGCATGCCCGCCCGGGTCTTCGCCGCGCTGCTGTCCTCCGACTCGGGAGCGCTGACCTCGGCCGAACTCGGCGCCCGGCTCCAGGTCAGCCCCGCCGCGGTCTCCGGCGCCGTGCGCTACCTCGCCCAGCAGCACATGGTCTCGCGCGAACGGGAGCCGGGCTCACGTCGGGAGCGGTACCGGGTGCACAGCGACCAGTGGTACGAGGCGCTGACCAACCGCGAGGCGGTCCTCAAGCGCTGGGAGAGCGCCCTGCGCGAGGGCGTGACCAGCCTCGGCGCGGACACCCCGGCGGGCCGCCGCATGGCCGAGACGCTGGCCTTCTTCGAGTTCGTGGACGGGGAGATCGCCGCGATGATGGAGCGCTGGCGGGTGCACCGGGAGGAACGGTTCGGGTCCGTGTGATCGATCCGCTACGCTGAGTTGTGACTGGTCCGCGGCAAGGGGGAGGCGCATCATGACAGTCATGGCGGAGCAGACGGCGATAAGCGGTGCTGAGCCCAGCGGCTTCGAGGAGCTGCTGGACATCCTTGACGAGCTTCAGCTGCGCGACGGCTTCAAGGCCGAGATCATCGGGGGGAAGATCGTTGTGTCGCCGTGGTCGCAGGGCTACTACTACCGGGTCATGGAATCGGTGTGTGAACAGCTGCGGTCGTATCTCCCCCCGGAGCACCGCATCAGCTACGGCCCGTTCCTGTTCGTCTTTCCAGGAGACGAGCGGGCGTACGGACCCGACATCCACGCCGCCCCCGGGCGCGTGTTCGAGACGACCAGCAACCGGCTGGACGGCGAGGCCCTGACCTTCGTCGCCGAGCTGACTTCCTCCAGCACCCGGGACGACGACCTGACCGAGAAGGTGGAGGTCTACGGTCGCGCCGGCGTCCCCGTCCACCTGCTCCTCGACATGCAGGAAGAGCAGGCCACAGTCCTGTGGACGCCGTCCGCCAAGGGGTACGAGTCGCGCATCACCCGGCCGTTCGGCGAGAAGCTCCCCGTCCCCGCCCCGCTCGACTGCCTGCTGGACACCGCCGGTTTCCAGGCCCCCTGACCCGCAGCCCCCCGCGGCCCTACCCCGCAGGCAGCGTCAGCCCCCACGCCCCCTCCCGCACCACCCACGTCCGCGTCCGCACCGGCCCCGACACCACCGCGTCGGCCCGGTACCGGAAGTGCGCCCCCGACACAGTCACCGTCCGCCCCCGCGCCGTCAGCGGCGACGCCTCCCCGCCCCACGCCGGTGGCCGCACCTCCACCTCGGCCACCCCGCCGGCGCCCGGTACCACCGAGAGCGCCTCGACCGGCTGGTCCAGGTCCACCAGCGTCACCCCGTCGACCTCCACCCGCAGTCGGGAGGGACCGGCCGCCCCCGGAGCCGCCGCCGCCCGCACCGGCCGTGCGGACGCCAGGGTCCGGACCAGGGACTGGCAGGTCCGCAGCCAGGGCCACGCAGGCGCGGACGCCGGACGCGACCCGCCCCGCGCGGCGTCGTCGGCCGGGTCCACGAACGCCCCCTCGTCCAGGTGCCCGGCGACCGGCGGAATCCCCACCGCCCCCAGCACCACCCCGTCACTGTCGTCGACGAGCAGGTCCAGGCGCCGTTCCGCCCCGTCCAGCACGGCCCGCGCCGCCGCCACCGCACCCGACGGCAGCCCCAGCGACCGGGTGAGGCCCAGCACCGGCCCCACCGGCACCACGGACAGTCCGCACGCCGCCAGCTCCCGGTGCCGGTGCAGCAGGGCCACGGCGCGCAGCAGCGCCCGGTCGTCGCCGACCACCACCGGCCGTCGCGAGCCCCGCCGCCGCAGGGCCCGCGCGAACTCCTCCGGACCGTCCGGCAGGCACACCTTCGTGCTCGACGCACCCGCGCTGAGTACGTCTTTCGCGATCCGGACGGACTCCCCGTCCGCCCGCCGGGCGACCGGATCGACGACCACCAGAAGCGAAACGGACCTCGCGGAAGAGTTCGCGGAAGAGCTCGCGGAAGTCGCCACCTCGGCCATGCCTCGCTTCCTCGGGTAGCATCTTTGTGCAAGAGCCCCTTGCGCTATTGCGCCAGGGGCTTCGTCTATTCCGGGGCATCCGGTCCGACGGTTGGCGGCCAACGACGGTCGCGGTGTACGTGGCGGAAATCCACCGCGTACGCCCTCGACCATGGACATGCCCCGCCCGGAAGGGGTGTACGCGCGTGCCCGCACTTGTGCTGCTCGGTGCTCAGTGGGGTGACGAAGGCAAGGGAAAGGCGACGGACCTGCTCGGTGGCTCCGTCGACTATGTGGTGCGCTACCAGGGCGGCAACAACGCCGGCCACACGGTAGTCGTGGGCGATCAGAAGTACGCCCTCCACCTGCTCCCTTCCGGGATTCTCTCCCCCGGCTGCACGCCGGTCATCGGTAACGGCGTCGTCGTCGACCCGTCGGTCCTGTTCTCCGAGCTGAGCGGGCTGAACGAGCGAGGCGTCGACACGTCCAAGCTCCTGATCAGCGGAAACGCCCACATCATCACGCCGTACAACGTGACCGTCGACAAGGTGACGGAACGCTTCCTCGGCAAGCGCAAGATCGGCACCACCGGCCGCGGCATCGGCCCGACCTACGCCGACAAGATCAACCGTGTCGGCATCCGCGTCCAGGACCTCTACGACGAGTCGATCCTCACCCAGAAGGTCGAAGCGGCGCTGGACGTCAAGAACCAGATGCTCACCAAGCTCTACAACCGCCGCGCCATCGCCACCGGCCAGGTCGTCGAGGAGCTGCTGGGCTACGCGGACAAGCTCGCGCCGTACGTCGCCGACACCGTCCTGGTCCTCAACCAGGCGCTGGAGGACGACAAGGTCGTCCTGTTCGAGGGCGGTCAGGGCACCCTCCTCGACATCGACCACGGCACGTACCCCTTCGTCACCTCGTCGAACCCGACCGCGGGCGGCGCCTGCACCGGCGCCGGCGTGGGCCCGACGAAGATCAGCCGGGTCATCGGCATCCTCAAGGCGTACACGACCCGCGTCGGCGCCGGCCCGTTCCCGACCGAGCTGTTCGACGAGGACGGCGAGGCCCTGCGCCGCATCGGCGGCGAGCGCGGCGTCACCACCGGCCGCGACCGGCGCTGCGGCTGGTTCGACGCGGTGATCGCCCGCTACGCCACCCGCGTCAACGGCCTCACCGACTTCTTCCTCACCAAGCTCGACGTCCTCACCGGCTGGGAGCAGATCCCGGTCTGCGTGGCCTACGAGATCGACGGCAAGCGCGTCGAGGAGCTGCCGTACTCGCAGTCCGACTTCCACCACGCGAAGCCGGTCTACGAGATGCTGCCGGGCTGGAGCGAGGACATCAGCAAGGCGAAGTCGTTCTCCGAGCTGCCGAAGAACGCCCAGGCGTACGTCAAGGCGCTGGAGGAGATGTCCGGCGCCCCGATCTCCGCGATCGGCGTGGGCCCGGGCCGGGACGAGACGATCGAGATCAACTCGTTCCTGTAGAGAACCGAATGCCGACGCCGACGGCCGGGACCCCGCACGGGGCCCCGGCCGTCGGTGTTCGGCCTACGGATACGCTGGCCGGTGCCAGCAGTGGACGGAACGGACAGCGCGGAGCGGATCGGAACATGCGGAAGCCCACCACCCGGACGTGGATCTGGCTGACCGTCGCGGTCGTCGCCGTCACCGGCGGGCTCCTCTACGTCGACAGCCACCGCGTCTCCGCCGCCCCGCACGCCGACAACGCCAAGTGCGGCAAGGTGGTCGACCGCCTCCCCGACGACATACCCGGCGCCTCGCGCGACTGGGCCCTCGGCGACGGCGTCGCCTCCTGGGGCGGCCAGAAGGCGGTGTTCCGCTGCGGCGCCGAGGAGCTGCCGCCCAACATCAACCTCTGCGTCACGGCCGACGGCGTCGACTGGGTGCTGGACGAGAAGCGGCTCAAGAGCGACGGCGTGAGCGTGCTGCGGACCTACGGCCGCTCCCCGGCCGTGGAGCTCACCTACACCGGGCCGCGCGAGGAGGTGGGCGGCGTCCTCGCCGCGCTGGACCCCGCCGTGAAGTGGATCCCGCAGGAGCGCAAGTGCGTCGGCCTCCAGGACGCCGAAATCGCCCCGTAGCCGGCCGCACCGCGACCGTTCGGCCCACTTCCCCGGGCGCCGGCCCGGAGCGTGGTGTCGGATCGTGGGCATGACCGACCGTGACCGCGCCGCTTCCTGCCAGGGCCCGTACGGCGGAGAGGGCGACCCGGGCGTCCCCGACGACTGCGGCGATCCGGCCCGCTTCGAGGTCGCCCGGCACCTCAGGACGCCGCTGCGGGTGTGCCCCGTACACCTGGGGCCGTCACTGCTGCTGGCGGACGGGGTGCTGTGGCCGCCGGGGATCCGTCTGATCCGCTGAGGGCGCCGGGGGTCCGGTGATTCACTTGGGTCAGAACCCTGAGGACCCCGAGGACACGAGGACACGAGGACACGGAGGGAAGCCGTACGGTGCCCGGACGAACCGACGCGTTGGCGGAGAGCTTCGAGCGGGACCGCCCCCGGCTGCGTGCCGTCGCGTACCGCATCCTCGGCTCCCTCGGCGAGGCCGACGACGCCCTCCAGGACGCGTGGCTGCGCGCCGACCGCGCGGACACCTCGGAGGTGGAGAACCTCTCCGGCTGGCTCACCACCGTCGTCGCCCGCGTCTGCCTCAACATGCTGCGCGCCCGCGACACCCGCCGCGAGGAGCCGTTGGAGGAGGGGCCACGAACGGGGACGACCGGCACCGACCCCGCCGAGGAGGCCCAGCTCGCCGACGAGGTCGGCATCGCGCTGCTGATCGTGCTGGACACCCTGGGCCCCGCCGAACGGCTCGCGTTCGTCCTGCACGACATGTTCGACGTCCCCTTCGACGACATCGCCGCGATGCTCGGCAAGGCCCCCGCCGCCACCCGCCAGCTGGCCAGCCGCGCCCGCCGCCGGGTCCGGGGCGTTCCCGTGCCCGACGCCGACCCGCCCCGCCGGCGCCGCGCGGTCGACGCGTACCTGGCGGCCACCCGGGGCGGCGACTTCGACGCGCTGGTCTCCCTGCTCCACCCGGAGGTCGTCCTGCGCGCCGACGCGGCGGTCGTCCCGACGCCCGAGCCCTTCGCCGTCTCCGGCGTCGAGCCGGTCGCGCGGGGTGCGATGGCCTCGATGGCGCGGGCGCGGTTCACCGGCGTGGTCCTGGTGGACGGCAGGGTCGGCCTGGCGATGGCCGAGCACGGCAGGCTGCGCGTGGTGCTCCGCTTCACCTTCGCGGACGACGCCCACGACGACCGCATCACCGGCATCGATGTGATCGCGGAGCCGAACCAGCTGAACAAACTGCTCATTTCAGGCATAGGCTGAAGCTGTACACGCCGCGTCGGCAGAAGAAGGTGAGTGCGATGCGCGTGCTGCTCAAGGCCACGCTGGACACGGAGAAGTCGAACGAACTCGTCCGCAGCGGCAAGATGACCGACCTGATGCGGGAGACCCTCGACCACATCAAGCCGGAGGCCGCCTACTTCGGCGTCCTCGGCGGTCGGCGGACGGCCCTGCTGGTCCTCGACATGCAGGACAGCTCGGAGATGCCCCGGCTCGGTGAGCCGTTCCTCGTGGAGATGAACGCCGAGGTCGAGGTCTGCCCGATCATGAACGGCGAGGACCTCGCCAAGGGCCTCTCCCAGCTCCGCTGACCGGCCGCCGGCGGATCAGCTGAACACGATCATCGACCCCTGCGCCAGGCTCCGCGTGGCCGCCGCGTGCAGCCCCAGCCACACGTGCCGCTCACGGGCGAAGGGGCTGGCGTCGTACGGCGCGGGAACGGCCGGCTCCTCCAGCTCCGTCGGGGCGAGCGGCGGCGCGGGTGGCGCCGGGGGGTTGGCCGGGTCGATGCCGAGGGCCGGGGCGACGGCCTCCAGCTCCCGCAGCAGGGTGTGCGAGGAGCCCAAGGGGCCGCCGCCCGCCAGGAGTTCGTCGCTGGAGAGCGGGTGCGGGAAGTCGACGGGGACGTAGGCGCCCGCGTGGTCGTAGTGCCAGACCAGGTGCGACTGCTGGGCCGTCGACTCGAACATCTCCAGCAACTGCTCGTAGTCACCGCCGAGTTCGTCCACCGGCGTCACCGCCAGCCCGCACACCTGGAGCAGGTACGCGCGGCGCAGGAAGTGCAGGGCGTCGTAGTCGAATCCGGCCACCGGCGCGACCTCGCCGGACAGCCCCGGCATGTACTGGTACACCGGCACCGGCGGCAGCCCGGCCTCGGCCAGCACCTTGTCGTACTGCGCGAGTTCCTCGGCGAACGGGTTGTCCGGCGTGTGGCACAAGACGTCGACGAGCGGTACCAGCCACAGGTCACAGGCCAAAAGAGGGCTCCTCACACAGCACGGTGGACGGGCGGGGTGGTCTGGAAGCGTAGTCGGTGCGTGGTGCGTGCAGATCCCATACCCATTTGGGGCCCGGCCACGACACCTCAGGCGTTGGTCATCGCCGGGCGAGGCGCTCGATCAGGGCGAGCGAGTGAGCGTTGTACGCGTCGATCAGCGCACGGGCGGCCGGCGCGTCGCGGCGGGCGAGGGCGTCGACCAGTTCGGTGTGCCCCGACCAGAGGGTGCCGCGCAGGTCGCTCAGCCGGCGCAGGTGCTGCACCGTGCACACCCAGCTCCGCACGCGCAGCCGGTGCAGGAAGTCGGAGAGGTAGGGGTTGCCGAACAGCACGGCCAACTCGCGCCAGTAGCGCAGGTCGTAGCCGATGAGGACGGTCAGGTCCCCGGCCGCGGCGGCCCGCTGGGCCTCCTCACCGCGCCGGCGGACCCCGGCGAGGGCGGCGGCGACCCGCGGATCGTCCGGGGCCGGCCCGCCCCGCCGGGCGCCCTCCAGGGCGAGGAACATCCCGCCGATGACGAGACTGCGGGCCTCGACCATCCCCCGGAAGTCGTCGACCGAGTACTCGTGCACCCGGAACCCGCGGTGGTGGTCGGCGTCGAGCAGCCCCTGCGCGGACAGGTCGACCAGCGCCTCGCGCACGGGCGTCGCGGACACCCCGTACTGCTCGGCGATCTCCTTGACCGTGAACTCCTGCCCCGGCTGGAGCCGCCCGGACAGCACCTCGTCGCGGAGCGCGTCGGCGATCTGCTGCCGCAGGGTGCTGCGCGTGACGGCACCGGTGCGGCTGGGGCCGGGCATGATCGGGCGGTCTCCTCGTCGCGTACGGGGTGTACTCGTACACACAGCTGTGGCGTGCTCGTACACATGTCCACGGTGTACGAGCACGCCACCTTACGCGCTCGGGTCGCTTGCCTGCCCGTAAGCGGGCAGGACCTTACTCGGTGTACTCGTCCGCCACGGACAGTGCCGTGTCCAGGGCCGCGAGGCCCTCCTTCAGCTCGGCCTCGGAGACGTTGCAGGGCGGGACGACGTGGGTCCGGTTCATGTTCACGAACGGCCACACGCCGTGGGCCTTGGCGGACGCGGCGAAGGCGGACATCGGGGTGGCCGCCTGCCCGGTCGCGTTGTACGGCACCAGCGGCTCCCGGGTCTCCCGGTTCCTCACCAGCTCCAGCGCCCAGAACATGCCGGTCCCGCGCACGTCGCCGACGCTCGGGTGCCGCTCGGCCAGCTCCCGCAGCGCGGGCTCGACGACCTCGGCGCCGAGCCGCGCCGCGTGCTCGACGATGCCCTCCTCCTCCATCACGTTGATCGTGGCGACGGCGGCGGCGCAGGCCAGCGGGTGACCGGAGTACGTCAGCCCGCCCGGGTAGGGACGCTCGGCGAACGTCGCGGCGATCTCGCCGGAGATCGCGACGCCGCCCAGCGGGACGTAGCCCGAGTTGACGCCCTTGGCGAAGGTCATCAGGTCGGGCACGACGTCGTACAGGTCGGCGGCGAACCACGTACCGGTCCGCCCGAACCCGGCCATCACCTCGTCCAGCACGAACACGATCCCGTACTTGTCGCAGATCGCCCGCACCCCGGCCAGGTAACCGGCCGGCGGCATCATGATCCCCGCCGTGCCCGGGATCGTCTCCAGGATGATCGCGGCGATCGTCCCCGGGCCCTCGAAGGCGATCGTCGTCTCCAGGTGCTCCAGCGCCCGCGCGCACTCCTGCTCCTCGGTCTCGGCGTAGAAGCGCGAGCGGTACAGGAAGGGCGCCCAGAAGTGCACGGCACCGGCGGTGCCGCTGTCCGAGGCCCAGCGGCGCGGGTCGCCGGTGAGGTTGATCGCCTGCTGGGTGCCGCCGTGGTACGAGCGGTACGCCGACAGCACCTTCGGCCGCCCGGTGTGCAGCCGCGCCATGCGCACGGCGTGCTCGACGGCGTCCGCGCCGCCGTTGGTGAAGAAGATCTTGTCCAGGTCGCCGGGCGTCCGCTCGGCGATCAGCCGCGCCGCCTCGGAGCGCGCCTCGACGGCGAACGCGGGCGCGAAGGTCGTCATCCGCGCCGCCTGCTCCTGGATCGCGGCGACGACCTTGGGGTGCTGGTAGCCGATGTTGGTGTAGACGAGACCGCTGGCGAGGTCGAGGTAGCGCTTCCCTTCGTAGTCCCAGAAGTACGACCCCTCGGCGCCGGCGACGGCGAGCGGGTCGATGAGCTCCTGCGCGGACCAGGAGTGGAAGACGTGCGAGCGGTCCGCGGCCTTCACGGCGGCGCCGGCCTGGGGATCGGGCTGAGGGGTCATGCGGCCGAGGGTAGATGTCCGCGATGCGGAAACGGAATCGGCGTCCTGTCTGTGGACGGGGGCTTTCCGCGACAGGTTGTCGACGCGGCGCCGGTACCGTGCCGGCACCGTACGGCGGGCCCGTTACGGAACCGTAGAGATGGACCCGCTCCCCGTGCGCCCGCCCCGCACTATCCTCGGTCTGTTGCTCACGTGGGAGTTTCACGTGCGGGGGAAGGCGGCGCAACATGCAGAAGCTCGGGGACGGGGACCCGCGGCACATCGGGGCCTACCGGCTGCTGGGGAGGCTCGGCGCGGGAGGCATGGGCCACGTCTATCTGGCCCGCTCGGACCGTGGACGCACGGTCGCCGTGAAGCTGGTGCGCGCGGAACTGGCCGCGCAGGAGGAGTTCCGGGAGCGGTTCCGCAAGGAGGTCGAGTCCGCGCGGCGGGTCGGCGGCCACTGGACCGCGCCCGTACTGGACGCCGACACCGAGGCGGCCGTGCCCTGGGTCGCCACCGGGTACGTCGCGGGGCCCAGCCTCCAGCAGGTCGTGGGCCACGACCACGGTGCCCTGCCGGAACGCTCGGTGCGGACCCTGGCCGCCGGGCTCGCCCACGCCCTCCAGGACATCCACGCGGCCGGGATCATCCACCGCGACCTCAAGCCGTCCAACGTGCTCGTCACCATCGACGGCCCCCGGGTCATCGACTTCGGCATCGCGCGGGCCCTGCAGACGGTGACCGACGGCGGCCTCACCCGGACCGGCGCGCTGGTCGGCTCGCCCGGCTTCATGGCGCCCGAGCAGGTGCGCGGCGACCGCGTCACGCCCGCCTGCGACGTCTTCTGCCTCGGCTCCGTCATCGCCTACGCCGCCACCGGCGCACTCCCCTTCGGCACCGCCAACAGCGGCGTGCACGCGCTGATGTTCCGCATCGCGCAGGAGGACCCCGACCTCGACCGGGTGCCCGAGGGCATCGCCGACCTCGTGCGCGACTGCCTGAAGAAGGACCCCGCCGCTCGCCCGAGCCTCGCCGAGGTACTGGCCCGCACCGGCGCCCAGGACACGGTCGCCGACGGCCGCTCCCGCGACCCGTGGCTGCCCGGCGCGCTGGTCGCCCAGCTCGGCCGGCACGCCGTACGGCTGCTGGACACGGAGAACCCGGAGTCACCGGCGGCGGCCCCGCAGCAGGACCCACCGAGCCCGGACCGGCCCCCGGCCTCCGAGGGGGAGCCGTCGGGCCCGCCGCCGCCCCGCGAACCGGGCAGCGGCGCCGGAGCCGGAGCCCCGCTGAACCACCTCCCCACCCTCGTCGCGGGCCAGAACCCCCCGGCACCCCCGCCCACCGCCCCTCACGCCCATGCCCACGCCCACGCCCACGCCCACGCCCCGGTCTACGGTGCCCCGCCGCCGGGCCACCACCCGTACGGCGGCCTCGGCTCGACCCCGCCCTACGGTCCGCCGCCGCACGGGACCCCGCCGTACGGCCCGCCGCCGTACGGGACACCGCCGTACGGCCCGCCCCACGAGCCGCCCCGAAGAGGCCGCTCCACCGCGCTCCTCGTCGTGGTCGCCCTGGTGGTGGCGCTGGGCGCCGGAGGTTCGGTCTACGCGCTGATGAGCGGCGGGGACGACGGCGGCAGCCGGGCCGGCGGCGACCCCACGACCACGGCGACGGCCGCCGGGACCCAGGGCCAGGGCCAGGGACAGGACCCGACCCCGGACGGTCCGTCCCCGACGACGGAGGCCGACCGGCCCACGACCCCGACGCCCGGGGACGACGGCACGATCCCGACGGCGTACCTGGGCACGTGGACCACGACCATCGACAACGCCTCCGGCGTCCACACCCGGCGGCTGACCATCCAGCAGGGCGAGGTGGGCGACACGGTCCTCTCCCTGGTCGCCGACGGCCCGGCGGGCGGCACCACGTACCACTGCGTCTTCGAGGCGGACCTGTCCACGGCCCCGGACTCCGACGGCCCCCTGCGCATCGGCCCCTCGACGGTGACGGTGGGCCCCGCCACGTCCTGCGCCCCGGGCGAGCCCACCACGGTCACCCTGCTCCCGGACGGCAGCCTGCGCCGGGCGAACAACACCAACGGCGAGAGCCTGACGTACACCCGGCACTGACCCCCCCCGCCCCAGCTGCGGGCAGCCGCCCCCCGCCCCAGCTGCGGGCAGCCGCCCTCCGCCCCAGCTGCGGGCAGCCGCCCTCCGCCCCAGCTGCGGGCAGCCGCCCTCCGCCCCAGCTGCGGGCAGCCGCCCTCCCGCCCCAGCTGCGGGCAGCCGCTCTCCCGCCCAGCTGCGGGCAGTCGTGCCGCTGGGGCGGCACGGGTGGGCGCAGCGGCACCCCGCAGCGCCGGGCCGCGCACTCACCCCCGCCCCGCACCCACGCCGGGCACGGACAAAACCCCGGACCAGTCACCCCACCCAGACAGTCACCGCAAACGCACGCTCACCGCGGCTCCGGCGGCCGCTGCCTCGGCATGTTCGGCCGAGCCCCGTTGGGCGCCACGGAGAACCGCCCCGGCCCGGTGCCCCCCGCCTCCGACCGCCCTCCGGCCCCACCCACCGCCCCCCACTGCAACCCCAACGGCGCGACCCCACTCCGGAAGTCCACCATCCAGTCCGCCGTCTCCGCCCGCACCAGCTCCGTGACGTCCTCGGAGAACCTCCGCAGCACCCCCAGGCACCGCTCGGCCGCCTCGCTCGCCGTCCCGTCCGCCGGACCCAGCACCTCCCGCACGCTCTCCGACGCCCAGTCGAACTGGAGCACCTGCAGCCGCCGCTGCACCGCCTGCGCCGTGGCCACGTCCCGCATCCACCCGGACGTCACCCCGAAGTACCGGTCCCCGGCCACGCAGGCCACCGCGCACAGCAGCGCCAGATACCCCCAGGGCGCGGCCCCGCCCACCGTCCCGGACATGTCCAGCAGCGGCAGCACCGCCCCGGCCAGCGCCCCCGCCGCGGCCCCGCACCGCAGCGCCACCGCGCCCCGCCGCTTCCGCACGCGGTCCGCGAGATACCAGGCCGCCGTGTCCAGCGCGCCCCGCTCCACCCACCGGTACAGCTCGTCCAGCCGCTCCGCGGGCAGCGCCCAGTCCCCGAGCGGAAACGCCCGCCCGGCCAGGTCGCCCGGCCGGAGCCCGGCCGCCCCCTCACCGCCCCGCCCGTCGTGCGGCGGCCCTTCGGGCTGCATCTCCGGCTGACCCACCCGGCACTCCCTACTGCTCACCGTCAGTGACGACCACATGCGCCGGGAACCTTCCTACCGCCCAATGGGTGGCGAAGGTCCGGGTTCCGAGGGTTTTCCGCCCGGAAGAGGTCGTTGATCAGGTATAGGGCTCCCGAGGTATCACTCGAAAGAGTGCTGGGGCGAGGGCCGCACGGACCACGTAGGCTCGTGCCGAACGGCAAAACCCGCGGTGACCCCGCGACGACAGCGGCGACAGGAGCTGAACGTGATCCCCGGTGGTGGCCAGCCCAACATGCAGCAGCTGCTCCAGCAGGCCCAGAAGATGCAGCAGGACCTGGCGAAGGCCCAGGAGGAACTGGCGCAGACGGAGGTCGACGGCCAGTCCGGCGGCGGCCTGGTGAAGGCCACCGTCACCGGTTCCGGCGAGCTGCGCGGCCTCGTGATCGACCCGAAGGCGGTGGACCCGGAGGACACCGAGACCCTCGCCGACCTGGTCGTGGCGGCCGTCCAGGCGGCCAACGAGAACGCGCAGAACCTCCAGCAGCAGAAGCTCGGCCCGCTCGCCCAGGGACTGGGCGGCGGCGGCATCCCCGGTCTGCCTTTCTGAGCCCGCCTTTCCCGGTTCGCCTTTCTCAGACCGGCCGAAGCCATCTACCGTACGTAGTGCAGGAACCTCAGGAAGGACGGCAGTCCGTTGTACGAAGGCGTGGTCCAGGACCTCATCGACGAACTCGGGCGGCTGCCCGGCGTCGGTCCCAAGAGCGCGCAGCGGATCGCCTTCCACGTCCTCCAGGCGGAACCGACCGACGTACGGCGGCTCGCCCAGGCCCTCATGGAAGTGAAGGCCAAGGTCCGCTTCTGCGCGACCTGCGGAAACGTCGCGCAGGAGGAGCAGTGCAACATCTGCCGCGACACCCGGCGCGACCCCTCCGTCATCTGCGTCGTGGAGGAACCGAAGGACGTCGTCGCCATCGAGCGCACCCGTGAGTTCCGCGGGCGCTACCACGTGCTCGGTGGCGCGATCAGCCCGATCGACGGAGTCGGCCCCGACGACCTCCGCATCCGTGAACTGCTCGCCCGCCTCGCGGACGGCACGGTCACGGAACTCATCCTGGCCACGGACCCGAATCTGGAGGGCGAGGCCACGGCCACGTACCTCGCCCGCATGATCAAGCCCATGGGCCTCAAGGTCACCCGCCTGGCCAGCGGCCTCCCGGTGGGCGGCGACCTGGAATACGCGGACGAGGTGACCCTCGGCCGCGCCTTCGAGGGGAGACGACTCCTAGATGTCTGACGCCACGCTGCACGCGACCAACCAGAACCCGGACGACTTCGCCGTCCAGATCGCCGACCAGATCGAGAGCTTCCTGGTAGCCGTCACCGAGGTGGCGAAGGGCGACGAGCCGGACTCCGCCGTCCCCTTCCTCCTCCTGGAGGTCTCCCAGCTGATGCTGGCCGGCGGCCGCCTGGGCGCCCACGAGGACATCGTCCCCGACGAGCGCTACGAGCCCGACCCGGGCCCCGAGCTGGACGTGGACGAGCTGCGCGAGAACCTCGCCCGCCTCCTAGACCCCATCGACGTCTACTCCGAGGTCTTCGACCCGTACGAGCCCCGCAAGGCGCCCGTCCCGGCCCGCATCTCCGACGACCTCACCGACGTCATCACCGACCTGCGCCACGGCATGGCCCACTACAAGGCGGGCCGCACCACGGAGGCCCTGTGGTGGTGGCAGTTCTCCTACTTCTCCAACTGGGGCTCCACCGCCTCCGCCACCCTGCGCGCCCTCCAGTCCGTAGTCGCCCACGTCCGCCTCAACCAGCCCTTGGAGGAGCTGGACGGCCTGGACACCGACCAGGGCCTCGGCGACGAGACCCTGGAGACGGAGGCGGGCCGGGTCATGGTGGAGGAGATCGCGGGACCGCTGGGGCTGCGGCCGGTCAAGTAGCGGAGCCGACGGCTCCCGCGGCACGCAGGTCGTCCGCGATCCGCTCGTAACGCCACCGCCTCTCCTCGTCCCTGCCCGCGTGCCGATCCGCGCATTCGAGCGCCCGGGTCGTTGCCTCGGCGCCGTGGCCGAGCAGCCGACGTACCGCCTCGGCGTGCCCGAAGCAGGACGCCCACTCCAGGGCCGTCCTCCCCTTCATGGCCCTGTCCTCGAGGTCCGCCCCACGCTCGGCGAGCAGGTCGATGGTCCCGGTGCGGTTCGAGCTCGCCGCCGTCACCAGCGGCGTGTACGGAATCCTGTCCGCCTGCGCCCGCATGGACACCCCTGCGTCCAGCAGCGCCTCGACGACGGCCGTGTGCCCGAGCGACGCCGCATAGGTCAGCGGGGTGAGGTCGTGGTAGTACCCGGCGTGCATCGCCGGGTCGGCACCGGCCGCGAGGAGCAGCCGGACCACGTCGACGTGGTTCTCCTGCACCGCCAGGTCGAGCGCGGGCCGCGCCTGATCGTTGACGGCGTCCACCGGAACGCCCGAGTCCAGCAGCCGGGCCACCCGTTCCCCGTCACCGTTCTGCGCGGCCTGCGGCAAAGCGTTCGAACGCGGGGCGCGTGGCTTGTTCACGGGTCTCGTCATACGGCGATCATGCGACGCCGGGACCCAGTGCCGCACGGAGTTTCGTCGCGGACACGTACGGCACGGTCGCCGTGGGCACGCTGTACCAGCGCAGCGGCCAGGTGTTGCCCTCCAGCGCCGGAACGCCGACGTAGGTGACGGTCCGGCCACGTCCGCCCAACTGCTGTACGCCCAAGGGCCAGTCGTACGCCGAGACCTCGCCGGGCGCCAGCAGGAAGTACACCCACCGCCCGCCACCCGCCTCGCACACGATCGGCCCCGCGTCGTCGGCGGTGGCCTCGACGAGCCAGTCGGCGACCAGCTCCCCACGGATGCCGTCGACCCGTACGGCGTCGAAGTGGACGCCCGCGAGGTGCAGTTGATGTCCGGCGAGCGGGACCCAAGAGGGCCGGTGAATTGTCTCCGTCATGGTCACACGCTGGCGGTCACGAGGCTACGCTCGGTAGCGACTGAAGTGATACACGCCGGGGTGTATCGGTCGGAGGTGCGTGCTGTGTCTCAATCGCCTGTTGCGTGGCGCTACAGCGGTAACCAGATGAAACGCTGGCGCACCAAGGCCAACGTGAGCAGAGAGCAACTGGCCGAGGCTGCCAACTACTCGCCGGACACGATCAAGTCCATGGAGCAGGGCGTACGGATGCCGACGCCGCGCGTGCTGGATGTCGCCGACGAGTTGTGCCGGGCGGAGGGGCTGTTGAGCGCCGCGAAGGAGTACTTGCAGCGGGAGAAGTTCCCGAAGCGGGCACGGGACTTCATGGAGCGGGAGAAGGAGGCGATCAGTTTTTGGTCGCACGAGTCAGGGCTGATTCCTGGGCTATTGCAGGCTCCGAGATACATGCGAGCCCTCATCGAAGGCCGTGTTCCGCCTCTCGACGAGGAGACGATTGAATCGCGGATTGCGGGCAGGGTGGAGCGGCAGGCCATGCTCACGGCTGGCAAGCCGCCAGTGGCGTTCGCCTTCACCCTCTACGAGGCGGTTCTGCATGCTCCACACGTGGACGGCGAACAACTGCACCGATTGCTGGAGGTGTCCCGTCTGCGGAACGTCGTGTTGCAGGTGCTGCCCTTCAAACTGGCCACTCTTAGCGCCGCCATGGGGACCATGATCTTGCTGGAGACCCGAGACCACGAGCGGTTTGCCTATACGGAGAGCCAGTTCGTCAGTGACTTGTCGGCCGACCCGGAGGTAGTCCGGCTGGTGACCGAGCGGCTTAGCATGATGCGTGCTCACGCACTCAGCCCCGCTGAGTCGGCCCGGTTCATTGAACGGATGGCGGATCACCATGACTGACCAGCTGACGTGGTTCAAGTCCAGCTACAGCGACGACGAAGGAGCCGCCTGCGTCGAGACCGCTGTTTCTCGGGGCATCCACATCCGCGACTCCAAGACCGCACCCACCGGCCCCGAACTCCACGTCTCCGCCCCCGCCTGGTCGGCCTTCATCGCCGCAGTTCAGCCCGGAGCTTGAGCCTCGGGACCCGAGCTCTTCCCTTGGGTTTCTGGTCTGGTTGAAATACCCAACCAACCAAGTCTGTACGTGAGTTGACGCGCCGTAACTCGTAAGAGTGACGTTCCGTGATCGGCTTGCGTCGCTGCGTCAAGTCGCCCTAGGTTCGCGGCATATGACCGACAAATGAGTCGGCCCCGGCGGTGCGCCAACACCAATCCGGGACCTGACCGACGCATCGAAGGACCGACTCCGATGGTGGCTTGCGCCAACCCTAGTCCCGCCCTGCCCTCCCCGTCCCACCCCATGGCCAATCCGGGCTACGGGAAACGCCTCGCGGGCGACGAAGCCCCGCACGCGGACCCGGACTTCGCACACCTGCTCCCGCGAGAGGCCGAAGTCGCCGTATTCATCGACCACCTCGACGACGGCCACGCGATGGGCCACAAGGTGCTCGCGGCGGAGCACCCGCGCTACGGCCAGCAGGCCATGCGCACGGCGCTGACCCGTATCACCGAAGCCGGCCACCTGCGCTGGATCAAGGAGCACATCACCGTCGAGGACAACACCATGCGGTGGGTCACGCGCACGTACTGGTCGCGTACCCGCAGGTCCCCACAGTGGTGGGCGCAGTTCGCGCGGGAGCGGCACGGCAAGGACGTGACCCGGCACCACCAGCCCGGCCTGGCCCGGATCGAGGAGGCGATGGCCGCCCTCGTACCGCAGGCGGCCGAGCCCGCACCGGAACGCGAATCCGAGCCCGCCCCCGACCGCGAAGAGCCGGTCGGCGCCGCGTACCGCACGCTCACCGGCCTGCGTACCGCCGAGCCGCGCATGGCGCTCACCGAGGGCGACTGCCGAGCCCTCGAACCGCTCGCCGAGCAGTGGCTGTCCCGTGGTGCCACGCCGAACGACATCACCCGAGCCCTGACCGAAGGGCTGCCCCCCACCGTCAGCAACCCGGGCGGACTCGCCCGCCGTCGACTGGAGTCGAAAATGCCTCCGCAGCAGCGCGAACCGCGCGCCAAGGTGACCCGCGTGATCATGGCCTGCGCCACCTGTGACCAGGACGAACGCACGGTGAAAATCGACCGTGGCATCTGTGAGGACTGCCGCAAGGAGAACGAGGCCAACCCGGTGTCCGACGCGGACATCGTCAAGGAGTTCGAGGAGATCGCCTTCCTCGGCACCACCTCGGCGTACTACCTCAAGAAGAAGCTGGAGCGCGCCACGGGCGGCCCCGTGCCCGACACGTTCCGTCCCGTGCCCATCGAGGACCGCGTCTTCTACCACTACCGGGACAACCGCGACCGGATCGCGAACGGCCTCCCGCCGAGGCGCTGGAACCCGTGAAGCGTCCGGATTACATGATCTCGGCTGTGATCAGCCGGGCCCTGGAGCAGTACTTGGGTGCCCGGCGCCTCATCCGTGCCGGGCTGCGCGCAATGGCGGACTACGAAGCGGAGTACGGCCCCTTCTCCGAGCAGGAGATGGCCGAGGCGGACGCCCGGGTCGCCGCCCTCTTCGACCCGCCCGGTGAGGAGCGGCGCACAGCATGAGTCACGTTGTCTACGACTCCGGCGCGTTGATCGCCGCCGGGAAGAACGATCGCCCCTTCCTGGCTCGCCACAAGGCGTTGCTGCTGCACGGGGTCATTCCGTTGGTTCCGGCAGGCGTGCTGGCGCAGTGTTGGGACGCGCGCGCCTCGGCGGCGATGCCGCACTGGACGTTGAGCGGATGCAGGGCGACACCGTTGACGGAAGCAGGCGCGAAGGCCGCCGCCGCGCTCTGCCACGAGAACAAGACCTCCATCGCCTACGACGACGCCCCGATCCTCACCGACGACCTGGGTGACATCCGTGCCCTGGCGGCCTGCGCGGGCCGTGCGCGCATCCATGTGGAGCGACCGTGAGCGTGCAGGAGGTGTCGGCCGGGGCACCATGGTGTCGAGGAGGCGACGCCATGACCCCCAGGACCGAGCACCGGCCGCCACAGATGTCCGTCGAGGAGTTCGAGGAGCTCGAACGCCACGCCCCGGAGAGCGTGTGGCTGGAGTTCGTGCGTGGGAAGGTCAAGGTCAAGCCGGTGCCCGACGGCAATCACAGCGAGATCTACATGTGGCTGCTCGAACGCTGTATGAGCCTGCGGCCCGATCTTCGGCTGCATCCGGAGCGGGGACTCAAGACGGAGACCTACCGCAAGGGACGCGCTCGTGCGGACGCGGTCCTGGTGCCGAAAGGGGGCCTTGTCGGCCATGGAGAGTGGTCGGACGCCGAGACGGTGCTGATGGCAGTCGAGATCACGTCGCGCGACTCCGACACCAATCAGCGCGACCGGGTCGAGAAGCCGGACGGCTACGCCGCAGCGGGCATCCCGGTCTACCTCCTCATCGACCGAGACGACTGCTCGGTCGTCGTGTTCGACGAACCGGAAGGCGGCCGCTACCGGCACGCGGAGAAACTGCCCTTCGGTGCCCCCGTCCACCTCCCCGCCCCCGTCCACATCACCCTCGACACCGCCCCCCTCGAAGACCTGGCGGACTGACGTCTCTCACTTGTGAACGTGTGACACAGGGCACTTTCCCGAGTGACCCGCGCAGCGATGGGCATGAGCCAGCCTGAGCGAGTACCCGGGTCTCACGATGCGATACCGCAGAGGCGAAACCCGGACGCTCGGTAAAATGAGCCGACCGCAGTACATATACGTACGTGCGGAAAGAGACGGATTGAGCGAGGAGCGCACGTGGGCCTTGTCGTGCAGAAGTACGGAGGCTCCTCCGTAGCCGATGCCGAGGGCATCAAGCGCGTCGCCAAGCGGATCGTGGAAGCGAAGAAGAACGGCAACCAGGTGGTCGCCGTAGTTTCCGCGATGGGCGACACGACGGACGAGCTGATCGATCTCGCCGAGCAGGTTTCCCCGATCCCTGCCGGGCGCGAACTCGACATGCTGCTGACCGCCGGGGAGCGTATCTCCATGGCGCTGCTGGCCATGGCGATCAAAAACCTGGGTCACGAGGCCCAGTCGTTCACCGGCAGCCAGGCCGGAGTCATCACCGACTCGGTCCACAACAAGGCCCGGATCATCGACGTCACGCCGGGTCGCATCAAGACCTCGGTGGACGAGGGCAACGTCGCCATCGTGGCCGGCTTCCAGGGCGTCAGCCAGGACAGCAAGGACATCACCACGCTGGGGCGCGGCGGGTCCGACACGACGGCCGTCGCTCTCGCCGCCGCGCTCGACGCGGACGTCTGTGAGATCTACACCGACGTGGACGGCGTGTTCACCGCCGACCCGCGCGTGGTGAAGAAGGCGAAGAAGATCGACTGGATCTCCTTCGAGGACATGCTGGAGCTCGCGGCCTCCGGTTCCAAGGTGCTGCTCCACCGCTGTGTGGAGTACGCCCGCCGGTACAACATCCCGATCCACGTGCGGTCCAGCTTCAGCGGACTGCAGGGCACGTGGGTGAGCAGCGAGCCGATCAAGCAAGGGGAAAAGCACGTGGAGCAGGCCATGATCTCCGGTGTCGCGCACGACACCTCCGAGGCCAAGGTCACCGTCGTCGGTGTCCCGGACAAGCCGGGCGAGGCCGCCGCGATCTTCCGGGCGATCGCCGACGCCCAGGTCAACATCGACATGGTCGTGCAGAACGTGTCCGCCGCCACGACCGGACTGACGGACATCTCGTTCACGCTGCCGAAGACCGAGGGTCGCAAGGCCATCGACGCGTTGGAGAAGAACCGGTCGGCCATCGGCTTCGACTCGCTGCGCTACGACGACCAGATCGGCAAGATCTCCCTGGTCGGCGCGGGGATGAAGAGCAACCCGGGCGTCACCGCCGACTTCTTCACCGCGCTGTCCGAGGCCGGGGTGAACATCGAGCTGATCTCGACCTCCGAGATCCGCATCTCGGTCGTCACCCGCAAGGACGACGTGAACGAGGCCGTCCGTGCCGTGCACACGGCCTTCGGGCTGGACTCCGACAGCGACGAGGCCGTGGTCTACGGAGGCACCGGGCGCTGATGGTCGACATCGCGGGTGCCGGGCGCACCGGGCGGCCGACCCTGGCCGTCGTGGGAGCGACCGGCGCCGTCGGTGCGGTCATGCTCCAGATCCTGTCCCAGCACGCGGACGTCTGGGGCGACATCCGTCTGATCGCCTCCCCGCGCTCGGCCGGCCGCAAGCTGGCCGTGCGCGGGGAGGAGGTCGAGGTCGTCGCGCTGAGCGAGGAGGCCTTCGACGGGGTCGACGTCGCCATGTTCGACGTGCCCGACGAGGTCTCCGCGCAGTGGGCGCCCCTCGCCGCCGCCAAGGGCGTGGTGGTGATCGACAACTCGGGCGCGTTCCGGATGGACCCGGACGTGCCCCTCGTCGTGCCCGAGGTCAATCCGCACGCGGTGCGGATGCGGCCGCGCGGCATCGTGGCCAACCCCAATTGCACGACGCTGTCCATGATCGTGGCGCTGGGCGCGCTGCACGCCGAGTTCGGCCTGCGCGAGCTGGTCGTCTCGTCGTACCAGGCGGTGAGCGGGGCCGGGCGGGACGGTGTTCAGACGCTGCGCCGGCAGTTGTCCCTGGTGGCCGGGACGGAGCTGGGGACCAGCCCCGGTGACGTGCGACGGGCGGTCGGCGACGACACCGGGCCGTTCCCGGAGCCGGTCGCGCTGAACGTCGTACCGTGGGCCGGGTCGGCGCGTGAGGACGGCTGGTCCTCGGAGGAGATGAAGGTGCGGGACGAGTCCCGCAAGATCCTCGGGCTGCCGAATCTCCCGGTCGCGGTGACGTGCGTACGGGTGCCGGTCGTCACCACGCACTCGCTGACCGTGCACGCCCGCTTCGAGGGCGAGGTGACGGTCGACAGGGCCCGGGAGATCCTGGCCACCGCGCCCGGGGTCGTCCTGTTCGACAACCCGGCCGCGGGGGAGTTCCCGACCCCCGCCGACGTCGTCGGCACCGACCCGACGTGGGTCGGGCGGGTGCGGCGGGCCCTGGACGACCCGACGGCGCTGGAACTCTTCGTCTGCGGGGACAACCTGCGCAAGGGCGCCGCGCTGAACACGGCGCAGATCGCGGAGCTGGTCGCCGCCGAGTTCGACTGAGACGTGGTCCGGTTCGGCTGAGACGTGATCCGGTTCGACGGAGATGTGATCCGGAAGTTGGTCCGGACTACTTGTACCGGACACCTGTGGCATCAGAGGATTTCCTCTCCGCCCTCCGCAACCGTGCGGAGGGCGGCAAGCGTCTTCGCGGTCACCCATCAGGGCGCGAAGGCGCATGGTCGGCGTGGGGACGTCGAGGACGGGCGTGGGGACGCTCGTTCACATGGGACATAGGGGAAGAGCGGGACAATGAGGGCCTATGACGCACCGTCAGCCGGGCTGCCGCCCGGCGGGCGCGGGAACGTGACGCCCGGCACGTACAACCCTTACGGGGGTGGGCGTGTCCAACTGGCGTGGCAGAGGTACTCGATTTCCCCGCGGCAGCGCGTGGCCCCGCCGTGCGGCCACCCGTCCGGTCCATCCGTCCCCGAGTGGCCGGTCCGGCCGGTGGCATGCCGGTGATCGCGCCCATGCCCGCAGCGCGGCCGGCCCGCATATCGAACCAGCGCGACGGCGCGGAGGACGCGGCGGCGGGTACCACCGTCGACCACCTCACCGAGACGTACCGGACGCACTACCGGTCGCTGCTCGGCCTCGCCGCCCTGCTCCTCGACGACACCGCCTCCTGCGAGGACGTCGTCCAGGAGGCCTTCATCCGCGTCCACTCGGCGCGCAAACGCGTCCGCGACCCGGAGAAGACCCTGGCCTACCTGCGCCAGACGGTCGTCAATCTCTCGCGCTCGGCGCTGCGCCGCCGCATCCTCGGCCTCAAGCTGCTCTCCAAGCCCATGCCGGACATGGCGAGCGCGGAGGAGGGCGCCTACGACCAGCTGGAGCGGGACTCCCTGATCAAGGCGATGAAGGGACTGCAGCGCCGCCAGCGCGAGGTGCTGGTGCTGCGCTACTTCGCCGACATGACCGAGGCGCAGACCGCCGAGGCGCTCGGCATATCCCTCGGTTCGGTCAAGGCCTACGGCTCGCGCGGCATCGCGGCGCTCAGGGTGGCCATGGAGGCACCGGCATGAGCGACGGCCACGACGCACTGCGCGGGGACCGCGACGAGCACAAGCACACGCACGCTGGGAACGGAACTGTGAATCACGGCCCCGACGGGCACGGCCCCGACGGCCAGGGGTCCGACGGCCAGGGACTCGAAGGCCAGGAACCGGGCGGACTCGACCCGGACGAGCTGGTCCTGCGCAGGATGATGCACCAGGCGGTCCGCGACGTGGAGCCGAGTGACGGCACCCTGGATCACCTGCGCCGCGCGGTACCCGCCCGCAGGGCCCGCAAGCGTCAGGCCGCCGTCGGCGTGGCGGCCGCCGCCCTCTTCCTCGGTACGGCGGTCCCGGCGCTCGTGCACGTCTCCAAGACCACCGGCCCGGGGGCCGACCCCTCCGTCGCCGGTCACGCCTCGCAGGCGCAGGGCGGCACCTCCCAGGGCAAGGACCCGGCCGGCGGCCAGAGCGGCATCGCCGGCACCGAGGGTCCGGGCAAGGGCAAGGAGCGGGGGGACTCGAAGGAGCGGCCCGAGGACGAGGAGAGCGGTGCCGCGACGGGCACGGCCCCCGGCACCGACCCCTCCGCGAGCGCCGCCGCCGAGGCACCCGTGTGTTCGGCCAAGCAGCTCGGCCCGGCCGTCGCGAGCAGCGCGGGACCCGACTCGACGGGTGTGGTCTACGGCTCCTTCCGGGTCACCAACGTCTCCTCCGACGGCTGCACCGTCGTCGGCCCCGGCAGCCTGGTCACCACCCCGCAGGGCGCGGCGGACGCCACGAAGATCGGCACCGCTCGGCACGTGGCCGGGGACGCGGCGGCCGGACTGCCCGACCCGTCCCTGGAGACCACCTCGCTGACCCTGGCGCCCGCCTCCGCTTACGAGGTGCAGTTCGCCTGGGTGCCCTCGGAGACCTGCCCCACCACCGGCGGCACCACGGGCGGCGCCACCGGCAATCCCTCGCCCGACCCCTCGCCCACCGGCGAGACGACCGCCGCGGGCGGCACCTCCGCGGGCGGCACTTCCACGGGTGGCGGTGCGGGAGCCGACTCCGGCGCCACGGCCCAGCTGCTCACCGCGGACGGCAAGGCCGACGGGAGCGTGTCGGTGACGTACGCCCCGGAGGGCGGCTCGGGCTCGGCGACGGCGACGGTGACCGACGCGTGCGCGGGGACCGTGTACTGGACGGGCGTGCTGGCCGCGTCGTAGCGACGCGGCCCCGGCGCCCGGCCGGAGAGCGGCCGGGGACCGTCCGGCGTCAGACGCCGGACGGGCTGGGCTGCGGCTTCGGCTCGTCGTCCGCTTCCTCGTCCTCCGGGGCCAGTCCCAGCTCCGCGTCCCTGGCGAGCTCGACCTCGCGGCGCAGCAGCCGGAACCACATGAAGATCACGAAGCCCACGAAGGCGAACCACTCGGCGGTGTAGCCGAGGTTCTGGAACGCCTTCAGGTCCAGCCCCGTGCCCTGCGGCGCGCTCACGGGCACGGCCCGCATGCCGGAATCGCCCTCGTTGAGCGTCACCCACGCGTCGTAGACGTCGTACGGCACCAGGTTCAGCAGCGTCGCGGCACTGATCGCGCCGGTCTGCCCCTCCGGCCAGCCGGAGCGGCCGCTGACGCCGTTGCTGCCGACCGACTCGGCGGCCTGGAGGGCTCCGGTGACGGTCACCCGGCCGGTTGGCGGGGCCGGGACCTTCGCCGTGTCGGGATCGCCGGGCAGCCAGCCGCGCACGACCGGCAGCGCCTTGCCGTCGTCGGTGCGCAGCAGCGTGAGTACGTAGAAGCCCTCGCGGTCGTCCAGCTTCCGCTCCGGGACCAGCAGCTGGTCGGCGTAGCGGCCGCTCACCGTCGCCTGGTCGCCGACCGTCGCCTTGTCCACCGGCAGCAGCTCCGCCAGCGGACGGGCCGCCTCCCGGCGCGCCGGGTCCCGTGGGGCGGTGGCGGTCTCGTGGTCCTGGACCCGGTCCTCGAACCGGCCCAGCTGCCATGAACCCATGAAGATGCAGAAGGGGATGGCCAGGACGACGAAGACGTTGATCCCCCACCAGCGGGGCGTCAGCAGAAACCGGTACACGCCCTCCACGGTACGGGGCGGGCCCCGGCGACCCGGCCGCGGGGCTGTGGAAAACGGGTGGGCGGACGGGTGGGCGTACGGGCGGGCGGGCGAGGTTGTCCACAGGCTGGGGACGTGGTCTGCGCGTTGTCGCCCGGTCGGGGCAGTATGGGGCCATGACTGAGAGCAACGGGTCCGATCCGTCGGACATGGGCGTGGACGAGCGTCGGACGCGGGACGAGCAGATGCCCGACTGGGAGAAGCGGTTCCGCGCGCCGAGGGTGTCGCTGCCCGACTGGGCCGAGGACGCGCCGGACCGCTCCCTGTTCGTGTCGAACGCGACGGGGACCTACGAGCTGTACGCCTGGGACCGGTCCACCGGCGAGCAGCGCCAGGTCACCGACCGGCCCAACGGCACGACGGACGGTGTGCTCTCGCCCGACGGCGACTGGATCTGGTGGTTCGACGACAAGGACGGCGACGAGTTCGGCGTCTGGCGGCGCCAGCCCTTCGCGGGCGGCGAGGACGAGCTCGCGGTGCCCGGCCTGGACGCGTCCTACCCGGCGGGCCTCGCCCTCGCCCGGGACGGGCGCACGGCGGTGATCGGCCGCTCCACTGACGAGGACGGTACGACGATCCACCTCGCGCGCGCGGACGGCGCCCCGGCGGAGATCTACCGGCACCGCGAGTCCGCGGGCGTCGGCGACCTCTCCCACGACGGCACGCTGATCGCGATCGAGCACACCGAGCACGGTGACGCGATGCACTCGGCGCTGCGCGTGGTGCGCCCCGACGGCACGACGGTCGCCGAGCTGGACGACACCCGGGGCGGCGAGGAGGAGCTGGGCCTGGAGGTCCTCGGCTTCGCACCGGTCGACGGCGACACCCGCCTGCTCATCGGCCACCAGCGCCGGGGCCGCTGGGAGCCCCTGGTGTGGGACGTGACGACCGGTGAGCAGACCGACCTCGCCCTGGAACTGCCCGGCGACGTCAGCGCCGAGTGGTACCCGGACGGCAGCGGCCTGCTGATCGTGCACGGCTTCGAGGCCCGCAGCGAGCTGTTCCGCTACGACTTCGCCGAGCGCGAGCTGGTGGAGATCGACACCCCCGCCGGCACGGTCTCCGGGGCGACGGCCCGCCCCGACGGCACCGTCGAGTACCTGTGGTCCTCGGCCGCGGAGCCGTCGGCCGTCCGCTCGACGGACGGCCGGGTCGTCCTGGACCCGCCCGGCATGAAGTCGCCGCGCTCGGTCCCGGTCGAGGACGTGTGGGTTCAGGGCCCGGGCGGCCGCATCCACGCCCTGGTCCAGAAGCCGGCCGGCGCCGGCGGCCCGCTCCCGACGGTCTTCGACATCCACGGCGGCCCCACCTGGCACGACAGCGACTCCTTCGCCGCGGGCCCGGCCGCCTGGGTCGACCACGGCTATGCGGTGGTCCGGGTCAACTACCGGGGCTCCACCGGCTACGGACGCGCCTGGACCGACGCCCTCAAGCACCGGGTCGGCCTCATCGAGCTCGAGGACATCGCGGCGGTACGCGAGTGGGCGGTCACCTCGGGCCTCGCCGACCCCGAGCGCCTGATCCTCACCGGCGGCTCCTGGGGCGGCTACCTCACGCTCCTCGGCGTCGGCACCCAGCCCGAGGCCTGGACGCTGGGCATCGCCGCCGTCCCGGTCGCCGACTACGTCACCGCGTACCACGACGAGATGGAGGGCCTGAAGGCCCTCGACCGCACCCTCCTGGGCGGCACCCCCGAGGAGGTCCCCGACCGCTTCGAGGCCTCCTCCCCACTGACCTACGTCGACCAGGTCAAGGCCCCGGTCTACATCTCGGCCGGCGTCAACGACCCGCGCTGCCCGATCCGCCAGGTCGAGAACTACGTCGAGCGCCTGGAGGAGAGGGGAGCCGTCCACGAGGTGTACCGCTACGACGCGGGGCACGGCTCACTGGTGGTGGACGAACGCATCAAGCAGATCCGACTGGAACTGGACTTCGCGGCAAGGCACCTGCCCCGAAGCTAGCCGCTCGCCTCGGGGTTGTAGGGGCTGCGCCCCTACAACCCCGGCGCCCCTACAACCCCGTCCCCCGCCGTGCCCGCCGCCGCCCCAGCAACTCCGCCAACCCCCGCCGAGTCGCCGCCAGCACCACCCGGTCCTCGCTCCGCAGGACATACGTGTCGGGCAGCTCCCACACCAACCTGGACCCCTGCCCCACCTCACCGTCCAAGGTGTGGTCGGAGACCTCCAACGCCAGCACCCGCCACGCCCCCGCCCGGAACGCCTCCCCGACCGTCCGCCCCTCCAGCTGCGGATGCCCCGCCACCCGTACCGCCGCGAACAGCAGCACCCGCCGTTCGACGGGGATCGCCCCCAGGATCTGGCGGCCCATCATCGCCCCCGCGAACGCCGGCGCGGACAGATGCGTCACGCTGCGGCTGCGGGTCAGCGCCCCCGGGTGCGCCGCGCGCAGCGTCCGGTACACGGCGGTCGCGAAGTCGTCGTCGTACAGCCGCAGCACCACCCGCAGCCGCGCCCGCACGGAGCGGGCGTACAGCACCGCCTCCAGGTTCGTGGTGTCGACACTCGTCAGCGCGAGCAGCGAGTGCGCCCGGTGGATCTTGGCGGCCTCCAGGACGCCCTCCTGCGTGACGTCCCCGAGCACCACCGGCACTCGCAGCCGCCGCGCCGTCGCCATGCCGCGCGCCTCGGGATCGGCCTCGACGCACACCACGGGGATGTCCATCTCCCGCAGCCGGGTCAGCACCCTCGTGCCGATCTTGCCGAGACCGAGCAGGACGACGTGCCCGCCGAGCCCGCGCGGCGGCTTCCGCAGCGCCGTCGCGCTGCGGAAGGTCCCCAGAGCCTCCAGTACGGCGGCGAGCAGCACCGGTAGCAGCAGCAACCCGACGAATCCGGAGAGGAGTTGCAGCACCTGCCGTCCGGAGTCCGCGTTGTGCGCGGGCTCGTTGATGGCGAACAGGTCGAGGAGGGTCACGTACGTCGCGTGCAGCGGATGGTCCCCGGTGACCACCATCAGCGCGACGGCGAGCGCGACCACGCACGCCCCCAGGCCCGCCAGCGACCACCGCAGCCGACGCGAGAACAGCTCGCCGAACGGCGGGACGCCGGCTCGCGCGGCGGGCAGCGGCGGACCGGAGTACGACACCTGCTCCAGGGCGACCGTGCCGCGTCCGGTGGCCGCCTGAACCGCCGCCGCGTCGGGCAGCAGTTGCGGCCCCTGGTCGCCGCTCTCCTCCGAACCGTCGGCCCCGGCCGGGTCGTTGCTCGTCGCGGAGAGCAGCGCCAGCGTGCACAGGCCCGGGTCGGCGACCTCGCCGGGGCGCGGCGGCTGCCGTTCCACCGCGCGCAGCAGCAGCCCGTCCGTCTCGACGACCTTGCTGGTGCCGACCAGCGCGGTCGCGGCCAGCGCGGGCGCCGCCGTGTCCGCGTCGGACAGCACGGTCGTGGACGTCCCGGCGCCGTCCAGCCCGGCGTCCCGCGAGTCGCCGGTGGCCAGTGCGGCGCTCTGGTCGAGCAGTTCCTCGATGTGCCGGCCCAGCCGCCGGTTGTACAGGCGCAGGACCAGACGCAGCCGGGGGTTGAGCCGGCGGGCGGCCAGGGCGGCGCGGATGTTGGTCTCGTCGTCGTCGTACACGAGGGCCAGGGCAGCCGCCCGGTCCACGCCGGCCTGCGCGAGCACCTCGTCGGTCGGTTCGGTGGCCTCCAACTCGCGGACCTCGCCGCTGGTGTCACCGGAGCCGGAGCCGGAGCCGGGGCCGGAGCCGGAGTCGCCGTTGCCCGAGCGGCCGACGGCCGCGCTGACCCTGTCCAGCAGCGCTGCGGAGGCCGCGCGGGCCCGCCCGGCCACGGGCCGGCGCACCCGGTTCCCGGAGGGCGGGACGACGAGTGTGACCTGCTCGCGGTAGACGCCGCGCAGTTCGGCGGCCAGGCGGTGCGCCAGCCCGTCGTCGCCGCACACCACCATGTGCGCGTACGCGTCGCCCTGCCCGGCCTGGTGCGGAACGCTCCCCGTTGAAGTCCCCATTTGAGGAAGGACAGTACCGGCGCGAGCCGCGGTTCCGGGAGCGGCCCGAGGAGTTGGAGGAGAGCCGGAGGAGAGCCGGAGGACGGCATTAAAGACGCGTTAAGACTGCCGGAAAGCGGCAATGACGGGGTGTCGGGCCAGGGGTGAACATATGACTCACCGAAGCTCAGCGACGGGCGGGAGGGGGACGGCACGATGGCCTGGTTTCTCGGGCTGGGTATCACGGGGGTCGTGCTGCTCGCCCTGTCGCTGGTCTTCGACGGAGTGCTGGAAGGCGCGTTCGGGGGAGCGCTGGACGGCTTCCTGGAGGGGTGGCTGTCGCTGCCGGTCATCGCCGGGTTCACGGCGATGACCGGCTTCGCCGGCGCCATCGCCCTCGGCACCGGCTGGACCGGTCCTGCGGGCGCCGCCGGAGTCGGCGCGGTCGCCGGAGTGGGGGCCGGCTGGCTGACGTACCGCTTCAGCCGTGCGCTGATGCGTGACCAGACCGCCGTCACACCCAGCACGGACGACCTGCTCGGCACGTCCGGCAAGGTCGTGACCGCGATTCCCGCCGACGGGTTCGGCGAGGTGCTGCTCCGGCTCGCGGGCCAGCCGCTGAAGTGCGCGGCGCGCAGCGCGGAGCCGGTGGCGCGGGGCACCGAGGTGTGGGTCGAGGCGGTGCCGACCGGAACGTCGGTCCTGGTCCGCCCGGTGGACCGCTGAGCGGCCCCTTGGGCCCTTCCCTGCTTCTGTTCGTCTGTTCTACTTCGTGATTCGGGGGCGTTGCCATGAGTCCTGTCGTCATCGCGGTGCTGGGGGTCGTCGTACTCCTGGTGCTGCTCGCGCTGGTGGTGGTCAGCCGCTACAAGGTGGCCGGCCCGAGCGAGGCGTTCATCGTCACGGGGCGGCGCGGCAAGAAGTCCACCGATCCGGAGACCGGTCGCGTCTTCACCGACAACAGCGGCCAGAAGGTCGTGGTCGGCGGCGGTGTGTTCGTCGTGCCGTTCGTGCAGCAGCGGTTCACGCTCGACCTCTCCTCCCGGCACATCCCGGTCGCCGTGCGCGGCGCGGTGACGCTGCGCGGTGTGAAGGCCAACCTCGAAGGCGTCGCCATCGTCAAGGTCGGCGGCACGGAGGACGCTATCCGAGCGGCGGCGCAGCGGTTCCTGATGCAGCAGGACGGCATCGTCGGCTTCACCCAGGAGGTGCTGTCCGGCGCGCTGCGCGCGATCGTCGGCCGGATGTCCGTGGAGGACGTCATCCGGGACCGGGCCGCGTTCGCCGGGCAGGTCGCCGAGGAGGCGGAGGCGAGCCTGTCCGGGCAGGGCCTGGTGCTCGACGCCTTCCAGATCCAGGACATCACCACCGAGGGCTCCTACCTGGAGGACCTGGGCCGTCCCGAGGCGGCGCGGGCCAAGCAGGAGGCCGACATCGCCGAGGCCGTGGCCCGGCGGGCGGCCGAGCAGGCGCGGCTGAAGGCCGAGGAGGAGATCGCGGTCGCGCAGCGGACCCTCTACCTGAAGCAGGCCGAGATCAAGGCCGAGACCGACCAGGCCGCGGCCCGCGCCAACGCCGCCGGTCCGCTCGCCGACGCGGCCCGGCAGCAGGACATCCTCGCCGAGCAGGAGAAGGTCGCCGAACGGCAGGCCGCGCTGAAGGACCGCCAGCTCGACACCGAGGTGCGCAAGCCGGCCGACGCCAAGCGGTACGAGGCCGAGCAGGAGGCGGAGGCCCGCCGGGTGGCGCGGGTCAAGCAGGCGGAGGCCGACCGGGCGGCCGAGATCGCGGGCGCCCAGGCCGAGGCCGAGCGGGCCCGGCTCACCGGTGAGGGCGAGAAGCAGCGGCGCGGCGCGCTCGCCGAGGCGGAGGCCGTCGAGGGCCTCAAGCAGGGTGAGGCGGAGCGTTCGCGGCGTGCGGCGATCGCCGAGGCCGTACGGCTGGAGGGCGAGGCGGAGGCCGCCGCGATCGGCGCCAAGGGCGCGGCCGAGGCCGAGGCGATGCACAAGAAGGCCGACGCCTTCGAGCGGTACGGCGACGCGGCCGTGCTCCAGATGCTGGTCGAGGTGCTGCCGCAGGTGGTCGCCAAGGCCTCCGAGCCGCTGTCGGCCGTGGACAAGATGACGGTCATCTCGACGGACGGCGCGAGCCGCCTGTCCCGCACGGTCGCCGACAACGTGGCGCAGGGCATGGAACTGCTGGGCTCCACCACGGGCGTCGACCTGGCGGCCCTGCTGAAGAACCTCACGGCGAAGGGCGCCGAGGAGCCGCAGCCCGCTCCCGACCAGCGCAACGGCAAGGTCGAGATCACCGGCTGACCCGGGGCGGAGGCGACCCGGCCGGTCCGGGGCGCGCCTCCTGCGGCCGGCCCGCTCAGATCTCCTGGGCGGGCCAGCCCAGCAGCCGGGCCCCGATGACCGCGGTCTGCAGGGTGTAGCGGTGCACCGGGTCGGCGGGGTTGGCCCCGGTCAGCTGGTGGATGCGGTCCAGCCGGTAGGTGAGCGCCCGCACGCTGAGCGTCAGGCGCCGGGCGGCCTCGGCCGCGGTGCAGCCGGCGTCGAAGTACGCCTCCAGGGTCCGCAGCAGCGGCTCGGCCCCGCCGCGGGCGCCGCGCAGCGGCCCCAGCACGCTCATCACGAGGTCGGCCATCGCCTGCCGGTCGCGGGTGAGCACCGGGTAGACGAGCAGGTCGGCGGCGCGCAGCACGGGCTCGTCGAGCTCCAGCCGCTCGGCGAGTTCGAGGGTGCTCAGCGCCTCCTCGTAGCTATGCACGACACCGCCCGCGCCGGTCTGCGGGCGCCCGATGGCCACCCGGCTGCCGTCGGTGGCGGCATAGGCCTGCTTGGCGAAGAAGCTGAGGACGTCGTCCTGGTCGCCGGGCGCGATGCAGATGAGCTGCCCGTTCTTGGTGGTGATCAGGATGCGGCGGTCGCCGAAGCGGGAGATGAGCGCGGTCTCCACGAGCCGGGTGACCGGGGCGGTGTCGTCGTACGCCTCGGGCCCCTCGGCCACCGCGACGGCGTGGGCGCGGGAGAGGACGAGCCCGAAGCGCTCGGCCCGCTCGGCGAGCCGGCCGAGGTCGCTGCGCCCGTAGAGCAGGTCGTCGATGAACTCCCGCCGCGCGGCCTCCTCCTGCCGTACGGCGAGACGCTGCGCGCGCTCGTACCCCTCCGCGAAGGCGTCGACGGCCTGGGTGACGGCGGCGAGGACACTGTCGGCGGTGCCGGCGGCGGTCGTGCCGCCGGGCCAGGAGGTGCGGGTGGCGTCCAGGTGCAGCCGTACGAGGCTGCGCAGGCTGTGTCCGGCCTCCGCGGCCCGTTCCCCGAGGAACCGCCGTTCCTCCAGCTCGTCGCGGGTCAGCCGGCGCCCGGTGCCGGCGGCCCCGGCGAGTATCCCGGCGTACCCGTCCAGGTACGTCTCCTGCTGGCCCGACCGCTGTTCCGACTGCTGGCCCGACCGCTGCTCCGACTGCTGGTCCGACTGCTGGTCCGTCACCCCGCGCCTCCCCTGCCGGTCACGCCCGGTGCGCGGTCTCGGCAACGTGAGGTTAGTCAGGGCTGCCGGGACCCGGCAACGCGGTGGAGCGGTACGCCGGTTCTGCGGCGCGGGCCCGGCCTCAGGGCCGCTGGTAGGGGTGCTGCGGCGACTGCCCGTACGGCTGCCCGCCGGAGCTTCCCGGGCCGCCGCTCACGGCCTGCCTCTGCAACTGGTCCGCCTGTTCCTTGCTCACCTGCTGCTCCGCGCCGCAGAAGGTGCACTGGGTCAGGTACTTCGTGGAGAACGGGAACAGCGGCACGAAGAACAGCGTGAACTTGTTGACGCGCTTCCTGAGCGTGTGCGCGGAGGGATTGCCGCACCGGCCGCACACCAGCGTCAGTATCGCGAGCTGGTAGAGGTATCCCTTGGTGCCGAAGATGATCACGAGCGGGTCCTTCCGGGTCGGCGCCCACGGGCGCGCGTGCACGCAGATCTTCTCCCAGACTGCGCCCGGAAGGGGGCGGGGAGCCACCCGCGGCCGGCGCCGGCCCGGCGTCACGCCTCGTCGTACTCGCCCTCGTACCCGTTTTCGTACTTGTCCCCGGCCTCGTGGCGCAGCAGGTCACCGGGCTGGCACTCGAGTACGGCGCAGAGCGCGGCGAGCGTCGTGAAGCGGACCGCCTTGGCGCGGCCGTTCTTGAGCACCGCCAGGTTGGCGGGGGTGATGCCGACGCGCTCCGCGAGCTCGCCCACGGACATCTTGCGCTTGGCCAGCATCACGTCGATGTCCACGACGATCGGCATCAGATCACCTCTGCCAGCTCGGCCCGCATCCGCGCCGCCTCGATGTCGCGGGCGACGGCCTGGGCGAGCAGCATCCGCAGGACGAGCACGACCAGCGCGACGCCCAGGACCGCCACGACGACCCCGCCCAGCATGAGGACGATGCCCGGTGCGACGGCCTCGCCCGGCGCGAGGAGGACCGCGAGGGTGAACACCAGGAGCGCGGCCGCGACGAAGGCGCCGATCACGATGTGCACGTACCGGAAGGCCCCGAGCGAGAACACGGTGCCCCGCCGCACCATCGTCACCAGCCGCCACACGCAGACCAGCACGACCTCGGCCGTCGCGGCCCCCAGGACGACGATCAGGAAGACCGGCGTGCGCACGGCCGCCAGGGCGGCGTCGGGATCACCGGTGCCGGCCGCCAGCAGCCAGATCAGCACCCCCTGGACGAACGCCGCTCCGGCGATCAGCACCACCAGCACACCGCGCAGTGCGAGCGTCATCAGTCGCCCCATCACCCCTCCTTCAATCGAGCCCATCGAGCCCATCGAACCAATCGAACCAATCGAACCGCGATGGAAATCTATCGAGAAACGATAGATGGAGCAAGCTTCGCGGAAACAGCGGTGTCGTCGGCCCGGTTCGGGGCACCGAGTACGTCACGGAGCCGTGTCGAGCGAGAGCGGTCAGTCATGGCGGTGGCGCAGGAACCCGGTGTCGGTGTCACGGAGGCGGCGGAACCCGCCGTCTCACCGGTCGGGTCCCACAACGAGTGGGACCCGCTGGAGGAAGTCGTCGTCGGACGGCTGGAGGGCGCGACCATCCCCTCCGACCATCCGGTCGTGACCTGCAACGTCCCCCCGTGGGCGGCCCGCCTGCAGGGACTGGCCGCCGGGTTCCGCTACCCGCGCGTCCTGATCGAGCGGGCCCAGCAGGAACTCGACGGGTTCGTCACCCTCCTGGAGTCCCTCGGCGTCACGGTCACCCGCCCCGAGGCGGTCGACCACCGGCAGCGCTTCAGCACCCCGGACTGGTCGTCCCGCGGCTTCTGCAACACCTGCCCGCGCGACTGCCTCCTGGTGATCGGCGACGAGATCATCGAGACCCCGATGGCCTGGCCGTGCCGCTACTTCGAGACCCACTCCTACCGTCCGCTGCTCAAGGACTGGTTCCGCCGCGGCGCACGCTGGACCGCCGCCCCCAAGCCCCAGCTCACCGACGAGCTCTTCGACCCGGACTTCCGCATCCCGAAGCCGGGCGAGCCGATGCGGTACGTCCTCACCGAGTTCGAGCCGGTCTTCGACGCGGCGGACTTCGTCCGCGCCGGACGCGACCTCTTCGTCACCCGCAGCAACGTCACCAACGGCATGGGCATCGAGTGGCTGCGCCGCCACCTCGGCCCCGGCTACCGCATCCACGAGATCGAGAGCCGCTGCCGTACGCCCATGCACATCGACACGACGTTCATGCCGCTGGCGCCCGGCAAGGTGCTGGTCAACCCGGAGTACGTCGATCCCGACCGCCTGCCCGACGCCCTCGCCTCCTGGGACGTCCTGACCGCCCCCGAGCCCGACCCGATCCCCGACCGCATGCTCAAGGTCACCTCGATGTGCGGGAAGTGGCTCAGCATGAACGTCCTCGTGATCGACGGCGAGCGGGTCGTCGCCGACCGGCACCACACCGGCATGCTGCGGGCCCTGGAACGCTGGGGCTTCGAGCCCGTCCCCTGCGACCTCCTGCACTACGCGCCGTTCGGCGGCTCGTTCCACTGCGCGACCCTCGACGTCCGGCGTCGCGGCACGCTGGAGTCCTACGTCGACTGACGCATCGCCCGGCGCCGCGCCGCGCGGACGCCCTACAGGTCTCGTACGCCCGCTTCTGGGCTCCGTACCGGATGGTGCCCGCCGTCGCGGACGGCGATCCTGGAGCCGAGCCACTCCCCCCGGGCCGGCGCCGGCCTTACCGGACCGGGGCGAACCGGCCACGTATGCGCGGCGGCGCCCCCTCGCCCTGGTGTGATCGTGGCGTACCCACCCGCAAGGAGAGCAGATGGCCCGCCCGACCGACCGCGTCGCCCGCACCGGGCCCCGCGCCGGGAGGAGGACACCGTGCCCGGACCCGACGACCAGCGACTCGGCGAGATCGAGTACCACCTGCACCGCGAGGACCCCCGGTTCGCCGACGCCCTGGAGGCGGGCCGTCCCCGCCGCCCGCGCGAGTACCACCCCCCGCGCGCCTGGCTGCTGCTCGCCACCGCGCTGGCGGTCCTGGGCTCCGGCCTGTTCCTCGCCCACGGCCTGCTCATCGCCACCGGCCTGGTCATGGCCGGCATCGCCGCGGAACTCCTCGACCCACACCGCCGCAGCCGCCCGACCCACCACCCACCACCTCGCTCCTGGCCCCGCTGACCGGCGATCCTCGGTTCCGGCTCCGGCCCCCCGGGCCGCGGTCAGCGGACGCTCCGTTCCTGCCCCGACTCCCGGCGCCTCTCTCCGTCCCGTTGCGGGGTTGGTCGCCTCTCTCCGTCCCGTTGCGGGGTCGGTCGCCACCCACCGCCCCGCTCCCGGGCCGGTCGCCGCCCACCGCCCCGCCCGGGGCCTCGCTGACCGGCGATTCTCGGTTCCTGCGGCCACCCGGGCCCCGGTCGTCGGACGCTCCGTTCCTGCCCCTGCTTCCGGTGGCCCTCGTCGCCCCGTTCCCGGACCGGCCATCACGCGTCGCCCCGTTCCCGGACCGGCCATCACGCGTCGCCCCGTTCCCGGACCGGCCACCACGCGCCGCCCCGTTCCCGGACCGGCCACCACGCGCCGCCCCGTTCCCGGACCGGCCACCAGGCGTCGCCCCGTTCCCGGACCGGCCACCACGCGCCGCCCCGTTCCCGGACCGGCCACCACGCGCCGCCCCGCTCCGGGGCCGGCCACCACCCACCGTCCCGCCCTGCCCCTCCCGCACCTCCCGGGACCCGGCCGATGACCCTGGCCGACCTCTATCTCACCCTCCTCGTCGGCGGCACGGTGCTGCTGGCCAGCATCGCCGCCGCCCGTGCAGCGCACCGCCTCGGGCTGCCCAGCCTGCTCCTCTTCCTCGCGGTCGGCGTGATCGCGGGGGAGGACGGGCTGGGGCTGGAGTTCGACGACGCCCAGCTGGCGCAGGCGCTGGGCACCGCCGCGCTGGCGGTCATCCTGGTCGAGGGCGGACTGACGACCCGGTGGAGCGACGTCAGACGCCTGCTCGCCCCGGCCGGCGTGCTGGCCACCGCCGGGGTGGCCGTCTCCGTCGCGGTGACCGCCGCCGGCGCGCACTGGCTGCTCGGCATGGACTGGCATCTGGCCCTGCTGCTGGGCGCCATCGTCTCCTCGACCGACGCCGCCGCCGTCTTCGCCGTACTGCGCTCACTGCCGCTCCCGCAGAAGGTGACCGGCCTGGTGGAGGCGGAATCCGGCTTCAACGACGCCCCCACCATCATCCTGGTGCTGATCTTCTCCACCACCACCGCGGGCGACCTGCCCGGCCCCGCCCCGGTCCTGGGCAACCTGCTCTACCAGCTCGTGGTCGGCGGCACCCTCGGCGTACTGATCGGGCGCCTGGGCGCCGCCGCCCTGCGCCACATCGCCCTCCCCGCCACCGGCCTCTACCCGCTCGCCACGGTCGGCTTCGGCATCATCGCCTTCGCCGCCGCCGGTGCCGCGAACGCCAGCGGCATCATCGCCGCCTACCTGTCCGGCCTCGTCCTCGGCAACGCCAAGCTCCCCCACCGCGCCGCCACCCGCTCCTTCGCGGAGGGCGCCGGCTGGCTGGCCCAGATCGGCCTGTTCGTCATGCTGGGCCTGCTCGTCGACCCCAGCGAACTGCCCTCCGCGATCCTCCCCGCCCTCGCCGTCGGCCTGGTCCTCCTCCTGGCCGCCCGCCCGGTCTCCGTCGCCCTCTGCCTCCTCCCCTTCCGCATCCCCTGGCGCGAACAGGCGTTCATCTCCTGGGCGGGCCTGCGCGGGGCGGTCCCCATCGTCCTGGCGACCTTCCCGATCGTCGAAGGGGTGGACGGCGCCGCCGACGTACTGAACATCGTCTTCGTCCTCGTCGTCCTCTTCACCCTCATCCAGGGCCCCGCCCTGCCCGCCGTCGCCCGCCACCTGGGCCTGACCCGCCCGGACACCCTCCGCGAGATCCAGGTCGAGACGGCCCCGCTCGACGTCCTGGACGCCGACCTGCTCACCGTCTCCATCCCCCCGGGCTCCCGCCTGCACGGCGTCACCGTCGCCGAACTCCGCCTGCCGCGCCCGACCGTGCTGACCCTGATCGTCCGCGACGGCATCACCCTCGTCCCCGACCGCGACACCGCCCTGCGCACCGACGACGAACTCCTCCTCATCACCACGCCCGCGGTCCGCGAGGCCACGGAACGCCGCCTGCGCGCCGTCGGCCGCCGCGGCAAACTGGCGCGGTGGCTGGGCGAGCAGGGGGCGCCGGAGGGCGGGGCGAGGGCGGGCTGAGGGCGTCCGGCACCGGCCGGAAACGTCGGAGGCCCACCTGTTCGGAACGAGGTGTCGTGCTGCCTCGGCGGCGGCGCAGCGCGCGCCGAAGCAGGCATCAAGAAGGCGTCAAGATTGCCGTAACACGGCAATGCGGAGCGTGGCGTGCCTCGGTCAGGATGAGGGCGGCAGCAACAGGGGGACGGCCCTGGTGCCAGGGCCCGGCAACGGGCGTAGGCACCGGGGCCCGGGGACCGCATCGGGGGGTGAGGACGTGGCACGGATCGACGACGTCTCCGCACGGGCCCTCGGTCCCCTCGGCGGCACGCCCCGGCGGCCGGTCCCCCGTACGGCCCCGCAGGCGGCTCCGTACGGCCCGGCAGCAGCCCCGTACGACCCCGGCAGTAGCCGCCGCCGCGGCTGAGCCGTGGCCGACGCGCGTCGCACCGGACGCCTCCGCCCGTAGCCGAACGGGCCGCTCCGCCTCTTCACGGAGGCGCCGACTCTTCGCTTACTCCACTTGATCCGCGCTCACCACTCCGCTGACTTCGCAGACTCAGAGGACTCCCTATGGATTACACCCTGGGCATCGGCGTGCTCGTTTGTCTCCTGCTCGCCGCCGCCGTGCTGTTCGTCGTGGCCCGGCTCTTCCGCAAGGTGGAGCAGGGCAAGGCCCTGATCGTCTCCAAGATGCGCAAGGTCGACGTGACCTTCACCGGACAGGTCGTGCTGCCGGTGCTGCACAAGGCCGAGGTGATGGACATCTCGGTGAAGACGATCGAGATCACCCGGGCCGGCAAGGAAGGGCTGATCTGCCGGGACAACATCCGTGCGGACATCCGCATCTCGTTCTTCGTCAAGGTGAACAAGACCGCCGAGGACGTCGTCAAGGTGGCCCAGGCCGTCGGCACCGCACGGGCCAGTGACCGCAACACGCTCCAGGAGCTGTTCCACGCGAAGTTCTCCGAGGCGCTGAAGACCGTCGGCAAGCAGATGGACTTCACCGATCTCTACACCAAGCGCGAGGAGCTGCGGTTCCGGATCATCGAGGTCATCGGCGTCGACCTCAGCGGGTACCACCTGGAGGACGCGGCGATCGACTACCTGGAGCAGACGCCGCTCACCCAGCTCGACCCGGCCAACGTCCTGGACGCGCAGGGCATCCGGAAGATCACCGAGCTGACGGCCGTGGAGCACGTGCGCACCAACGAGGCCCAGCGCACCGAGGAGAAGGAGATCACCCGGCAGAACGTCGACGCCCGGGAGGCCATCCTGGAGCTGGAGCGCCGGCAGGTCGACGCCGAGAGCAAGCAGAAGCGGGAGATCGAGACCGTCCGGGCGAGGGAAGAGGCCGAGACGGCACGGGTGGTGGAGGAGGAGCGGCTGCGGGCGCAGTCGGCCTTCCTCAAGACCGAGGAGCAGCTCGGCATCCAGCGCGAGAACCAGGGACGCGAGGTCGCGGTCGCGCAGAAGAACCGCGAGCGGGTCATCGCCGTCGAGAGCGAGCGCATCGAGAAGGACCGCCTCCTGGAGGTCATCGCCCGGGAGCGGGAGACGCAGCTCACGCGGATCGCCGCCGAGAAGGAGGTCGAGGCGGAGAAGCGGGAGATCGCCGACGTCATCCGCGAGCGGGTGGCGGTGGACCGCACGGTCGCCGAGCAGGAGGAGGCCATCAAGAAGCTGCGTGCCGTGGAGGAGGCGGAGCGGCAGCGGCAGGCCGTCGTCATCGCCGCCGAGGCCGAGGCGCAGGAGCGGCTGGTCAAGGACATCAAGGCCGCCGAGGCCGCCGAACAGGCCGCCACCCACCGTGCCGCCGAGGAACTCACGCTCGCCGAGGCCCGCCTGAAGAGCGCCGACCTCGACGCGCGGGCCAAGCTGCGGCTCGCCGAGGGCGTCCAGGCGGAGAGCGCCGCCCCGGGGCTGGCCGAGGTCCAGGTCCGCGACAAGGAGGCCGAGGTCGTCGAGAAGGCCGGCCGTGCCGAGGCGGGGGCCACCGAGGCCCGGCTGCTGGCGGAGGCCGAGGGCGCCAAGGCCAAGGCCCTGGCGGAGGCCGAGGGCGCCAAGGCCAAGGCGCTCGCGGACGCCGCCGCCGTCGGCGAGAAGCTGAAGGCGGAGGCGGCCGGTCTCACCGAGAAGGCGGCGGCGATGGCCGCGCTGGACGAGGCGTCCCGCGGCCACGAGGAGTACCGGCTGCGGCTGGAGGCCGAGAAGGAGGTCCGGCTGGCCGGGCTGGACGTCCAGCGGCAGGTGGCCGAGGCGCAGGCGACGGTCCTCGCGACCGGGCTGGAGAACGCCGACATCGACATCGTCGGCGGCGAGTCGGTCTTCTTCGACCGGCTGGTCGGGGCGATCGCCCTCGGCAAGGGAGTCGACGGCTTCGTGCAGCACTCCGAGACCGCCCAGGCGCTGGCGAAGCCCTGGCTGGACGGGACGTCGAGCTTCACCGACGACCTCGGCCGGGTCCTCGGCTCGGTCTCCACGGCCGACGTGCAGAACCTGACCGTGTCCACCCTGCTGATGAAGCTCATGAAGTCGGGCGGCGCCGACTCCGCGGCCCTGGAGCAGCTGCTCGGCAAGGCCGGTGAGCTGGGTCTGGCCGACACCCGGCTGACGGCCGCCGTGAACGGCAGTGCCAAGGGCTGACCGACCGCGGTCGTGGAGCCGCCGCGCGGGGGGCGGCGGCTCCACGACCGCTCTTTCCGACTTCCTGAGCAGGCCTTCCCGAGTAGGCCTCCTGAGAGGGACTTCCTGAGAGGGACTTCATGACCACCGCCCTGGACACGGGTACGTACGAGGTGCTGCGCGACCGCCTCACCGCGCAGGCCGCCGAACTCGCCCGCCGCGCCGAGGCGCTGAACGCCCGCCGCGTCGAGGAGTTCGGCTCCCTGCGCCTGGAACTGGCCGGCACCGAGCAACTGCGCACCGGGTCGGCGTGCGTGCCGCGCGACCTCGTGTCCGTCGGCGACGTCCTGCTCTTCGGCTACAACACCGTCCCCGGCCGGGGCCCCGACACCGCCGTCGGCGACGTCCTCGCCCTGCACGACCGGACCCTGGACCGGCTGCCCGAGGACGCCGTGCCCGGCCTGCTGGACGACCCCGCCTTCGTCCGCGAGTTCGCCGCCCTGCACCGCTACTTCCACCAGGCCCGGCTCCTGCGCCTGAGCCGCGTCGAGGACAAGCTGCTCGCCGTCTTCCGGACCGGCGAGAAGGCGGACGACATCAGGGTCCTGCGCTGGGAGCTGACCGACGACGGCCGGGCGTCCTTCCTGGACGCCCGCGGCGACCGCGACCACGTCCTGGCGCCCGCCCACGACTTCACCTGGACGGTGACGACCCGCGAGGACCACGTCCTGGGCCGCCACCCGCACGTCTCCATCGAGGGCGAGGTGTTCGTCGAGACGCTGAACGGCACCCTGACCGTCAAGGCCGAGGACGACACCGACACGGACGAGGGCGTGTACGCCGAGCCGGTCGACGAGCCGCTCCAGTCCCTCGCCGACGCGCACATCGCGTACGCGCGCGTGGGCGCCCTGATCCTCGTGGACGTCCGCCCCTACAAGGAGGACGCCCACCGCTACCTGGTGTTCAACACCCTCACCAGGACCGCCGTCCGCCTCGACGGCATCGGGCGGGCCTGCCGCCGGCTGCCCGAGGACCAGGGCATCGTCTTCGCGGGCGGCTACTGCCTGGCCACCGGCACCCACCGGACGTTCGACGGCGTCGACACCGAGGGCATGGAGTTCGAGCGGACGGTCCGCTCACCGAACGGCGAGGACGTCCTCTTCGCCTTCCACGCCCGCGCGGCGGGCCGCCATCTGCTCCTGCCCTACAACGTCATCCGCAAGGAGGTCGCCGCCCCGCTGACCTGCCACGGCTGGGCACTGTCCGACGACGGCACCCTCCTCACCCTGCGGGCGGCCGGCGCCGAGCCGCAGCGCGTGCACCCCGTCCAGCGGTGGGCCTCCCCGTACGTCTCCGACACCCACGCCGCCGCCCGCCCGGCCGGCACCGGTCCGCTCGCCCGGGTCGGCAACCCCGACCTGGTGCGCGGCATCTCCGACTGCCTGTCCGTCACCCGCGCGGTCGCTGAGACCACCCCGACCGGCGAGGTGTACGAGGCGCTGGTCGCGGCCTGCGTGCGGACCGCCGACATCCACCACTGGCTGTCCGAACCGGACCTCGGCGCCCTGCACGAGCCGCTCACGCAGGTGCGGGTGACCGCCGAACAGGTGCTGGCCGAGTTCGAGACGGTCCAGGCACTCACCCGGCAGGCGGCCGACGCGCTCACCGCGGCGACGGCCCGCGTCACCACCGTCGTACGACGCCTGCGCGGCGAGACCCCGCGCTCCGCCGCCGCATGGGTCTCCGGACTCACCGAACTCCGCCAGGCGCAGGGCCGGCTGCTCACCCTCAAGGACATGCGGTACGCGGACACCGGCCGCGTCGACGAGCTGGCCGCGGACGTCGAACGCGACCTCGCCTCCTTCGCCCAGCGCGCCGTGACCCACCTGGCGCACGAGGACGCCTTCGCCGACCACCGGGCCGACGTCGAGCAGCTCGTCGCCGACGCCGAGGCGATCACCACCGTCGCCGAGGCGGAGCCCGTCGCGGCCCGCCTCGACGAGCTCGCCGAGAACCTGCGCACGGTCACCGACGTCGTCTCCGGCCTCGACATCGGTGACGCCACCGTCCGCACCTCCGTCCTGGAGCGGATCGCCGAGGTCCTGGGAGGCGTCAACCGCGCCCGTGCCACGCTGGACGGCCGCCGCCGGGCGCTCGGGGACCGCGAGGGCCGGGCCGAGTTCGCCGCCGAGTTCGCGCTGCTCGGCCAGGCCGTCACCGGCGCCCTCGCGGCGGCCGGCACCCCCGAGGAGTGCGACGAGCAGCTGGCCCGCCTGCTCGTGCGGGTGGAGAACCTGGAGTCCCGGTTCGCCGAGTCCGACGACTTCCTCGCCGAACTCGCCGACAAGCGCGACGAGGTCCACGAGGCGCTCTCCGCCCGCAAACAGACCCTCGCCGACGCCCGCGCCCGCCGCGCCGAGCGCCTGGCCGACTCCGCCGACCGGGTGCTGGCCACGATCGCCCGCCGGGCGTCCGCACTCGCCGACGCGGACGCCGTCACCACGTACTTCACCTCCGACCCGATGCCCGCCAAGGTCCGCCGCACGGCAGACGAACTGCGCTCACTCGGCGACGAGATCAGGGCGGAGGAACTGGACGGCCGCCTGAAGTCCGCCCGGCAGCAGGCCCTGCGCGCACTGCGCGACCGCACCGACCTGTACGCCGACGGCGGCCGCACCGTCCGCCTGGGCGGCCACCGCTTCGCGGTCGGCACCCAGTCCCTCGACCTCACCCTCGTCCCCCAGGGCGACGGCCTGGCCTTCGCCCTGACCGGCACGGACTACCGCGCCCCGGTCACCGACCCCGAGTTCGCCGCGACCCGCCCCTACTGGGACCGCCCGCTGCCCTCGGAGTCACCGGAGGTCTACCGCGCCGAGCACCTCGCCGCCCGCCTCCTCGACGAGCACGGCCCGGCCGCCCTCGCCACCGCCGACGACCTGCCCGCCCTGGTCCGGCAGGCCGCCCAGGAGGCCTACGACGAGGGCTACGAGCGCGGTGTGCACGACCACGACGCGGCCCTGATCCTCGCCGCCCTCCTGCGTCTGCACGAAGGTGCCGGGCTCCTGCGCCACGAGCCGTCCGCCCGTGCCGCCGCCCAGCTCTACTGGGCGCACGGCACGACGGCCGGGGAGCGCGACGCCTGGACCCGCCGCGCCGTCTCCCTGGCCCGCGCCCGCGACACCTTCGGACTCGCCCCCGCCATCGCCGACCTGGAGGAGGAACTGGCCACCGCGATCGGCACCCGCGCGGCGGCCGCCTACCTCTTCGAGGAACTGACCTCCGCCCCCGACGGCTTCGTGATCAGCGCCGGCACCCGGACCCTGCTCGACAAGTTCCGCCGTACGGCGGGCGACTCGGCCTACGACGACGACCTGACCGCCCTCACCGACCCGGCCGCCCGCAGACAACTCGTCGAGGCGTGGCTGACGTCGTACACCACCGCGACCGGCACCGACCTCGCCCCGGGCGACCTGGCCGAGGCGGTGGCCGCCGAACTCTGCCCCGGACTGCCCCGCTACGAGTCGGACGCACCCCTGACCGAGACCGTCACCGGCCTGCTCGGCACCCACCCCCGCATCCACGGCGACGACCGGGCCCTGACCGTCCGGATAGACGAACTCCTCTCCCGCACCAGCGACTTCCGCGTCCGCGAGGTCCCCGCCCACCGCGCCTACCAGCGTCGCCGCGCGGCCCTGGTCGCCGCCGAGCGCGGCCGCCTCCGCCTGGACGAGCACCGGCCGCGCGTGATGTCGGCGTTCGTGCGCAGCCGGCTCATCGACGAGGTCTACCTCCCGCTGATCGGCGACAGCCTCGCCAAGCAGCTCGGCACCACGGGCGACGCCAAGCGCACCGACACCGGCGGTCTGCTGCTGCTCATCTCCCCGCCGGGCTACGGCAAGACGACCCTCGTGGAGTACGTCGCCGACCGGCTCGGCCTGCTGCTGGTGAAGGTCAACGGCCCGGCGCTGGGCCACACGGTGACCTCCCTCGACCCGGCCGAGGCCCCGAACGCCACCGCCCGGCAGGAGGTGGAAAAGATCAACTTCGCTCTCGAGGCGGGCAACAACACCCTCCTCTACCTGGACGACATCCAGCACACCTCGCCCGAACTCCTCCAGAAGTTCATCCCGTTGTGCGACGCCACCCGCCGCGTCGAGGGCGTGCGCGACGGCGAGGCGCACACCTACGACCTGCGCGGCAAACGGTTCGCGGTGTGCATGGCGGGCAACCCGTACACCGAGTCGGGCAGCCGCTTCCAGGTGCCCGACATGCTCGCCAACCGCGCCGACGTGTGGAATCTCGGCGACGTACTGACCGGCAAGCGGGACGTCTTCGCCGCCAGCTTCGTCGAGAACGCCCTGACCGCCAACCCGGTCCTCGCCCCGCTCGCCGGCCGCGACCGCGCGCACCTGGAGCTGCTGCTCCGGCTGGCCGGAGGCGACCCGGCCGCGCGCGCCGACCGGCTGACCCACCCGTACGAGCCCGCCGAGCTGGACCGGATCACGGCCGTCCTGCGCCATCTGCTCACGGCCCGCGAGACCGTCCTCGCGGTCAACGCCGCGTACATCGCCTCGGCCGCCCAGTCGGACGCCACCCGCACCGAGCCGCCCTTCCGGCTCCAGGGCTCCTACCGCAACATGAACAAGATCGCCCAGCGCATCCAGCCGGTCATGAACGACACCGAGCTGTCCGCCCTGCTCGACGACCACTACACGGCCGAGGCCCAGACCCTGACCACCGGCGCCGAGGCCAACCTGCTGAGGCTCGCCGAGCTACGGGGCGCGCTGACCGCCGGCCAGTCCGCCCGCTGGGCGGAGCTGAAGGCGGCGTACGTCCGCACCCAGGCCCCCGGCGGCCCCGAGAACGACCCCCTCACCCGCGCCGTGGCCGCCCTCGGCCTGCTCGCCGACCGGGTGGCGGCCGTCGAGTCGGCGATCAACCGGGCCACCGACCCGCGCCACCTCGTCGCGAACCCGCCCGCCCGTCATGGCGAACGGCCCAGTACTCACCAAGGCGCGAGGTGAGCACTGGGCCGTTCCGGAGCCGGGCCGCGTGAGGCGGTCAGACGGTGGTCTTCGCCGACTCCTGGTCGTCGTCGCCGTCCCCGGTGCTCCCACCGGCCTTCCGGGCGCGGACGTACTCCAGGAAGCTGTTGAGCTCCCGCTTGACGACCGGCGCGAGCAGGTAGAGGCCGACGATGTTGATGACGGCGAGCGTGAAGAGGAAGGCGTCGGCCATGCTGATCAGGGTCTGCAGGGTCAGCAGCGAGCCCGCGACGGCGAAGAGCGTGTAGACGACCTTGTAGGTCACCTCGCTGGCCCGGCTGCGGCCGAAGAGGTACGTCCAGGCCTTGAGGCCGTAGTAACCCCAGGTCAGCACCGTGGAGACCGCGAACAGCAGCACCGCGACGGTGAGGATGTACGGGAACCAGGGCAGGACCGTCTCGAAGGCGTCGGAGGTGATCGTGACGCCGCCGATGTCCTCGCCCGCGCGGGCCTCGCCCCAGCTGGCGGGGTTGGCGATGACGATGGTCAGTGCGGTCATCGTGCAGACGATGACGGTGTCGATGAAGGGCTCCAGCAGCGCGACCAGGCCCTCACTGGCGGGATGCTTGGTCTTGACCGCGGAGTGCGCGATCGGCGCGGAGCCGAGGCCCGCCTCGTTGGAGAAGGCGGCCCGCTTGAAGCCGATGATCAGCGCGCCGAGCACACCGCCGGCGACTCCCTCGGGATTGAAGGCGCCCTCGACGATGGAGACGACGGCGTCGGGGACGGCGGTGATGTTGACCAGGATGACGATCAGGCACGCGACGATGTAGATGCCGGCCATGGCGGGCACGAGCCTGCTGGTGACGTTGGCGATGGAGCGGATGCCGCCGAGGAGCACGATGCCGACCAGCGCGGCGATCAGGATGCCGAAGAACAGGGCGCCGGCGGAGGAGCCGAGCGCGCCGTCCTCGCCGCCGGTGACCGAGACCAGCTGCGCGTAGGACTGGTTGACCTGGAAGAGGTTGCCGCCGAAGAGGCCGAAGAAAAGGATCAGGAAGGAGGCGAGGACCGCCAGTACCTTTCCGAACGTCTTGCCGTTCTTGCCGAAGCGTTCGCTCATGCCCTTGGGCAGGTAGTGCATCGGGCCGCCGGACACGGTGCCGTCGGCGTGCACCTCGCGGTACTTCACGCCGAGGGTGACCTCGACGAACTTGGTGGCCATGCCGAGCAGGCCGCACAGGATCATCCAGAACGTGGCACCGGGACCGCCGATGGAGACGGCGACGGCCACACCCGCGATGTTGCCGAGTCCGACGGTGCCGGAGACGGCGGCGGTCAGCGCCTGGAAGTGGTTGACCTCACCGGCCGACCCCTTCTCGTCGTACTTCCCTCTCACGACGTCGACGGCGAGCCGGAGCTTGCGGAACTGGATGAGCCCGAACCAGCCGGTGAAGACCAGTCCGGCGACGACGAGCCAGGCGACGATGAGGGGGAGGTCGGTCCCGCCGACGGGAACGGCGTAGAAGACGACCTCCCCGAGCCACTTGGCTATGGGCTCGAAGAATCCGCTGACGGCTTCGTCGACGGACTGGGTGACGGATTCGAGTGACACTGGCTACCTCGATGACGCGGGGGTGGCGGGCTGGGGACTCTCGCCGGATGAGCGGTCTCTGAGCGAACTTCGTTGTCCGATGAGCGAACCCGTGCATCACGGCCCGGCTTCGGACCGTGATCGTCCCGGGCTGTGGTGCGCGTGCAGGCCGACCTTCCGCGGTGCGACGTTCTGTCGATTCACCTGCGGGGTTGCGCAGTTCTACCACGTCTTTGCCAAACGTTTAGTGGCCTATCTCACATCACGGCCCGTGACCAGCGGAAGTCCCAGCTGGTGAGATCGGACCGTTATCCGGGGCGGGAGATGGGTGCTGGAGGCACGTATATACGGGCCGGTCCGGCTCAGCCGTTTGTGCCACGCGGCGGGGTGATACCCGGCAGGCATCGACCGATCCGAACCCGAGGAGAGCCGCCATGACCACCACCGTCAACGACATGCTCCGCACCTACCCCGCCGACCTGGGCGGGGTGGACCGGGAGGCCATGGCCAGGTGCATCGAGGAATGCGTCGCCTGCGCACAGGCGTGCACCGCGTGCGCGGACGCCTGCCTCTCGGAGGGCATGGTCGGCGACCTCACCAAGTGCATCCGCACGGACCTGGACTGCGCCGACGTCTGCAACGCCACCGCGTCGGTCCTGTCCCGGCACACGGGCTACGACGCCAACATCACGCGAGCCGTCCTGCAGGCCTGCGCCACCGTCTGCAAAGCGTGCGCCGACGAGTGCGCCACCCACGCCGACACGCACGAACACTGCCGGGTCTGCGCGGAAGCGTGCCGACGCTGCGAGCAGGCGTGCAACGAGCTGCTGGCAAGCCTGGGCTGAGCCGCAGCTCACTCAGGGGGTGAAGAAGGAGCCAGGAGGTCGACGCCGCACAGGGCTGCGAGTTCTTCGGCGACGGACGTGAGCGGCTCTTGCAGCCCGGCCAGGTCCGCACGCATTTCGGGGGAGCGTTTCCAGTTCCTTTCATGCTCGACGGGGCTGACGTCCGGCGGTCGAGTCGCTTCATGTTCCTGAAGCGCTGGGTGCCAAGTGGTGAGGAAGGGACGCAGATGGGTGTTGGTCAGCCGCGCGGCGACGGCGGGGAGGGTCAGCGGGATGGCGGTTTCGGTCGCGACTCGGTGGAGCAGCTCGCGTGTCGTGGCGAACAGTGAGTGGAGGGAGGTCAGCGCTTCTCGCAGGGACCCGTGCTCCCGGGGAAGCGGCTGGACACCGACTCGGGTGACCAGCTCGACCTGGAGATCGAAGGCAGCCGCTCGTTCCAGCGGGCTGGGACGAGCGGCGACCGAGGCGGTGGGCGCGAGCCCGGCCGGGGCGGAGGTGCCCGGAACGAGCATGTGCAGGAGCACTCGACGGAGGTCTTCCTGACGGGCCCCGTTCCTGTCATGGCGGTGCACGGCTCGGGCGAGCAGCGGATGGATGGTCCAGGACCGGTCGCGCAGCGGCTCGTGGCGCAGCGCGCCGGATCCGCGAAGAGCTTCCACGGCCTCCGAGACGAGGGCACCCACGTCCCACGGGGCATAGGGGCCGATGGACGACAGGACGTTCTCGAGAGTCGACTGGGACAGCGGTGCCGGACAGGCCAGAGCGAGCAGTCGCAGGACGTCGTCCGTCGGGTCCGCGCCGGAGAGCGGCCGTGCCAGCAAGGCCGTGGCGAGGGGACGGCGAGCCGGAGCGCCGGTACCGGCCGCCGGTCGGTGGGTCGCCAGCACGTCGGGGCCGTGGGCGTGCAGCCGGTTGCGTACGTCGGCGAAGCCACCGGTGGCGGCGAGGTCGGCGAGGAGATCCAGCGCCTCCGGATGCCCGCCGACATCGCGGACGAGCGCGAGCGCGGCAGCGTGTTCCAGCTCGTCCTCGGGCGCTCGGCGGGAAGTGAGGAGGTGGTAGCCGTCGGCGTCCGACAACGGGGCCACGTCGACGCACTCGGCGAAGGCCGAGTACCGCAGGGACCGCGTCGTGATCAGAGTGGCCGTGAGCAGGTGCGGCCCGCGCAGGAGACTGAGCTGGTCCGCGGTGAGCCCGTCGGGGACGCCGTCGGCCACCCACAGACAGGGCAGATCGCGCTCTCCCAGCGCGACCGCGAGGTGGCTGAGCAGCCCGGGCAGTGAGGACGTGGAGGCGGTCACCCGGAGGGCCGCCAGCACGGTGGAGACCTGTTCCGTGTAGGCCTCCATCGCCTCCGAGGGCCGCCCTTCGTACGGGTGCAGGTCGAACCAGAAGACGCCGCCGGGAAATGCCGAACCGAAGTGCAGGGCGTACTCCTGGGCGAGCAGCGACTTGCCCAGCCCGGGCATGCCACGCAGCTGCGCGCCGCGTCCTCCGCCGGCCTGGGCGACCAGCGGAGCACGGTGACGGTGGAGGGCCGTGTGGATGCGCCACTGCTCGGGCAGGCGGCCGGTGAAGCGGAACGAGCCCGTACGGGCCGGCGCGGGCAGCCACGGAACGACGGGCGCGTCCGCCGCGCCTCCCATCATCGTGGCGACGGTGCGCACGTGGTCGGCCACGCGTGCGGCGAGGCGGTCGAGCCCCTCGGGGGTGGTGGGCCAGGGCCAGTGCCGGGCGTCTCGCAGCTCGACCGGGTGCACGTGGTCGGAAGCGGGTTCGGGGTTGAGCACCAGTGTCCGCCGGCGGGGATCACCCTCGCGCTGACCGGTCAGGTACGCGTAGGTCAGCTCCCACTGGCACGCTCGCCGCTGCGGGTAGTCCGCCGAGTACAGGGCGAGCAGTATCCGGGAGTGGGCCAGCGCTTCCGTGATGGTGGCGGTGATGGAAGCGAAGTCGTCCACGGCGGTGTCGTCGACGAAGACGCGCAGGTCGCGGGCCTGGAGCGCGGACACCAGCGCGCCGATCTTGTCGGCGTCGGACCGGCTGTAACTGATGAAGACGTCCCACTCCCGTGCGGAGGCGTCGGACGTACTCATTTCCGCCTCCTCGTGGAGCCATCAGCCGACGGGCCGTTCCCTCCCTCTCGACGGCCGAAAAATCGATGGGGGGGGGTGCGTCATCTGCTTGGTCGCCAGGGGCTGGCGTACGAGGTTCCTGCACGGTGAAGATCGTCACCTCGCCATCATGCGACACCGAGTCCGCAGCGCCCCGTCACCGCACGGGGGCCTCATTCCCGCGGGCCGGTCGGCGCCCCGTCCTGCTGCGGCACCGTGGGACGGGCCTGCGCGGAGCGGCCCGAAGGGCGCAGATGCCGCTCCGGATCACGGATGCCGGCGATCTCCCCGAGCCCGATCACGTACGGCCGCAGCCGCACCTGCAGTTGGCGGAGCTCCGCGCGGAACGCGGCGTTCTGCGGCCACTCGGACTCGTCCCGGTCGGGGTGGCGCTCCTCGAACTCCTTCAGGCTGGGGTGCCACTTGGCCAGAAACGGCGCGAGTTCGAAGTTGAGGATGTCCAGGGCCAGTTCGTACACCGAGTCCCCCTTGGCAGGAGGAGGCGGCGTCGCGTGGCCCTCCAAGGGCTCCCGATAGAGGTCGAACAGCGCCTTGAGAGAGGCCAGTGCCTCGCGCAGATTCCCGCTGCCGTCCTCCAGCGGGCGGGTGGCGACCCGGGTGGCGGCCTGGAAGAACATCCGCTGAGCGGCCTGACGCATGTCCGTCTTGGTGGTGAACAGCATCTCGTTGCCGAGAAGTACGAGGCGGACCTCCGCCAGCTGAGCGGACCTGCGGTACAGCTCCAGACCGAGGGCCACGGCGACGCCGATGAGGCAGCCCACGATGACCGACAGCCGCTGCCCGCCGGTCTGGCTGATCGAGTACGCGGCAATACCGACCACGCTGCCCGTGACGCCGGCCAACACCGCACGTAACGCCATGCGGACCGCGCCGTTGCCGCCACTGCTGCTCCGCCTTGCCACCAGTTCCCCCAACTCTCGTGCTGCCGCCCGTCTGGCGCCACCTTAGAGCCGCAGCCCTGCCCTTCAGCCACGAAGGGAGTGTCGACTGCAACTCCGGCCGGACGGCACTCTGCCCGACGGCTCAACAGGCCGCACGCAGGCGCTCCCCGACGTGGTGCTCCCGGCAGCTCCGACAGTGCCCCGGCTCCTCGGCACGGAAGGCACGCTCGCAGCCGTCGCAGGTCTGGAACGGCAGCACGGTCGGACGCTCGACGGTCAGCGGGAGAGGCGGCGGGGGAGGCATGGGCAGCGGCGTTTCCCGCAGGCGGAACGCGAGGAAGCTCGCCGGGCGTGCCCGGAAGCGGTCGGGAAGCCGTACGGTCAGCAGCTCGGTGATCTCGTGTGCTCCCACTCCGGCCGCCAGCCACTCGGTCACGGCCGGCGCCAGGCAGGCGGCCTCCCGTGCGGAGAGGACGAGGCGAGCGTCGACCCGACGCAGGGCGGACAGCACGGCGACCGCCTCCGGATCGGCGTCGGCGAGCGCGGGGACCGGGCTCTCGGCCTCTTCGGGACCGGGAGCGGGGGTGGAACCGGGGCTGGGCGCCACCTCACGTTCCCGTTCCCGGGGCCGGGGCAGGGGCGGCGTCGGTGGCGTGGGCGGGCGGTCCGGACCGTCGTCACCGGGCACGTCGTAGAAGTACGTCCGGGTGCGGATCTGCCCGGAGGGCATTCGCTCGCGTCGCCGTTCCAGGTACCCGGCGGCCTCCAGCTCCCGCAGGGCGCGCGAGATCAGGATCTCGCCCTCGCTGAAGTGCTCGCACAAGGCGGCGATGGTGACGGGGGCACCGGTGGGCAACGACAGGATGTACACGGCCACGCCGACCGTGACCGCGCTGCCGCGCCGCTGGGCGAGGGCGTTGGAGATCACGGTGAAGTCGGCCGTCAGCCGGGTGCGTACGTGGATCACACCGGAGGTCGGTGCTCCGGCGTCGGCGCGCAGGCGCGCGTTAGACTGCGAGTCAGCCATCGGGAAGGGTCTTCTTCCTGGTCGGTTAGGCCCTCGTCCGGGACGGCGAATCCTGGGCGGGGGCCGCTCTGTTGTGGGTTCGGTGGTGTGCTCTCGCGGCGAACGTAACGGCCCGAATCCCGCACCCGCAAGCCAGTCACCCGCACGGGTGACACGCGCGCATCGACGCGGGGAGGGTGGGTGGGCGGGTAGTTCTTTCCCCGGTTCTTTGGGGAGGTCAGTGGCCCACCGGCACCTCGCGAACGAGGCACCGGCGGACCCGGAGCACAGCCCGGCTCAGAGGTGGCGACGACCGCCCTTGACCTCACTTATGAACGCGGCCCAGGAGCCGTCCCCGAAGGAGACCACGGGACCGCCCGCAACCTTGCTGTCACGAACGGGCACGACGCCCGTGAATCCGTCGGCGACCTCCACGCAGTCGCCGCCCTCCTGGTTGCTGTAGCTGCTCCTGCGCCAGGCGACGCCGTTCGGATCGGGAAGGAACGTTCGCTTCACGGTAGTAGCCCTCCATCGCGGACCGGATCATGTCGAGCGACATGACTGTGGGCAGGGCATCCGCCCGGACCCGATCGTAAGTCCCGGAGAAGTGCCCGACCTCGGCCGGTTCCTCGACGAGTTGGCCGTAGTGCGCGCCCTCCGTGTAGGCGACCTCCGAGCCGTCCGGCAGCGTCAGAACCGTCAGCGAACCGCCCAGCGCGTCGTGCCCGCCCTGCTCGAACGGCAGTACCTGCACCCTGATGTGCGGCTCCGCCGCCGCCTCCACCAGCCGCTCCAACTGCGCCCGCATGACCTCGCCCCCGCCGATCGGCCGCTTGAGCACCGCCTCGTCGAGCACCACCCACAGCTCCGGCCGCCCGGGAGCCGTGAGCCGCTCCTGCCGCCCCATGCGGGCGGCGACCCGTTCTTCCAAGTGTTCGGCGCCGTTCAGCGTCATGCCGAGGCTCAGCACGGCCCGCGCGTACTCCTCCGTCTGCAACAGACCGGGCACCAGATGCGCCGCGTACTGCCGGACGGACACCGCCCGTTCCGAGTGGGCGATGAACGCGCGCGACCAGTCCGGAAACGCCTCCCGGTACACGTACGGCCACAGCTCCACCAGCAGATCCTCCGCACCGAGAGCCGCGTCCAGCGCCCGCGCCAGCTCCAGCGTCGGTTTGGCCCCGGACGCCCGCTCGATCTGCGTGATCCGGGTGCTCACCACATGCGTCAGCTCACCGAGTTGGGCCTGGGTGAGCCCGGCCGCGATCCGGAGTCTGCGTACCCGCGCCCCGAACAGGCTGGCCATCGACTCGCTGGGATCAATTCCCTTGACCAAGGCTTCACTTCCGTTCCTTACGTCCTGAAAGGTAAGGCTGTGCCCCCTGTTGAGGGTATGACGATCGGTCGATGCTTGAGCACGGAACGTGACGACTCGACCGAATGAAACGGACCGACCGTGCTGCCAGAAACCTCCGCACCAGGAGCCGACCTCACCGCCCAGTTCCCCTCGACCCCGAGAGGTGCCCAGCTGGCCCGGCACCACGCCGTCCGGTGGATGGAGGCCCTGGGCCACGCACCGGCGTCGGACGTGTCCTGCACCGTCGCCCTCGTCGTCGGTGAACTCGCGGCGAACGCCGTGCAGCACGGCCGCGTCTTCGGCCGCACCGTCAGCGTCCGGCTCGCTGCGGATGAGGCGGCGGAACTGGTCCGCATCGAGGTGGCGGACGCTGCCACGAACCGATGTCCGCCCGCCGCACCGCCCTCGCGCTGCCCCGAAGGGGAGTCGGGCCGCGGACTGCTCCTCGTGGACGTCCTGGCCCTGCGCTGGGGCTGGACACCGCGCCGGCCGCTGGGGAAGACGGTATGGGCGGAGCTGCCGCTGAAACCGACGGAGGGGACGACGCCCGACGCCTGACGTGCACGCGTCGCTCTATAGTCACCGTGGACCGAAAACGTCGGGGGCGGGATACATGGGGCGTACAAGACCGTTGCTCACGGTCGTTTTGCTGAGCGCTGTCGGCGTGCTGGTGCTCGGCGCCTGCGGGACGCTCCGTGCCGGTTCCGACGGCGCGGCGACTCCGACGGAGCCGACGGAGTCGCCGCGCTGGCAGACGCTCGCGCCGTTCAGGGTGACCGCTGCCCGGCTCGCCGACGACCGGCGCACGCTCAGCGTCGACGCCGAGGTGCCCGGCGGCGGGAAGACGTGCGCGCGCGACGTGAAGGCGGTCGTCACCGACACGTCGGATCGCACCGTGTGGGTGCAGGTGACGTTCTCCGCCCTGACGGGCGGCACGCCGCGCGCCGACTGCCGTACGACCGCGACGGCCACGGCGAAGGTGCGGCTGCCGTCCCCGCTCGGCCACCGTGTACTGTCCGTGGGCAACTTCACGACGTTCACGGCGGACGGCGCCGACCTGCCGCACCTGCGCCTGTGCGGTGAACTCGGCTGCCACCCCGCGCCCACCGGCTGCACCCCCGCCTCCTACGACCAGGCTGTGACAGCCCTCGACGTACCGGACCACACCTCCCGCGGCGAAGAGCGCTGCGACGGAGAGTGGCTGGTGTTCGACGTCTCCTCGCGCATGGGCCCGGCCTGCCCCGAGGGCGCCGGTCCCGGCTGCGGGGCGAGCCACAGTGATCGCTGGTTCTTCCGGGCCGAGAAGTCGGGCTGGAAGCCGATCGCCCGCAGTACGAAGGGCGGATGCGCCGATGTACACGGCATCGAACCCGCCTTCCCCTCTGCCCTGTGCGCCGACCTCCCCCCGCTCAAGCGGTCGAACTAGACGACGCCAAGGACCCGCAGCTCACTCAGCGGCACCTAAGCGTTGTCCCGTAACTACTGATCGGTACTCGCGTCTGGTTACGTCAGCTGGGCGCCGTGCAGAGAGTTCGTAGCCGCTGATTCTCGGGTCGGC